>CAZWXF010000008.1:19723-48736 GCA_964638055.1 uncultured Bifidobacteriaceae bacterium | reverse complement strand
ACCGGGTCTCGACGAGCTCGACCGACGACCACCGGGGTCTCGACTGGCTCGACCGACGACGACCGGGGTCTCGACTGGCTCGACCGACGACCACCGGGTCTCGACTGGCTCGACCGACGACCACCGGGTCTCGACTGGCTCGACCGGCGACGACCTTGGTATCGGCACGCTCGACCGGCGGGGGCTCGACCAGCGATGTGGCTCGGGCTACTTGTCCCGCCGGAGCCGCACCCGCGAGCGGAACGCCGCGGCGAACTCCTCCGTGAACACCTTCTGGATCGCCCGCGAGTCCAGCGTCCCCGAGACCGACTCGTAGCGGCCCTCGGCCATGCCCTTGCACACGGTGAGCCAGGCCTCGCCGGCGGCATAGGTGATGGACCCGGCCACGCCCCCGGTGATCACCCCGCCCGTGACGGTCCCGATGCCGGGGATCAGCTTGAGCAGCCCGGTCGCGGCGAAACGGCCCGCCTGGGTGGTGACGGTGGTCGTGGCGAGGCTGGCGACGGTGGCCCGCTGCATCGGGATGTCGTAGATCGTGGCGATCCTGGCCATCATCCCGATCTGGATCGGCACCAGGATCGCGGCGTCCGCGAACGGGATCGGGGTGGCTCCGGCCGCCGTGGCGCTGGCCGTCGCGCTGGCTATCGCCCGACGAGCTGCCGCAGCCTTGCGAGCCGGGTCGATCTTCTGGGCGGCGACAAGGGCCTCGGTGGCCTGATCCGGAGCGAGGCGAAAGGTGGCATCGAGCAGGCCGAGCAGTCCGTGCTCCTCCGCGCCGATGAAGGGGTCCGCCACGGCGTTGACCAGCACCGCACGGCCCTCGTGCACGGGCAGGCGCATCTGCTCGATCTGACGGGACAGCTCCAGGATGTCCGGTGCGACGTGCAGGACGCCGGCGGCGTCCCGTCGTGCCGGGACCTGGGTGACGACCAGGACGACCGGGAGTCCGAGCTCGGCCAGCGCCCTGACGAAGGTGGCCTCTGCCGGCTCGAAGCGCCGGTCGGTGCCGCGGATCGCGTACCACGCGAGATGGACCTGATCGGCCACGGGCAGCGCGGCCGAGTGCTCCAGGAACGCTCGCAGGTCGTCGACGATGCGCTCGGTGTCCCGTCCGACCTCCAGGCCCTGCGTGTCGTAGATGCCGAGCTTGCCGGAGCGGTGCACGTAGAGATGGCTGCCGTGCGTCACGGGGCGGCCGATCCCGGTCGCCGCCACAGCCTCGCCGAAGATCGCGTTGACGAGGGTGGACTTGCCGACGCCGGTCTTGCCGAACACGGCAAGGTTGAAGCGTCCGACGGCCAGGTCGGCCTCGGCGAAGGCCTCCTCGAAGGCCTCCTGCGACCACTCCGGGACCTTGCCGCCCGGACGGGCGCCTGGCGCGCCGGCGGCGTGATGATCGGGCACCGTCCCCTCGCGCTCCCCCGCCGCGCCAGCGGGCTGGCCGCCTGCCATCAGCCGACCGAGACGACCGGGCTGCCGCCCTGCGCCTCGACGCTCTCCATCTGGTCGGCCAGGCGCATGGCCTCCTCGATCAGGGTCTCGACGATCCGTGCCTCGGGGACGGTCTTGATGACGGTCCCCTTGACGAAGATCTGGCCCTTGCCGTTCCCGCTGGCGACGCCCAGATCAGCCTCCCGAGCCTCGCCCGGTCCGTTCACCACGCAGCCCATGACCGCCACCCGCAGGGGCACGGTGAGGCCCTCGAGCCCGGCCGTCACCTCCTCGGCGAGCGTGTAGACGTCGACCTGGGCTCGCCCGCACGAGGGGCACGAGACGATCTCCAGGCCGCGCTGGCGCAGGTTGAGGCTCTCCAGGATCTGGATGCCGACCTTCACCTCCTCCACCGGCGGCGCGGACAGGGAGACCCGGATGGTGTCGCCGATCCCCCTGCTCAGCAGCGCCCCGAATGCCACGGCGCTCTTGATGGTGCCCTGGAAGGCCGGCCCCGCCTCGGTGACGCCCAGGTGCAGCGGGTAGTCGCAGGCCTCCGAGAGCATCTCGTAGGCCCGGACCATGACGACCGGATCATGGTGCTTGACCGAGATCTTGATGTCGCGGAAGCCGTGCTCCTCGAACAGTCCCGCCTCCCAGAGGGCGGACTCGACCAGGGCCTCCGGAGTCGCCTTGCCGTGCTTCTTGAGCAGGCGGGGGTCCAACGAGCCGGCATTCACCCCGATCCGGATGGGCGTGCCGTGGTCACGGGCCGCAGCGGCGATCTCGCGCACCTTGTCGTCGAACTGCTTGATGTTCCCCGGGTTGACCCGCACGCCCGCGCAGCCGGCCTCGATGGCGGCGAACACGTACTTGGGCTGGAAGTGGATGTCTGCGATGACCGGTATGTCGGACTTGCGCGCGATCGGCGCCAGGGCCTCGGCATCGTCCTGGCTGGGCACCGCGACACGCACGACCTGACACCCAGAGGCGGTCAGCTCGGCGATCTGCTGCAGGGTCGCGTTCACGTCGGCGGTCAGCGTCGTGGCCATCGACTGGACGCTCACGGGGGCGTCGCCACCGACTGCGACGGGGTGCTTGCGATGCTTCAGGACGATCTGCCGGGTGGGCCGGCGCGGGGCGAGCACCGGAGGGGGTGGGATGGGCATCCCGAGGTTCACAGTCATGTCCCAAGTATCCCCGCGAACCGGCCCGGACGTGGTCGGCTCAGGAGCCGCGGGCCGATCTGGGCGCGCCTGCCCCCCCGGACCACCGCGTACTGGCGCCCGCAGCTCCCGCCCGGTCAGGTGACAGCGACGGGCGGGTCTGCCCGCGGGCGGCGGATCATCCGCAGGCCCGACCAGACAAGCAGCGCCGCGAAGAGGGTCAGCGAGACCCGCCCACCCACCAGCTGGCCCAGCCACGCCCCGGCCAGGCCCCCTGGGATCCCCGCGGCGCCGGCCATGAGGCTGGTCCGGACCTCCACCATGCCGCGGGAGACGTTGGCGATCGTCGCCGTGAGGGCCGTGACCACGAGGACGGCCAGGCTGGTCCCGCGGGCCACGTCGGCATCGGCGCCCACGAGGATGACCAGCGCCGGGACCATGATCACGCCGCCGCCGACCCCCAGGAGCCCCGCCAGGACCCCACCGGCCAGTCCGACGATCACCAGGAGCGCGGCCTCAGTGGGGCTGGTCCCGACATGACCCGCCGCGGCGGCGCCCCCTGACTCCTCCAGGACGAGTCGGACCGCCGTGACAATGCTGAGGATCCCGAACCACAGCTGGAGCCTGCGGATCGGCGTGCGTGGCAGCAGCCAGGAGCCGAGCTGGCCGCCGGCGACCGATCCGAGTGCTAGGAGGGCGGCGTCCGCCCACGCGACGTTGCCGTTGATCGCGTAGCCCCAGGCCGAGGCGATCCCGATGGGGACGATGGCCAGCAGGCTCGTGGCGCTGGCACGGCGCTGGTCCAACGCGAACCAGGCGACCAGCAGCGGCACCATGACGATGCCGCCACCGACGCCGAACATCCCGGCGAGCACTCCGGCGGCGAGCCCCATCGCCACGGCACGGACAAGCCGGCCCGGGTCAGCCATTGATCGAGAGCGGATTCACCACATCGGCCAGGATCACGACGCTCGACAGTGCCACCAGGACCAGGGCGACGCCGTACGCCAGTGGCATGGCACGCGAGACGTCTGCCGGCCCCGGATCATGGCGGCCGCGCCACCGGGCGAGGTGCCGCCGCGAGCCTTCGAAGAGCGCCCCGGCCACGTGACCGCCGTCCAGCGGCAGGATCGGCAGGAGGTTGAACAGGAAGAGGAACAGGTTGAGGCTCCCGAGCAGGGCGAGCAGGGTGACGACCTTGGACATGACGGGATCCTCGGCAGCCGCGATCTCGCCGGAGATGCGCCCGATCCCCACCACGCTGACGGGGCTGTCCGGATTCCGCGGCTCGCCCGCGGCCATGTCCTGGGCCAGCTCCACCACCCGGGCCGGCAACGTGAGGATGGCCCGAGCGCTTCGCTCGGTCAGCATCCACATCGTCGCCACGACATCCGAGGGCGGCTGGCGTACGTAGATCGTGCCGGGGATGATCCCGATGTATCCCGATCTCGCGATCTGCTGGGTCACCATGCCGTCGACGTCCACGACCGGTCGCCAGGCCTCCGCGATCTGCACGGTGACCGACCGCGGACCCTGCCCGTCGTCCAGGACGAGGACGACCTGCTCCCCCGGGCGGGCCCGTGTGCGCTCGGTCACGTCGCTCCACTGGGTCACCTGATGTCCGTCGGCCGAGACGACCCGGTCGCCGGGCCTGATCCCCGCCTGCGAGGCCGGAGAGGCGTTGTCCTGAGGAGTGCAGGCCGAGGCCGTCGACTGCCCGACCGAGACGGCCCGGGTGGCAGCCTCCTGCGAGGCGATCGCCGGGGGGATGCACGGGACCACCATCGAGACGGTCGTGCTGGCGGTGGGACGGCCGATCCCCATGAGCAGGACGGAGAACACGAAGACCGAGATCAGCAGGTTGACGGTCGGGCCGCCCATCATCACGACGACCTTGCGCCGGGCGGAGAGCCGGTAGAAGACGCGGTGCTCGTCGCCCGGTGGGACCTCTTCCCACGCGGCCGCGCGTGCCTGGTCTGCCATGAGGGAGAAGCGACCCGTGCTTCCGCGCCCGGCGGTGCCCTCCGGGGCATCCGAGGGTGGCGGGAACATCCCGATCATGCGGATGTAGCCCCCCAGCGGCACGGCCTTGACCCCGTACTCCGTCTCACGGCCACGCCGTGACCACAGCGTCGGCCCGAACCCGATCATCCACTGCGTCACACGAACGCCGAAGCGCTTGGCCGGGATCATGTGGCCCATCTCGTGCAACCCGATGGACAGCGCGATCCCGAGAGCGGCCAGCAGGACCCCGATCGCGAAGAGCAGCACCTCGGTCATGGCCGCCCCGCCCCGAGCCCCGCGCCGGAGCGGACGACCCGAGTGGCACGCTCGCGGGCCCAGGCATCCGCCTCGCGGACATCGGCCAGCGTCAGGTCTGCCGGCGCGACGGGATCGTGATCGTCCAGGACGCGCGCGACCGTGTCGACGATCCCCAGGAAGGACAGGCGCCCGGCACGGAAGTGCGCCACCGCCACCTCGTTGGCCGCGTTGTAGACCGCCGGTGCCGTGCCGCCCGCGGTACCCGCGGCCCGGGCCAGGGCGACAGCGGGGAACGCCTCGTCGTCCAGCGGCTCGAACGACCAGGTGCTCGCCCGCGTCCAGTCGCAGGGAGGCGCGGCCCCGGGAAGGCGCTCGGGCCACGCCAGACCCAGGGCGATCGGCAGGCGCATGTCCGGCGGGCTGGCCTGCGCCAGCGTGGAGCCGTCCACGAACTCGACCATCGAGTGGACCACGGACTGCGGGTGGACCACCACGTCGATGTCGGCCAGCGGCACGTCGAACAGGAGGTGGGCCTCGATCACCTCCAGGCCCTTGTTGACCATGGTCGCCGAGTTGATCGTGATGACCGGACCCATGTCCCACGTCGGATGGGCCATGGCCGCCTCGGGGCTCACATCCTGCAGGTCCAGCCGGCGACGGCCCCGGAACGGCCCGCCACTTGCGGTGAGCACGAGGCGACGCACCTGCGACCGGTCCCCCGCCGCCAGGCACTGGGCGAGCGCCGAGTGCTCGGAGTCGACGGGGACGATCTGGCCCGGCCGCGCCGCCGCCCGGACGAGGGGTCCGCCGACGATGAGCGACTCCTTGTTGGCCAGGGCCAGGGTCGCGCCCGAGGCCAGCGCGGCCAGGGTCGGCTCAAGCCCGACGGCACCGGTCATTCCGTTGAGGACGACGTCGCAGGGCATGCCGGCCAGCTCGGCGGCGGCGCCCTCGCCGACGACGACCTCGGGCTCGCGTCGGTCGGAGTGGCGCTTCGACCAGACCCCCATGAACTCCTCGGCTGCCTGAGCGGTGGGCAGCCCGATGACGGGGACGTCGAAGCGGACGGCCTGGTCGGCCAGGAGGCCCGGCCGGGCGCCCCCCGCAGCCAGCCCGACCACCCGGAACCGCGAACGGTTGGCTTCGATGACCGAGAGGGCCTGGGTGCCGATCGAGCCGGTGCTGCCCAGCAGCACGACATCCCTGGATACGGTCACGAGGACATCATCGCCGATGTCGCTGACATCGACCTCCTTGCGCTCAGGCAGCTCCGGCCACGACGAGCAATGCGCTGAGCAGGCCGAACACGCCGGCCATCGTGAGCATGAACCTCTGGACCCGCTTCCCTTCGCCCAACATGCCGCTGAGGAAGAAGGCCAGGAGGAAGAAGGCAGTCATCCCGCCGCAGAGCGCCAGCACGTTGGACCTCCTCCTCGCTGCAAGCCGGCCCCGGTCGGGCTCCCAGCCTCGCGTCCGGATCCCGCCCGCCGGACCGCGTGCAGTCCTCAGTAGCGTGCGCCTTCCCACCAGAAGGAGCCCATGATGACCGATGCCGTCGTCGATGAACTGCTGGACGAGGCCCTCCCGGAGCCGCTGTTCCCCAGCCGACCCGAGCAGGCGACGGTGACCTTGAGCCCACAGGCAGCGTGGGCGGTGGTGGCTGCCCTCTGGACCGCGTACATCCTGCTTCACCTGATGGGCATCGGTGACCCGGCCCACATCGCGCTCAAGGCCCTGCTCATGCCGAGCCTCCTGCTCTGGACGCTGGTCGCGCTGGGCAAGCAGGCGCCCGCGGCCCTGGCTGCGGGGCTGGCCCTGGCCACCGCCGGGGACGTCGGCGTGAACTACGAGGGGCCGGCCTTCCTGGCCGGGATGGGCGCCTTCCTGGGGATGCAGGTGGCGTGGAGCAGGGGGTTCCTGAGGATGGGTGCGTGGCCGATGGTGCGCCGGCGGGCGATCATCCCCGGAGCGGTCCTGTCGTTCTGGCTGGCCGCGAACCTGGTCCTCGGTCCGCAGCTGGGGGACCTTCGGGTCCCTGTCCTCGTCTACAGCCTGGCGCTGTGCACCACGGCGATCCTGGCAACCGGCGTGGACCGCCGCGTCGCGGCGGGCGCGGCGGCATTCCTGGCCTCCGACCTGCTGATCGGGCTGCGCATCGCCGGAATCGACCTTCCGCACGGCCGGCTGGTCGTCGACGGCCTGTACCTGCTCGCCCAGTACCTCATCGTCACCGGCTGGGCGCGGCGCGTCGATCCCAAGGTCTGGGTGCCTGCCTGAGGCTGATGTGACTCCCATCACGTCCGGGGGACGTTTTGGGGGACGTGAAGCCGGGCATTGAGGACTTGTCGGAAGTCATCCCCGGGTGCTTCGCGGGGTCATCCGGGTAGGCATCCGCAGGCCGCCCGAGGTCTGGGACGACGAGTCTCAGGCCTTGGGCGCCATCCGCGACTCCCACCAGCTGCGGTCCTCCAGGAACATGTCGTCCCCGTCGAACTCCATGCAACAGGACCCGACGATCCCGTAGCAGTCCAGGCACAGCCAAGTGTCGCCGAACCCCAGCGATGCCGGGGCGTGGCAGCGCTTGCAGATCTGCTCGAACGCCATGTCAGCTCCTCTTCTCCCCAGGATCGTCCCACCGGGCCCTGCCTCGGGCAACTGCCGGCTCCGAGGCCACCATCGGCACACGCGACGCCGCCGACGCGGCACGCCCACCCCCGACCGCAGTGGCGGTGGGGCCCGGCAGTCATCCGGCTGGCATAGCCTTCCCTGAATCCGTCGATCAAGGAGGCGCCGATGTCGCGCTCCCCCCACCCGTCACGAAGCGCGGTCGTGGTCGCCATCGCGGTCGCCGCGCTGCTGGCTCCCGTCGCGATCGTGCTGGGTCGCCACGGCCAGACGACGGGCGCCGTGGCCGTGGATGCCGGCGTCCCCGCGGCCGGCGCCCAGGCCCCCGCCCCTCCCGCAGGGGGTCAGGCCCCGAGAGCCGCCCCGGCGCCTGCCGCGGAGCTTCCCGGCGGCGGTCGCCGAGTGTTCGACGGGCGCGTGTACGTCGCCCTCTACGGCCATCCCGGGGTGCCGGCTCTCGGCGTGCTCGGCGAACAGGGGCGCGCCGCGACCATTGCCCGGGCCAAGCGACAGGCGAAGAAGTACGAGGCGCACACGTCGCGCAAGGTGATCCCCGCCCTGGAGATCATCACCACGATCGCCACGCGCGGTGCTGGCGCCGACGGCGACTACTCGGCCGAGACGCCCGTGTCGAAGCTTCGCCCGCTCGTGCGCGAGGCTGGCCGAGCCGGGCAGTACGTCATCCTGGACCTGCAACCCGGGCGGGCGGACCTGCTGACCCAGGCCAAGCGCTACCGCGAGCTGCTCCTGCTTCCCCACGTCGGTCTGGCCCTGGACCCCGAGTGGAAGCTGACGGCCAAGCAGAAGCCCTTGAGGCAGATCGGCTCGGTGAGCGCAGCGGAGATCAACCGGGTCAGCGCATGGCTCGCCCAGCTCACCCGGGAGGCGGGCCTGCCCCAGAAGATGCTGCTGCTCCATCAGTTCACGACCAGGATGATCCGCGACCGTGGCTCGCTGCAGACCGGTCACCCCGAGCTCGCCATCACCATCCAGATGGACGGCCACGGCGGGCCGGGCGCGAAGAAGGGCACGTACCGGGCCATCCGGGCGAAGGCGCCGGCCGGAGTGACCTTCGGCTGGAAGAACTTCATCGACGAGGACAGTCCGATGCTCAGTCCCAAGGCCACGATGGAGATCAAGCCGCAACCGAGGTGGGTGTCCTACCAGTAGCGGGCACGGCGTCCTCGATCCCCTCGAAGCCATGCCCGCCGATCGGCACCCACCGGATCCGCCTGGGCGGCGGCGACCCATGATCGGCTAGATTCGTCCTCGCGAGTCAGGCCCCCTGAGGGTCGTCGAAGGAACCGGAGGTGGCGATGGCGCAGCCCCCGGTCGGGAGTCCGCTGTCGATCCACGATCCAGATGTCGTTGGCCCCTGGACGCTCCGTTCCCGCCTCGGCGCCGGGGGGATGGGCGTCGTGTACTACGCCACGAGGGCCGACAGCGCGACCGCCGCCGAGGACACCGGGGCCGCAGTCAAGGTCATCCGACCCGGCCTGCTCGATGTCCCGGCCAACCTCGAGCGGTTCGGACGCGAGGCCTCGATCCTGCGCTCGGTCAACGACGTGCACATCAGCAAGTTCCTGGCATGCGACCTCACGTCCGAGCCCGCCTGGCTGGCCGTGGAGTACGTCAGTGGGCCGGTCCTGCGCGACGCAATCGACCTGGCTGGCCCCCTGCTGACGGAGGACTGGTGGGAGCTGGCGGCGGGCATCGCGCAGGCACTGGCCGTGCTCGAGGTACATCGGATCACCCACCGCGACCTCAAGCCGGCCAACGTGATCCTCAACCAGCGCGGGCCGGTCCTCATCGACTTCGGGATCGCCCATCCCGAGGACGCCACGCAGCTCACAGCCACTGGTCTGGTGACGGGCAGTCCCGCGTGGCTCTCGCCCGAACAGGCGAACCTGTCCCCCACGGGACCGGCCAGCGACATCTTCGCGCTGGGCTCGCTGCTCGCCTACGCCGCCACCGGCCGTCCGCCCTTCGGCACTGGGTCCGGCGTGGCCATCCTCGTCGCGATCACGACGAAGGAGCCCGACCTCGCCGGGATCGATCCCATCCGAACGCACCTTCTCCGGGCGATGCTGACCAAGTCACCCGATCAGCGACCCACCGCCCTGGAGGTCCTGCGCCTCGCCCGGGCACGAGGGGCCGCCACCGCTGCCCTCCGGCCCGCTGGTGACGCGACGCTCGTAGCCCCCACCGACCGAGTCGTGACCGAAGCCGCTCAGGACGGCCCCGACCTCGACACCCCACTCCCGGCGGGGCTGGGCGGCCCTCCCACACAGGCAGGCACCACGGCCTCACGGCCGGCGGCACCGACCTCCAGCGCATCGGAGAGCGCCGACCAGTTGACACAGAGTCGCAGCCGCGTCTCCCGTCCTCGCACCGCCGCGGATGCCGCGACCATCGCCGCCCGCCGACGCCGCATGCTCGTCGTGGCCAGCATCGTGCTGATCGGGATCATCGCCTGGCTGGGGCTG
Source organism: uncultured Bifidobacteriaceae bacterium (assembly GCA_964638055.1). Taxonomy (GTDB): domain Bacteria; phylum Actinomycetota; class Actinomycetes; order S36-B12; family CAIYMF01; genus Prado023. The sequence goes on along the minus strand of CAZWXF010000008.1, from coordinate 38,766 downwards.
CGAGCCGCCGGCATACTGGGCTCCGGCAACGGTCCGGGCATCGTCGGGCAGGTCATCGCCCCCTCGGCCCCGGCCAGCGACCAGCTCGGTGACGGAGACTGGTTCCTGGACTCGTACCGACTCAGCAACACTGCCGACGGCCACCTGACCCTGGACGGACAGGTGCGCAACCGCGGGTCACGGACCGCCTCGGCGGACCTGCGCGTATGGATCTACCTGCAGACCGGCGAGCTCCTGGGGAGGGTCGAGTCGAGTGTCGCGGACGTGGCGGCCGGCCAGAGCGTGGCGACGACGATGTCCGGCGACGCGATCTTCCAGAGCGGACCCAAGGTGGTCCTGTTCCAGACGCGCTGACCGACTCGACCCGAGGCGCGCCCGCCGGGTCTGACGGGCACTGGCGGGGCCGCGCAGCGAGGTCACCTCAACGCCGGAGCTTCCAGATCGTGACCCCCGAGCACGGCAGGTCAGGGCCGCTGGTGGGTGTCAGGCCGAGACCACGCGCGAGGGGTCGACATCCCGGCCCTCGCTGAAGGCCTGGATGTTCTCCGTCGTGACCCGCGCGATCTCCGCGAGCGCCTCGGACGTGAGGAAGGCCTGATGGGCGGTGACGAGGACATTGGGGAAGCTCAGCAGACGCGCGAGGACATCGTCGTCCATGATCTGACCGGACAGGTCCTCGAAGAACTTGCCCTCCTCCTCCTCGTAGACGTCCAGGCCGACGCCCGCGACGTGCCCCGACTTCAGGGCGGCGATCAGCGCCTTCGTGTCGACCAGCGCGCCGCGGCTGACGTTGATGAGGTAGACGCCCTTCTTGAAGGCCGCGATCGTCAGCTCGTTGATGATGTGCTCGGTCTCGGGGAACAGCGGGATGTGCAGGGAGATCACGTCGGCCTCCCGGCCGATCTCCGACAGCTCGACGTACTCCAGGCCGTTCTGCTCGGCCCAGACCGGATCCGGGTAGGGGTCCCACATGATGACCCGCATCCCGAAGCCCTTGAAGATCTGTGCGGCGATCTTGCCGATCTTGCCCGTCCCGATCAGGCCCGCGGTCTTGCCGTGCATGTCGAACCCGACAAGGCCGTCCAGCGTGAAGTTCATGTCGCGCACACGACGGTTGGCCTGCGGGAGCTTGCGGTTGAGGGCCATGAGCAGGGCGATGGCATGCTCGGCCACCGCATAGGGCGAGTACGCGGGCACTCGTGCGACCACGACGCCGTGCTCCTTGGCGGCCGCGAGGTCGACCCCGTTGAACCCGGCGCAGCGCAGGGCGATCATCTTGACCCCGCGCTGGGCAAGCTCGGCGACCACGTCCGCTGTGACCTTGTCGTTGACGAACACACAGACGACGTCGACGTCGTCCCCGACAGTGCTCACCGTGTCGGACGAGAGCCGGAAGTCGCGGAACTTCACGTCGAACCCGGCATCAAGAAGCGCCTTGCCCAGATGGTCGCGGTCGTACTTCTTGGTGTCGAAGACGGTGATGTTGGTCATGCCGGCAAAGGTACTGGCGGCCTTGGCCCGGTTGCCATGTCAGACGCGTCCACCCGCGCGACCCCGCCATCCGTTGAGCCCGCCAGCCGTTGAATAGGGCCCGCTCCAGGACGACCATGGGTCCCGTGACGGATGCGATCGGTGTGCCGGCCTCCCGGACGTCTGGTGATGCCGATGTCCTGGCCGAAGCCGCCATCCAACGGGCATCCCGCTGGCTGGCGCGCGCCGAGCGGTTGCGGGGCCGCAGCGAACGTGCGCGTCGGCGCAGGATGGCCCGGCTCCTGGCCGATCCCGCGGGCCTGCCGGTCACGATGCACCTGACCGATGAGGTCATGCGGATGGGCGATCCGCAACGCGCGCTCAGCACGCTCCACGGGGCTGCGGTGCTCTCCACGCGCGAGGCCCTGGGCCTGCGAGACCACCTGGGCCTGCGCAGCCTGGATGTCCTGAGCCGGATCGCGCCGCGCGCCGCCGTCCAGATGGTCCACCGCCAGGTGCAGGCCGCGTCCCACGGCATCATCCTGCCGGCGGAGGCCGCCGACCTCGCCGCCCACATGCGCCGCAGGGCCGAGCAGGGGGCGGTCCTGAACATCAACGTCCTCGGGGAGGCGGTCCTGGGCGAGCGGGAGGCCCAGGACCGGCTGGCGCGCGTGCTCGCCATGGTCCGCCGGCCCACGACGACGCACGTCTCGGTCAAGATCTCGGCGATCGTCGCCCAGCTCAACGTCTTCGACCACGCAGGCAGCATCGATCGGGTCGTGGAGCGGCTGCGCCCGCTCCTGCTCGCCGCGAGCCAGGCGAACCCGCCCCGCTTCGTCGCCCTCGACATGGAGGAGTACCGCGACCTCGACCTGACCCTGGCCGCGTTCCGCCGGGTGCTGGGCGAGGACGACCTGACCGGCGTGAGCGCCGGGGTCGTGCTGCAGGCGTACCTGCCCGAGAGCCACGCAGCCCTGGCCGGGCTCATCGAATGGGCCACCGCGCGACGCGACGCCGGCGGAGCGGGGATCAAGGTGCGGATCGTCAAGGGAGCCAACCTCGCGATGGAGCGAGCGGAGGCCCAGATCCACGGCTGGCCGGCCGCCCCCTTCCCGACCAAGGCACTCGTGGACGCGTCCTGGAAGCGCCTGGTCGACAGCGCACTGGGACCGCGCACCGCCGACGTCCTTCGGGTGGGCATCGCCAGCCACAACCTGTTCGACGTCGCATGGGCCGTCGAGCTGGCGAACGCCCGCGGCGTGCCCGAGCAGGTCGACGTGGAGATGCTCGAAGGGATGGCGGAGGCTGAGTCCCGGGCCGTCGCTGAGGATGTCGGCCGCCTGCTCATGTACGCCCCGGTGACCCGTGAGGGGGACTTCCCGGCCGCTGTGGCCTACTTGGTCCGCCGCCTCGACGAGAACACCGCACCCGAGAACTACCTGCGCGCTTCCTTCGACCTGGCTCCGGGGGGTCCCGGATTCGCGGCCCAGGCCGACCTCTTCCGTGCGGCACTGGCCGCCCGAGGAGGCCTCGACACGACCTCGATCCGACACGGGTCGCCCCCCGTGGGGCCGCCCCTGGCTGCTCCGGGACCCCTGCGAACCTCCCCGGCTGGGGCCGGCTCGGCGGAGTCTGTCGACGTGGCGCACGCGATCTCCGGGGGCATCGATGGCGGACCGGCGTTCGCGAACGTGGCCGAGCTCGACCTCACCCGACCCGACGAACGGGCCCGGATCAGCCGGGCCATGGCCGAGGTGGGCAGCTCGTCGCCGGTCATCCCCGTGGTCGTCGCGGGAGTCGAGCACGTCCCCCAGGTCACCGTCCCCGGGACCGACCCGGGGTCAGGGGCCGCCCCCTGGTACGCCACCGGACTGGCCACGCCCGATGTGGTGGCCGAGGCGATCGCCGTGGCCAGGAGCGCCGTGGCGCCGTGGGAGTCGTTCGGCGCCGCGGGACGGGCTGGCGTCCTGGCCTCGGCAGCGCGGCTGATGTTCGAGGAGCGGCACACGACCCTGGCCGTGATGGCCCGGGATGCCGGCAAGACCGTCGCCGAGGGCATCCCCGAGGTGGCCGAGGCCATCGACTTCGCCCGGTTCTACGCGGCCAGCGCACAGCAGGTGGAGTCCTGGGGGCCGAGCCGGCCGCTCGGTGTCGTCGTCGTGATCCCGCCGTGGAACTTCCCGTACGCCATCCCCGCCGGCGGGGTCCTGGCGGCGCTGGCCGCGGGGAACTCCGTGATCCTCAAGCCGGCGCCCGAGACCCGCGCCACTGCGTGGCTGCTGGCCCAGCAGCTGTGGGCCGCCGGCGTCCCACGCGATGTCCTCACGTTCCTGCCCTGCGGCGACGACGAGGCCGGCCGCGCGCTCGTCATCGACCCCGAGGTCGACGCTGTCGTGCTCACGGGGTCCTGGCAGACGGCCCGGATGTTCCTGTCCTGGCGCCCCGGGCTGCGCCTGCTGGCCGAGACCTCGGGCAAGAACGCCATGCTGATCTCGGGCACCGCGGACGTCGAGGCGGCTGTGCGCGATCTCGTCGCGTCGGCCTTCGGCCATGCCGGCCAGAAGTGCTCCGCAGCCAGCCTTGCCATCGTCGAGTCCGATGTCTATGACGACCCGACCTTCCGCCGCCAGCTCGCCGACGCCGTCACGTCGCTGCGCGTCGCGTCCGCGCTGGACCCGGCATCGGTCGTCGGACCCCTGATCAAGCCTCCCGAGGGCGCGCTGGAGCGTGCCCTGACACGTCTGGACCCCGGGGAGCGGTGGCTGGTGGAGCCACAGCGGATGGACGCAAGCGGCCACCTGTGGAGCCCGGGGGTCCGCCTCGGCGTCGAGCCCGAGTCGTGGAGCCATCTCAACGAGTGGTTCGGACCGGTCCTGGGAGTCATGCGCGCCCCGGACCTGGCCACCGGGCTGCAGTGGCAGAACAGCACGGGCTACGGGCTCACTGCTGGCGTGCAGGCTCTCGACCAGGACGAGTGCGCCTGGTGGATCCAGAACGTGGCAGTCGGCAACGCGTACGTCAACCGTGGGACGACCGGGGCGATCGTCAACCGACAGCCGTTCGGCGGCTGGCGTCGATCCTCGGTCGGACCCACCGCGAAGGCGGGGGGCGAGAACTACGTGCCCTGCCTGCGCGAGTGGCCGGCGGTCCGGGAGGCCCTGGACCGCGCAGCTGTCCAGTCGTGGTGGCAGGACACGGGCGGCGCCGCTCGGGACTCCGCGGGGCTGGACGTGGAGCGCAACATCGTGCGCTTCCGGCACTACGACGAGCCGATCCTGGTCCGTGTCGATGCCGCGACCTCCCGGGCGACGCTGGAGTCCGTCCGGGTCCTCGCCGAGTGCCTCGGCGCGTCCGTGCAGGTCAGCGCGGACCCCAGCCTCGCCCGAGCCGAGGGCCTGCCTGGCGACACGCACCTGGAGTCGATCTCGCACGTGGCGGCGGCGGTCGCTGAGGGCCGCGTGGGTCGGATCAGGTGGCTCAGCGCCGAGTCAGCCACTCGGGTGATCGGGGCGGCGGTCGGCGCGGGAGTCTCGGTGGACTCCCGGCCGATCACACCCGAGGTTCGCGCAGAGGGCCCCCGTTGGCTGCGGGAGCAGAGCGTGAGCGTCACCGCCCATCGCTACGGCAACGTCGGGGCGGGACCACAGCCGGAGGTCCGCGGCCTGGCCGGCTGAGCGCCCGCGGCAGCCCGGGATCGACGCGGCCCGGCGGCCCTCGGGCCGGACCGGGACCACGGGCACGCGCCTCGTCACCCCCAAGGCCCTCACGAGGGCGGGTAGAGTGCGGCCCCCGGTTGGGTGGGCCGCCGGAAGAGTCCCTCCTGCGTGATCGAGATCATGAGGTCGCCGGACGTGTCGAACATCCGTCCTCGGGCGAAGCCGAGACCGCGGTCGGCGGCGGGGGACTGGGTGACGTACAGCGCCCACTCGTCGGCCCGGTAGGGCCGGTGGAACCACATGGCGTGGTCGAGGCTGGCGACCTCGAGGTCACCGGACCCCACGAAGAAGCCGTGCCTGCGCTGGACCGCGTCCAGCAGCGTCGCGTCCGAGAAGTAGACGGCGACGCTCACGTGGACCAGGGGGTCGTCGGGCATCGCCCCGTCAGCGCGGAACCAGACGACGTCCTCGCCGGGGAAGTCCGACGGGCTGGTCTGCGTGGGATGGTCGGCGTACGCCTCGCCCCACCACGAGATGACGTTCTGGCCGAGGCCGCGCACGGGCCGGACATCCACGGGGAGCGTGACATCGAGCAGGATCGGCGGCAGGACCGCCCTGTGCGGCGCGATGATGTCGCGCAGCGCCGGCAGGCTGTCGGGCGCGGGCACGGCGGGGGCGCGCATCCCGTGCACGATCGGCGCCGCCTCGGGCAGGTGGAAGGACGCGGACATCATGAACGTGGGCCGGTCGTGCTGGTGGGCGACCACACGCCGAACGCTGAACCCGCGGCCGTCCCGAACCCGTTCCACACGGAACTCGACAGGCCGCGCCGGATCGCCCGGGCGCAGGAAGTACGCGTGCAGCGAGTGCACGTAGCGCGCGGGGTCGACGGTCCGACCCGCGGCGACCAGTGACTGGGCGGCCACCTGGCCGCCGAAGATCCGCGTGTAGGCGACATCGCGGCTCATCCCGACGAAGACATCTCCCGGGCGTTCCTCGAGGTCGAGCAGGGCCAGCAGGTCGTCGATGGGTTGGGCGCACACGAGGGCGATCCTCTCAGCCCCGCCGGGGCCCGCCGCCCCGCGTGTCCCGGCGGGCAGCCGACCGCTCAGCCCGCGCTCGCTGCAAGCTGCCCGCACGCCCCGTCGATCTCGCGGCCGCGGGTGTCGCGGATCGTCGTCGGGATGCCCCGCTCCTGCAGTGCGGCGACGAAGGAAGCCTCGACCCCCGGATCGCTCGCAGTCCACATGGACCCCGGCGTCGGGTTGAGTGGGATGGGGTTCACATGGGCCCACCCCCGGCCGCGCGCGTTGAGCAGCTTGCCCAGGAGGTCCGCGCGCCAGGCGTGGTCGTTGATGTCGCGGATCAGGGCGTACTCGATGGACACCCTCCGGCCCGTCGCCTGGGCGTACTCGTGGGCCGCGTCCAGTGCCTCGCCGACCTTCCATCGGGTGTTGACCGGCACGAGGGTGTCGCGCAGCTCGTCGTCCGGGGCGTGGAGGCTCAGCGCGAGGGTCACCGGCAGGCCCTCCCCCGCGAGCCTACGGATCGCCGGGACCAGTCCGACGGTCGAGACGGTCACGCCGCGCGCGGACATCCCTCGCCCCGCGGGTGCCGGCTCCACGAGCCGGCGAACTGCGGCGAGGACGACGTTGTAGTTCGCCAGGGGCTCGCCCATCCCCATGAAGACGACGTTGGCCACGCGGCCCCGACCCCCGACCACCTGGCACCTGTCGAGCGCACGGGCGCCCGCGAGGACCTGCTCGACGATCTCGGCGGTCGACAGGTTGCGCGTCAGGCCGGCCTGCCCCGTGGCGCAGAACGGGCAGTTCATCCCGCAGCCCGCCTGCGACGACACGCACAGGGTCACTCGCTCGCGGGAGGTGCGCGTCGCCGGGTAGCGCATGAGCACGGACTCCACCAGGGCACCGTCGAACAGCCGCCACACCGACTTGACTGTGAGCCCGCCGTCGCAGGTGACCTCACGCACGGGAGCGAGCAGCGGCGGGCACAGGCTCGTCGCCAGGGGCTCGCGAAGGGGGGCCGGGATGTCCGTCCATCCGGCGGGATCGTCGGCGAGCCGCGCGAACCAGTGGTTCGAGACCTGGTCGGCCCGGTACCGCGGCAGCCCCGCTGCCTCGACGGCCGACCGACGCTCGTCGAGGGTCATGTCTGACAGGTGCGTGGGGGGCTTGCCGCGGCGGGGTGCCTCCAGGACGATCAGCCCGGGCGGCTGGCGCACGTCAGGACACCCCCAGCGTGATCGCGAAGAGCGTGTAGGCCACGACGGTGTTGGGGATGATGCTGTCCAGCCGGTCCATGAGGCCACCGTGGCCGGGCAGCAGGTTGGACATGTCCTTGATCCCGATGTCGCGCTTGATCGCGGACTCGATGAAGTCGCCGAGCGTCGCGGTCACGGTCATGACCGCCCCGACGATCGCCCCCTTCCACCAGTCAGACTCCAGCAGGGCAGTGAACATGATGATGCCGGCGACCACCTGGAACGCCACCGAGCCGGCGAAGCCCTCCCAGGACTTCTTCGGGCTGATCCCCGGGGCCATGGGGTGCTTGCCGAACTTGACGCCGGTTGCGAATCCGCCGATGTCGCTGACGAAGCTCAGCACGATGAAGGTCAGCACCCGGTCGGCGCCGTCGGGCGAGGCCGCGATGAGCGCAGCGAAGCCGCCCATCAGGGGGGCGTAGGACAGGATGAACGCGCTTGCCGTGGAGTCCCGGACGAAGTCGTCCACGCCATAGCGCAGGAGCCGCCACACCAGCAGCACCAGGAACATCAGCCCGTAACCCATCAGCAGATGGTCCGGGCCCCAGAACCAGGCGAGTGCCGGCAGGAGCACGGCGCTCACGAGCAGTGGGGTCCGGGTGAGCCTGATGTCCTTGACCCGCAGCGCGTCGGCGAGCTCCGCGGTGCCGATGACGATCGCCGCGACGATCACCACCATGAAGATCCACAGCTGCAGGTACAACGAAGCGAGCACGATGGCCACGAGCACGACGCCCACGGCGACGGCCGCGGGCAGGTTCCGGCCGGAACCGGATCGCTTCGGCTTCGATGCCGCCACGTCCCCCGTGGCCGGCTCCGGAGAGCCTGACGATCCCGACATGTGTTCCTCTTCCCGCCTCAGATCTCCAGCAGCTCGGCTTCTTTGTGGCGCAGGATGTCATCCACGAGGGCGACGTGCTTGGACGTGAGTTCGTCGAGGGCCTTCTCGGCGCGTCGCACGTCATCCTCGCCGGCGTCGCCGTCCTTCTGGATCCGGTCGAGGGCGTCCTTCGCGTGCCGGCGGATGTTGCGGATCGAGACGCGGGTGTCCTCCGCCTTGCCGCGGGCCACCTTGATGTACTCCTTGCGTCGCTCCTCGGTCAGGACGGGCAGCACGACCCGGATGATGTGGCCATCGTCGACGGGGTTCACGCCCAGGTCGGAGTCGCGGATGGCCTTCTCGATGTTGTGCATGGAGGACTTGTCGAACGGGCTGATGAGGATCATCCGGGCCTCAGGGGTCTGGAACGAGGCCAGCTGGTTGATCGGCGTCGGTGAGCCGTAGTAGTCGACCAGTATCCGGGAGAACATCTGCGGAGTGGCACGGCCGGTCCGGATCGTGGCGAAGTCGTCCTTGGCCACGGAGATGGCCTTCTCCATCTTCTCCTCGGCCTCGAAGAGCGCCTCGTCGATCATGTCGTGTCCTCCAAGCTCCTCGATCAGCCGGCGCTGATCAGCGTGCCGATCCTCTCACCCCGCACCGCTCGGGCGATGTTGCCCGTGACGAGCAGGTTGAACACGACGATCGGCAGGTCGTTGCCCTGGCACAGGGAGATCGCGGTCGCGTCGGCCACCTTCAGGTTGCGTGCGAGCACCTCGGCGTAGTCCAGCGACTCGAAGCGGCTGGCCGCCGGATTCGTCCGCGGGTCGTCGTCGTAGACGCCGTCGACCCCCTTGGCCATGAGCACGACCTGGGCTCCCATCTCCAACGCCCGCTGCGCGGCGCACGTGTCGGTGGAGAAGAACGGCACGCCCAGGCCGGCCCCGAAGATGACCACACGACCCTTCTCCAGGTGGCGGATCGCCCGCCGCGGCACGTAGGCCTCGGCCACCTGGCTCATGTGGAACGCGGTCTGCACGCGGGTGTCGATGCCCTGCTTCTCGAGGAAGTCCTGCAGAGCCAGGCAGTTCATGACCGTGCCGAGCATCCCCATGTAGTCGGCACGCCCGCGATCCATGCCACGGTCGTGCAGCTGGGCCCCCCGGAAGTAGTTGCCGCCACCGATGACGACGCAGACCTCGGTGCCGTTGCGGACCACCTCGGCGATCTGGCGGGCGATGCTCTGGACCACGTCGGGGTCCACTCCGAGGGAACCGTCGCCGGCGAATGCCTCCCCGGAGAGCTTGAGGAGCACCCGGTGCCAGCCCTTCTCGGGGGCCTGCCTCCAAGTGCTCAGGGGTGAGTCGATGGATTCAGCGAGATCAGCCTGCACGGGTCGCAGTCTGCCCTAACGGCGTTCCGGGTCGCCTTCGGTGCGGCCGCGGTGGGGGTCCCCACGCCTGAGCCGCTGCCCGAAGCGGCCGGCGTCCCGTGCCCGCAGGCGGTCGGCGCCCCCGGGGATTGCTCGGGGGCGCCGGAGGCCGTGCTGACCGGTCGGGTCAGCCGCCGATCTCGATGCGGGCGAAACCTGTGATGGTCGCGCCGTTCTCGTTGGCATACGCCTTGACGTTCTTCTTGCTGTCCTGGACGGAGACCTGCTCCAGCAGGACCCGGTCCTTGAAGAACCCGTTGACGCGACCCTCGACGATCTTGGGCAGGGCCCCCTCGGGCTTGCCCTCCTCCCGAGCGGTCGCCTCGGCGATGCGGCGCTCGTTCGCCACGAGGTCGGCCGGCACGTCCTCCCGGACGAGGTACTCCGGTCGCATGGCGGCCACCTGCATGCCGATGGCACGTGCGGTGTCCTCGCTGCCCTCGTAGGCGACGATCACGCCGACCTGCGGGGGCAGGTCTGCGGCCCGGCGGTGCATGTACGTCGCGATCTGACCGTCGAGGCGGGCCACGCGGCCGAGCTCGAGCTTCTCGCCGATGACCGCGGAGAGCTTGCCGATGGCGTCGGCGACGGTCTCCCCGGAGGGGAGCGTGGCCTGGGCGAGGGCCTCCCGGTCTGGGAAAGCACCGGCATCGGCCACGTCCACGATCTGCTGGGCCAGGGCCTGGAACTCCTCGTTCTTGGCCACGAAGTCGGTCTCGCAGAGCAGCTCGACCAGCGACCCGCCGCTGGCGGCGACCAGCCCGTTGCCGGCAGTCCGCTCGGCGCCACGCTTGGCGGCCTTCGCGGCACCGGAGATGCGCAGGATCTCGACGGCGGCGTCGAAGTCGCCGTTCGCCTCGGTCAGAGCGCGCTTGCACTCCATCATTCCGGCAGAGGTCAGGTCACGCAGCTTCTTCACATCCGCTGCGGTGATTGCAGCCATGATCTGTCCTTTCACTTCACGTTCGGAGCATGGGGACGCACAAGGGCGCCCAGTGGCTGGGACCCAGCGGGTCGAGTGGACCAGTGGCCTCAGGCCTGCTCGGCGCCGCCTGTGCTCTCGGCGGTCTCGGCCGGGGCGGCGTCCTCGGCAGGCGCGGCAGGAGCGGCGTCGTCGGCAGGCGCGGCAGGAGGGGCGTCGTCGGCAGGCGTCGCCGGAGCGGCGTCCTCGGCAGGCTGGGCGTCGGCCGGAGCGTCCTGCTCGACCGCCACGGCCTCGGCGCCCTCGGCGACGGGTGCTTCGGTCAGCTCAGCCTCGTGTGCGGCCAGGAGCTCGGCCTCCCACTCGGCCAACGGCTCCGCGGTCCCAGCCGCGACGCCTCCGGTGACGCGGGCGACCAGGCCCTCGGCAGCGGCATCGGCGATCACGCGGGTCAGAAGCCCGACGGCGCGGATGGCGTCGTCGTTGCCCGGGATAGGGAAGTCCACGACGTCGGGATCACAGTTGGAGTCCAGGATCGCTATGACCGGGATGCCGAGCTTGCGCGCCTCGCCGACGGCGATGTGCTCCTTGTTGGTGTCGACCACCCAGATCGCCGCCGGGGGCCGGGCCATGTCGCGGATGCCGCCGAGCGTGCGCTCGAGCTTGTCCTTCTCGCGGCGCAGGACCAGCAGCTCCTTCTTGGTCATCCCGGAGCCGGCCACGTCGTCGAAGTCGATCTGCTCGAGCTCCTTGAGGCGCTGCAGCCGCTTGTGGACCGTGCTGAAGTTGGTGAGCATGCCGCCGAGCCAGCGCTCGTTCACGTAGGGCATGCCGACGCGCGTGGCCTCCTTGGCCACGGCCTCCTGGGCCTGCTTCTTGGTGCCGACGAACATGATCGTGCCGCCACGGGACACGGTCTCGCGGACGTAGGCGTAGGCGCGGTCCACGGAGGTCAGGGACTGCGTGAGGTCGATGATGTAGATGCCATTGCGCTCGGTGAGGATGAAGCGCTTCATCTTGGGGTTCCAGCGCCGGGTCTGGTGGCCGAAGTGGACACCGCTCTCCAGCATCTGGCGCATCGTGACGACGGCCATTGGGGTTCCTCTTCCTGGTGCCGCCGAGGCGGCCTCGGTTCTCACGGCCATCGTGTGAAGGCCGTCCTGATGCCCCTCACGGCCGGACTGCCGGGGCAGACCGAGTCGGTCGCAAGTCGGTGGGCATGCGAAGTACGGGCGTGGCCCGCGCGCACAGGATAGTCCGCGTCGGCGGACTGGCGGAAATCGTCAGACGCGTCCACAGATTCGCCCCAACGGGTTCCCCTGTGACGCACCCGGGACGACCCTCTGGCCATGCCCAGACTTCAGCTCTTCGCCATCATCGTGTCGCTGCTGCTGATCGTCGCCCTGCCGCCGCCCAGGTCCCTGGCCGGTGCCCCGGCTCGTGGGCAGGCCAGCGCACACCAGGCGGGGACGTCCGCGGCCGTCCAACGGTGGACCTACCCGGTCGCACCGCCCGGGATCGCCCGCCGCTTCGAACGGCCACCCCAGCGCTGGGCCGCGGGGCACCGCGGCATCGACTTTCGCGCCCGGCCCGGGCAGTCCGTCAGGGCCATCGGCGCGGGCCGCGTCCGCTACGCCGCGAAGCTTGCCGGGCGCGGGGTCCTCGTCGTCGAGCACGGTCCGCTGAGAAGCACCTACGAGCCGGTTGCGGCGGCTGTCCGGGTCGGCGATCGGGTCGCCATCGGTGAGCGCATCGGGTCGGTCACGACCGGCTCGGGGCACTGCGGATCAGGGCAGTGCCTGCACCTCGGCGTGCGCCGCGGGGACGACTACCTCAACCCGTTGGCCCTGTTCGGCCACCACCGGGTGGTGCTGGTGCCGTGGTAGGCAGATTCCGCATCGCGACTCTGGCAGGTGCACCCTCACCCAGCCTCAGCTCCACCTCGGCGCCGCCGAGATCCGGACACGGCCCGACGAGCAGGGTGCCTCCGGACGCCTGTCCCAGGCGCTCGGCGATCGCCAGGCCCAGGCCGGTGGACCCCGGACGAGAGCGTTGCACCGGGTCCCCATCCCGGGTGAACCCTTCCCCGCCGTCGCACACCCGGACGGCCACGAGTCCCTGGTCGTCGATCCTTTCGACCGTCAGGCTCAGGGCCGTGCCCTCGGGGGTGTGGACGAAGACGTTCTGCAGGAGGATGTCGACGGCGGTGGTCAGGTCGTACTCGGTGAGCCGGACGGGCATCGGGCCGTCCGCGACGGCAGTCCGGAAGTCGCGCCCCTGGAAGTCGGCGAGGACCCGCCAGAACTGCGCGCGGGCGGCCACGACCTCGCTGGCGTCGCAAGCAGCGGTGAGTCCCTCGCGAACCGGGCGGCGCGCCACGTTGATGATCTCGTCGGTCGCCGACTGGAGACCCTGCAGTCCCTCCTCGAGCCGGGCGCGGATCGTGGGATCGGCCACGGCGTCGATGTCGGCCGACAGCACGGTCAGGGGAGTGCGCAGCTGGTGGGCCATCTCCGCCGTGGCAGCGCGCTCGTCTGCCAGGAGCTCCTGGACACGCCCAGCCAGACGGTTGAGCGCCTGCGCCACATCGGCCGCCTCCGGAAGGTCGGATTCGGGGGCCCGGGCGGTGAGATCTCCTGCAGCCATCGCATCCGCGGTCGCGGCGAGCTCGCGGATGGGGCGCGAGGTGTTGCGAGCCAGGAAGAATGCCGCCACGCCGGCACCGGTCATGAGCAGGAGGCACAGCGCCGTCAGGCCCAACAGGCGCGGACCCAGACCCTCGTTCATCCGGGCGCTGTCAGCTGTCGCAAGGACGACTCCCACCGACCCCTCGTCGAAGTACGCGGGGGCGGCCGCGAACCCGTTGCTGCCCGTGTCCATCGTCGCCGAGGTCCCGTACCGGGCCGTGACCAGCAGTGGCCTGGCCGCATCAGGCACCGGTTCGCCCACGACACTCCCATCGGGCAGGACGGCACTTGCGCCCGCCGGGAGGTCGTGGGGCAGGGCGATGTCCTCGGCGTCGCCCGAGGCCCCCCGCCCGTCCACCTCCCACCTGTCGGCGGCCCATCGCGCCTGGTCCAGCAGCGCGGACAGGTTGCTCGCCCTCACGACATCCCGGGCGGAGAGCGCCAGCGGAATGACCAGCGCCGTCGCGGCGACGGTCACGACCCCCAGGGCGAAGGTGACGAGCCGGCGATACATCAGGGCCTGGGCGGCATCAGGAGGTCGTCGTGTCGGGAGCCTGCGGTGGGGCTGCGCCCTCGCCCGTCAGGCCCTCGCCCATCAGCAGGGAAGGGCCTCCGGTCAGCGACGCCTTCCCGTGCGACGCCTCGGGCACGAGGCCTCCGCGGCCGATGCCGCCGGAGGAGGCGTCGCCGGGCGCTCCGCGATCCTCGAGCATGACGCCGACCCCCCTGTTGACGTGGATGAACCGCGGATGGTCCGGCAGGTCACCCAGCTTGCGCCGGAGCCAGGAGAGGTGGACGTCGACGGTGCGGGCGGCGTCGGTCCGCTGCCACACCTCGCGCAGCAGCTCGCCCCGGCTGACGACTCGTCCTGCATTGCCCGCCAGGTAGCTCAGGAGGTCGAACTCCAGACGGGTCAGCTCCAGGGACCGGCCGTCGACCTCGGCCTGGCGGCGGTTGCGGTCGACGACGAGCCCACCGACATGGAGCGGGGGCTCATGGTTGCGCTCAGTCGAGCCCGACGCGCGGCGGAGCACGGCGCGGACGCGCGCCTCGAGGTGGGCGGGATCGTAGGGCTTGATGACGTAGTCATCGGCCCCCGCATCCAGCAGCGAGACGATGAGGCCCTCGTCGTCCCGTGCCGTCGCGACGATCAGGGGGACCCGGCTCACCGCGCGGATCATCCCGAGGAGCCTTTCCCCGGCAACGTCGGGCAGCCCCAGGTCGAGGACGACGGCGTCCGGATTCCCGGTGAGCATCGCCTGCAGCCCGTCCAGTCCGGTCGCCGCGGAATCCACCGCATGACCCCTGCCGCGCAGTGCTCGGACGACCGCGATCCGGATCCCGGGGTCGTCCTCGATCAGCAGCACGTGCGCCACGCCGCCACCCTAACCGCCCTGCCGAGGCCCAGACCCGACCTCAGCCGGCCGGTCGGGCAGGAGGCGCAGGGCGGCCCGGGGGCAGGAGAGGACGGCCAGCCGTGCAGCTCCCTCGAGCTCCCCGGCGATCGGCACGCCCCGGGCGTCCACGCCGCGGGGGTAGCCCCATGTGTCCATCGCGACCACCTCGCCGAGCGCAGCCGCGCACACGCCCTCGCCGGCGCAGAGGCTCCAGTCCACGACGAGTCGGCTCATGGCCGGGCTCCCAGGAGGTCCAGTGCGCTGCGGACGGCCGCGATGGCAGCGCTGGGGTGGGCACACAGCCCCCTGCCCTCGATGTCGCGGGCAGCCGCTTCCACGGCCGCTCGGTCGGGCAGGCGCGTTCCTGCGGCAGTCCGCGCCAGGAGCACGGCGAGCTCGGGCAGGCCGCGCGCGCAGGGACCGCACTGGCCGGCACTCCCGGCCGCGAGGGTGCCCGCCACGGCTGCCAGCGCCTGCAGCCCGGTGATCTCCTCGGGCACCCAGATGAACGCCCCGGCTCCCCAGCGACCGCCGGCGTCGCCCAGGGACCGGGGATCCAGGGCAGTCCCCGCGGCACGAGCGTCCCAGGCGAGCCAGCGTCCGTGCCAGCCGCCTGTGACGAGCAGACGTGGGTGTCCGACGGGTCCTCCGGCGAGGGCAAGCACGCCTCCGAGCGTCTCCGCTCGTTCCACCTCGAGGACTCCGGGCCTGGGGACGGCCCCGGACAGGCTGAGCAGGGCGCTCTGGCTGCGGATCTCGCGGGTCGCGACGGCAAGTCTCGCGAACGTCTCCACGTTCGACAGGAGCACCGCCTCCCGGCGCCGCCTGAGGCCGACGCGCACCTGCGGGGGTCGGCCGAGGTCGCCGGGCAACGCGGGACCCCCTCGAAGCGCCCGGATGACGGCGGAGGCCTCCCCCGCCGCGAACCGCGCCGGCCCGATCGAGACCTCGATCCGGCCACCGTCGGGGCGCTCGGCCACCGCCTGGGCCAGGGCGGCGGCGAGGTCGGGACGATCCTGGCTCACCCGGACGACCACCCTTGCGCCGCCCAGCGCGTGCCCGGCCGCGACGGCCCCGTCGAGGACGAGATGCGGTACGTGGGTGAGCAGCACTCCGTCCTTGCCGCTGGCGGACTCCCCCTCCGAACCGTTCACGACGACGGCCCAGACCGGCATGGTGCCGAGCGAGGCCAGCTTGCGGGCGAAGGGGAACTGCGCCCCGCCCGCACCCACGATGCCCGCCAGCTCAGCGACGCGGATCAGGTCCGGCAGGGCGAGGCCCGGCTGGGGACCCCACGTCGAGCGATGCTCGGACAGCGACGTCGGCTGCCCGGGGACGGCGCCGATCAGCAGCAGCGACCCAGGGGCGAGGAGCACGCGCGGGAGAGGTCCCGGGGGTCGGCTGCCCACGGCGACGCCCGGCAGGCCCACCAGACCCAACGATGCCGGGGTTCCGGTCGGCAGCCCGGGAGTCCACCCGAGCGCCGTCGGCGCCCCCCCGGGCGCGTGGCCGCCCTCCATCGGCGCCGGGTTGCAAGACCCGCCCGCAGGCGCGAGGGCGCCCGGGCTGTTGAGCGTGCTGGTCGTGGTCATCCCGACGCTCCGGTCAGGTCGGCTTCCCGGGCCCGGGCCGCCTCAGCCGACGATGTCGCGGGGCGGCGAAGCAGGCGCACGGACGCTGCGGCCAGCACGATCACCACTGAACCGAGGCAGGTCCAGCGAACGAGATCGGTGTCGGTGCCGACCAGGAGCGCATGGGCCACCACGGCGGTCCACACCCCGTACGCGAGCAGGTGCACGCGCCGCCAGGAGTGGCCGAGTCTCGTTCGCAGGGTTGCAGTGATGACGACGGCGAGGAGCAGGTCGACGGCTACAGCCCCCAGCGCGATCCCGACGCGCTGCCACGGGGATGACCCCGGGACCACGACCGCGATGAGGGGCACGTCGACGAACTCGTCCAGGACCGCCAGGACCACGTGCAGCGCGATGAGGACCGTCCCGACGGCCGCAGACGCACGGTGCACCGTGATGGTGGCGAGTCTGGTGGAGGGGCGCAGCGTCGGGCCGACGAGCCCCAGCACCACCGAGAGGGTGAGGACGACGAGCGCCACGATTCCGGAGGCGCGCATGAGCAGCCATGTCAGAGGCATGGGCCACCTCCGATCCCGCTCACGGAGATCCGCCAGGTCGTCGGCCAGCTGCCCACCCGCAGGATCGGTCCATCCGCGGCGGTGAACAGGCCGTCGAGTCCGGTGCCGGCCAGCCAGGTGGGAGCCGGAGCCCCCAGGACCAGGGCCGCACTTGCGGCGGCATTCGCCTGGACCGCGTCAGCGGCCAGGACGGAGACGGCCAGCCACGGGGACTTCGCGGGACGCCCCGTGCGCGGATCGATGAGGTGGTGGGCGTCCCGGCCCCCACAGGTCCACCGGCGCCTGCCTCGGCTGCTCGTGGCCAGGGCGCAGTCGGTCACGAGCAGGTCCTCCCGCGCCGCGACTCGGCCCTGGTCCATTCCGCCGTGGTCCACGCCGACGGTCCAGGGAGTCCCCGACGAGATCGCGCGGAGGTCACCGCCCATGTTCGCCACGACATCCGCCGCCAGGTCCTCGGCGAGGGCCTCCGCGAGGCGGTCGGCGAGCCACGCCTTCGCGATGGCGCCCAGGTCCAGCTCCGCGCCCGGGGGGATGCGGACCCGGTCGCCGACCAGCTCGATGGCGCGCCAATCCACGACGCCGGGCGGGACGCCATCCGCCTCAGCGGTTCGGGACGGCTCCGTAGCGCCGGGCCCGGCGGTTCCCGGCTGGGCAGTTCCCGCCTCGCCCGTCGCCTCGCCCGCCCGGCCGGTGACCGCAGGCCGCGAGCCGTGTCGTCGGGTGGCCCCAGGGGAGTCCCCGGCGGCTGTGCACCTGTTCGCCGCTGCCCACTGCCGGTACCCGGCCGCGTCCACCTGCCGACCGAGAGCCGGGTGGCACAGACCGTCCGTGAGCTCCGCGGCGACGAGGCCAAGACCCAGGAGTGTGCGGAGGAGAGGTGAGACATCCGTCCAGCGACCGGGGGCGGCATTCACCCGGCTGATCTCGGAGTCCGGCCGGAATCGGCTTGCCGCCAGCTCGAGCCGGTCCGCCTCCTCCCGGAGGCGATCTCCTGCCCACGTGCGCATCACCCGTGGCGAGCGGCCGTCGGAGCGCACGGTCACGGCCAGCGTGGTGAGCCACCGCTGATCTGAGACGACGACGGTGCTCATGACGCCTGCGACCTGAGAGCCCGAGGCGCGGTGCGGGTCGAGGACTGCGGGGCAGCAGCCGGCGCTTGGAGCCCCGGGGCGCGTGCCGGCGGCTGGGACGCCTCGGCGTCCGACGCCGCTCGCGGAGCCGGGACCTCCGCCCTGCGGGGCGCCGCTTCCGGAGCGACAACCCCCGGGTCCGGGCGATCGGGGGCCAGCGCCCCCGGGACCGACTCCCCAGCGGCGACCGCCGCGTCCAGATCCGGGGCCGGCGCTGCCCCGGGCACCGGGACCAGCCCGCCCGCCGAAGTCGGCGTCGGCAGGGCGCTGTCCGCCGGGACGGGCACGGCCGGTCCGTCGACGACCGGGCTCTGCAGCTGAGCAGTCAGCACTCCCATCGCGACACCGCTGGCGAGGACCAGACCGCCGGCAGCGGACAGTGCCGCGAGCCTGGGAGCCAAGTGCTGGTCCGGTGCCATGCATCGATCGTGGACCCACTGCCCGAAAGGGCGTGTGGCCTTGCGCGGCAAGCCTTCGCCAAGTGCCGCTTGACACGGGCTTTGCACGGATCTGGCTGCGGGATGACCCGCACTGGGCGGACAATCGTCGGCAGACGAGCCCCCCTGAGAGGCGACGATGCGCACCATCCTCGGCTGGACCGCGGCGCTGCTGGCCAGTGCCCTGCTCGGGGCCGCCGCCTACAAGGTGGTCCTTGATGTCCCTCAGGCTCCTGTCGGAGCTGTCACTGCGGTCGACTCCGGCCAGCCCCAGGCAACCATCGAGCCCGCAGGCACCGGCACCACCCCTGGGGGCAGTCCCTCGGCCTCGCCGGTAGCGGTCGCGGAGGGCAGCCCGGGGACGACCGCGCCACCTGCCACACAGCCTTCCCCGACGCCACGGGCCTCCGCCAACACCCCGGCGCCAGCGTCAGGACCGACACCCGCGGCCACGAGATCCGCGACCGACGACGAGGACGACGACGACAACGGCCACCAGCGGCGCAACCGCAACAGGAACGGGTCCGACGACAACTCGGGCTCCGGCCACTCGGGATCGCGCGACGATGACGACAGCTCGGGTTCCGGCCGCTCCGGGTCGGGCCATGACGATGACAGCTCTGGCTCCGGCCGCTCGGGGTCGGACGACTACTGACACGGCG
>CAZWXF010000008.1:5704-19623 GCA_964638055.1 uncultured Bifidobacteriaceae bacterium | reverse complement strand
GACGATGACAGCTCTGGCTCCGGCCGCTCGGGGTCGGACGACTACTGACACGGCGACGACCGGCGAGGAGCCGAGCGATCGAGTCCGCAGCGTTGTCAGCCGGTCAGGGTAACGTTCGTGGGCACCCGACCCACTACGTGAGGAACACCGTGGCAAGCCACCAGCAGCCGGCCCAGGCTGGCCCTCTGCGACATCCGGCGGAGATGCCCATGTACGTCGTCATGGTGCTGCTCAACCTGCAGCTCGTGGCCCTGCTGGTCTGGCTCGCGTCGGGGCCGCGGGAGGTCTTCGCGAACTACAACGCCGAGGAGGCCACGACGATCGTGAGCGCCGCGGCCTGGGTGCTCCTGGCGGTCGTCCCCGGCCTCATGATCGTCCGACAGATCCAGCGTGCCGCCATCCAGGGCACGACAGTGGCGCTCTCCCGCACGCAGTTCCCGGAGATCCACGCATGGATCCATGAGATCGCCCAGCGCCTGGGCATGCGGGCGGTCCCAGACATCTACCTGGCGAACGGAAATGGGACGCTCAACGCCTTCGCTGCCCAGTCGGGCCTGAACAACAGCTATGTCGTCATCAGCAACGAGCTGTTCGCGAACCTGCGCGACGGCAACCGGGCCGGACTACGCTTCATCCTCGGCCACGAGGCTGCCCACATCCGCCTCGGCCATGTCGCGCTGTGGTACCAGCTGTCCATCTGCTTCTCGCAGCTCATCCCGATCCTCGGCCCGACGCTCTCGCGTCTGCGGGAGTACTCCTGCGATCGCAACGGCGCCACGATGGAGCCCCAGGGCGAGAAGGGGCTGGTCCTGCTCGCCGCAGGCCGCTACGCCCACGACCAGGTCACGGTGCCAGAACTCGTCGAGCAGGGCCGCCAGCTCGGCGGCTTCTGGGTCGAGCTGTCCCAGCTCAACATGAGCCACCCCTGGACGGTCCGACGGCTGTGGCGACTCCACGAGCTGGGCCTGTTCGCCGCGCCGCCCGCGCAACGCGGCTCGCGCAGCGCGCCGCGGGCCCGCGGCTGACGCCTCCCGCGCCGCGGCAAGCCCCCTGCCCCTCAGGAGACAGGCGGCCCTTGGGCGAACGTCGCTCAGCCGAGCGGCAGCATGGAGCTGGTGGCCTCGGTGATCGCCACATCGATGATGCCGAGGCCGGCGAGCCAGCCCGACTGTCGAGGATTCATCCGAGCAGCAGACGCCCTGAGTCGGCGCATTCCCTCAGTGCGTGAACCCGCCTCCCGCCAACAGCATCACCGCAGGTCACAGCCCGGTTGACCCGAGAACCCTGCGCCGTGAGTCGCCCCTTGCGCTCGCCCCCGCGCCGGTCGAGCCCGTCGAGACCCGCGCCGGTCGAGCCCGTCGAGACCCGCGCCCCCGCGCCGGTCGAGCCCGCCGAGCGCACCGTATGCCGGGCGGCGTCGGCGGCCCCTGACCCCTAGTAGCTGTCGCGGGGAGGTCTCGGACCTGGCCTCACCACCCGACGGACTGCAGGCAGGAACCTGCGAGGCTCAGCCGAGCGGGAGGATCGCGCTGGTGGCCTCGGCGATCGGCAGGTCGACGATGCGCAGGCCGGCCAGCCCCACCGCCAGGATGCATCCGAGCAGCAGGCCCGTGCGGACCATCGGATACCGGAACGATGCCGTGACACCGGCGAAGAACAGGGAGATGGCCAGCAGGACCGTGGTCAGCACGTAGGCGTTGCCCGTGGCTCCCGCCTCAGAGGCCTGGGCCTCGAGCTCGGCGACCCTCTCCTGCGAGGCGTGATACCCGGCCATGACCGAGTCGAGATACTCCTGGTCGCTCAGGAGGTTCGGCTGTGACTCCCCCGCCTGGATCTGCCGGCGCCACTCCAGGAGGAACGGCTTGAACTCGGGCCGCACCAACGTGTCGAGGTAGAACTGCTGGAGCTTCTCATCGTCGGCCCGGACCGCTTGGGCGTAGGACGACATGATGCTGGCGTCGTAGGAGATCGCCTGGGTGGCCAGGCCGAAGAGCCGGGAGCTGTCGACCTGCTCGTTCGAGACCTGCAGGACGATGTCGTCCTGCTCGCCGTTCCACAGCGTGGACTGAAGGCCGCACCACGCCGTGCCCACGGTCGCGATACCCAGCAGCATCACGGCGACGATCTCCAGCAGGCGATCGCCGATGGGCCCACCCCTGCCCCTCTGGCTGTCCGGGCTCACGCCACGCTTCCTCCGTCCACCGGCGCCTCAGTGGTGCCGGCCACCTCAGAATCATGCGGCATGGCGGGCACTGCTCCGGGCACGGCCGGTGCCGGGGGCGCGGTCTGCGCTCCGGGCGCGGGCACGGCGAACTGCATCGTCTCGGGTCGGGCGAGGAAGTCACGCCACATGTCCGTCTGGCGGTAGCGCAACGCCATCTCCCCGACCGAGGTCATCTGGGGAGCGAGCTCGGAGTCGTTGCGGACCCGGGCCGCGCGAGTCGCAGCCTCGGCCTCCTCGCGCTCCAGCTCCAGCTGCGCCCGGGCGACCGCCTGGATCGTCTGCCCGGTCCGCCCCAGGTCCACCGAACCCAGGCTGAACCTGGTCATCACGATCCCGATCTCGTTGAGGGCCTTCGTCAGAGCCCCGCCTACCTGGTCCTGGAGCTCGCCCCGCGCGCGACCGAACACCGAGGCGACCGTGCATCCGGGCTTGGCCAGCTCCAGCGTGACCGCGCGGGCGCTCTCGTCGCGCACGACCGCCCAGATCCCGTCTGGACCGAAGCGCTCGTGCACGGAGCGAAGACGGGCCGGGTCCAGGCGGAAGCGCACGGTGTACTCCACGTGGGCCTCGACGCGATCCCCCAGGGTCACCGCGAGGGCTGGACCATACGTCTCGGCCGAGGACTCGACCTGTTGCGGCGCGAAGCTGGCCCGATAGGAGAGCTCGATCGCCGGATACTCGACGGCCTGGCGCTTGCGCAGGGCGGGCACCCAGTGAGGGCCCGGCAGCAGCACGCGATCCGTGGGACGGCCGCGGACGACCAGCAGGCCGAGCCGGCTGATCGGGATGGTCACGATCGACCCGCGCAGCACGGCCCAGGTCAGGGCCACGACCACAGGCGCGACGATGATGAGCAGCAGGATCTTGGCGCCCAGTGACATGGCGCCAGCATACGAACGACATACGGCCTACGAAGCCGCCAGCACCGCCGGGTGGATGCGGCACTGGTTGGCCTTGCTCGCCTTGGCCTCCAGGGGTGCGGCGCCGACCCGGAGATGGTCGTAGCGCGGGGAGCGTCGAGTCATGAGCGCGTCGACGTACCAGCAGCTGGGGATGACCTGGACACCCTCGTCCTCCGCCTCCGACAGCACGTAGCGGACCAGCGCCGACCCGATGCCCTTGCCCTCGTGGGCCGGGTCGACCACGGTTCGGTAGATCTCCCAGACCTCGTCCCCCACGGCGATATTGACCTGACCGACCTCCTGGCCGTGCAGGACAGCCTGGAACACGCAGGTGTCCACCCGTCTGACCTTCAGGCCCTCGATCTTCATGGGGCAACGGTAGCCCCGGCCTCGGGTCGAGCGCGCCTGGGAACGGCGGACTCCGCACCGGGATAGCATTCACGGGCATCACGGGCCTGCCGTGCACAGACTTGAAAGGCAACGACGTGGACTTCTTCGAGAACTTCTGGGACGTGATCCTGTGGAGCCTCTGGTTCTTCTTCGTGATCGCGTTCATCATGCTGCTGATCCGGATCTTCTCCGACATCTTCAGTGACAAGTCCATCGGGGGCGGTGCCAAGACGCTCTGGGTCCTCTTCGTGGTGTTCCTGCCGTTCCTGGGCTCCCTGATCTACCTGATCGCTCGGGGACAGAGCATGGCCGAGCGCCAGATGAAGCAGATGGCGCAGGCGAAGGCCGCTCAGGACGAGTACATCCGCACCGTCGCGACCAGCGCTGCGACCCCGGCCGAGCAGATCGCCAGCGCCAAGCAGCTGCTGGACTCGGGAGCGATCAGCCAGGCCGAGTTCGACTCGCTCAAGGCCAAGGCCCTGGCCTGACGATCCGCGGACGATGCGGGGGCAGGGCACGCACTGTCGGCTGGAGATGGACCTGCTGCCCCGGCAGCAGGTGGGCCACGAGGTCGTGGTCGGCCTCGGTGACGACGCCAGCCAGCGGATAGCCCCCCATCGTTCCGCAGTCGGGCCCCAGCAGTATCCAGTCCCCCGAGGGGAGCACCTGGATCGCGCCCGGCCGGACGGGGACCGACGGCAGTGAGCCCCCGGCGGCGAGCCGCTGTGCGGGCCGTATGCGCACCCCGATCCGCGAGGTCGCAAGGACCTCCCCGCCGGTGTCCGGAAGGTCCAGGTGCGGCCCCGGCACCGCACGCAGGGTGGTCCCCACCTGGGGCTGGGGGCACCACGACCCGACGACCCGGCGGGGATCGTCGGGGACCTTCAGGGCTGTCAGGCTCTGACCACGCCGGATCGGACTGGGTCCCAGGGGTCCGAGCAGGCAGGTCGAGCGGGACCCCATGACCCGTTCGGCGGCGAACCCACCGGCGATCGCGAGGTAGGCGCAGGTGGGGGCGACGATGTCCAGGGTCGCCCCGGGCGGCAGCCACAGGCACGTCCACGTCGGCATCGAGGCCCCGTCGATGCTCGCGTCGCCCATCCCGGTCACGGCGATGGCGTGGCCGGATGACCCGTTGGCCAGCGTCATGTGGCCGACGATCTCGATCGCCGCGTCGTACTGCGTGCCCCCGACCAGACGTGTGGCCGCCCACTGGGCTCCTCGGTCGAAGGCCCCGGACCTCGGCACGCCCGACAGGACGTGCTGGCGGCCGGCATCCTCGAACAGCGCCGAGCCCGTCAGGCCGGTGACGCGCACGGCGGACCCGGGTGCGTGCCGGGGCGGAGCGTGCACCGCACCCGCGATACCGATCGGAGCCGAAACACCGGTCGGGACAGCGGTCCCGGTTGACACGGGCATGTCCGGAGCAGCGGCGCCTGTCCCTCGCCAGGAGGCGTCCGCGGACGCCAGGTCCCTGGGGGACGAGAACTCGACGCCCTCCGCGATGAACAGGAAACGAACCGTGTCACCCACCGCGAACAACGCCGGAGGGGACGCCGCGGGGTCGAAGGCCACGAAGTCGGACGTTCCGATCAGCTGCCATCCGCCCGGGGACGCGGACGGGTAGACCGCGCACATCCCTGCGGCCAGCGCGACCGAACCCGCCGGGACGCGCGTGCGCGGGTCCGATCGGCGCGCGACCTGCCGGAAGATCGGGTCCTCGCCCACCAGGTAGGCGAAGCCCGGGGAGAAGCCGACGGCTGCCACGGTCCAGCGCGTCGCCGCGTGGCGAGCGATCAGCACGGCTGGGGAGACCTGCAGCGATCGCGCGACCTCCGCCAGGTCGGTGCCGTGGTACCGGGTCGGCACGAGGTGCTCGACGGGGCGCGAGTGGCTCGCCTGCCCCGACTCGTGCTGCATCAGGCCCGCGTGGAGCAGGGCTCGCCGGGCCTCCTGCGGAGTCGGCGCGGAACCGGGGAACTCGACCATGACCGCGGCCAGCCCCGGCTGCACGAGAGCCGTTGGCCAGGCGGCCAACGCTGCCGCGACCGTGGCCAGGACCCACTCGGTGACCCCGGGGACATGTGAGGACGGGGCGTCGAGGGAGGGAGTGGCGCGATCGGAGGCCTGCGTGCTGCTGGCGGGCGCACTGCCATGAGCGGGCCCAGCGTCTTGAGGGGTCCCAGGGCCACGGGAGAGCGCAGCGCCGGGAGCCGGCCCTGTCCCGGCGGTGCGACTCGGTGAGATGAGAAGCGCCCGGTCGCCCATGCGCCGGACGGCGGGCGTGATCTGCGCCGGCCACGTGGACACGCGTGGATCGTCGCACTCCACGGCGCCGCGCACCAGACCTCCGCGGTCGGGTCAGCCGGGCGACGATCCCTCGGGCGGCGCGATCGTCCAACCGGCCTCGAGCAGGGCCTCGCGCACAGCCCGGGCACCGGCGAGCGCCCCGGGGGTGTCGCCGTGGATGCACAGGGAGTCGACGGTCACGTCCACGGTGTGCCCCGTCACGGCCACGACCCGGCCGGCACCCAGGGACACCGCCTGGTTCGCCATGTCCTTCGGCGTGGCCAGGACCGAATCCGGCCGTCCGCGGGGCACGAGCCGACCCGCCACGTCGTAGGCGCGGTCGGCGAACCCCTCGCTCACGACGGACAGGCCCGCCCTCACGGCCGCCTCGACGAGCCGCCCCCCGGGCTGGGTGTAGATGGCCAGCGCATGGCCGAGGGACTCCCCAGCGCGGTCCACCGCCGAGACCACGATGGAGGCGGCGACGGCGTCGACGACGGCGTCGTTGTACAGCGCGCCATGGGGCTTGACGTGGCGCAGGGGCACCCCGAATCGAGCCACGGCCATGGCCACCGCCAGGATCTGGTCGCTGAGGTCGGCCACGAACTCCCGTCGGGCGGTGAGGTCTGCGGTGAGGCGGGGCAGGTGCGAAGACCGCCCGAACCCTTCGCGGTCCCGGTAGGACGGGTGGGCTCCGATCGAGACGCCCGCAGCCACGGCCGCCCCGGCGATGTGTGCCAGGGCTTCACCCCCGCCCGCGTGCGCCCCCGTGGCCAGGCTGACGGAGGTGACCAGTGCCAAGATGCTCACGTCGTCGCCCAGACCCTCCCCGAGGTCGGCGTTGAGGTCGATCTTGGCCTTCACGCCTCGAATGCTCCCCCTCAACGGTCCCAGGTGCGACCCGGGGGACGCGGGGTCGTTCCGGGGCGCGTCAGCCGCGGGGGAACGAGCTCGCAGCCGGCGTCCTGAACGGGATCCGGCACTCTCCGGGTCACGTACAGTTACTGCGTGTCCCTCCCCCGCGCGTGGCCCGGCTCCCCGGTGCGTGAGGTTCCACATTGGGTCGAGCTCGCCCTGACGGGCTCGGCGGTGCCGAGCGCGGTCGTGGGGACCACCGGACGCATCCGCTGGTCCAATCGAGCCTTCCGGACCCTCCTGGGCCTGCCCGACGCGTTGACGCCCGGCCTTGATGTGCCGGCGAACCGCCTCTCCCGACGCCGGTTCGCCTCCTCGTCCGGATCCTCCTTCTTCGACCTGGGGCCCGATGCGGGCGGCCCGACCATCCGCGAGGCGATCCGCGCTGCCGCCACCGTGGCGGGCCACGCGACGACGCTCCGGCACCAGCTCATGACGATCGCCGACCGGCACCTCACCGTCGACCTGACCATCACGTCGCTGGTGGATCGGCGGGCCGAGGACCGGACCGGACTGGCCCTGGTCCAGCTCGTCGATCGCTCGACCGAGGACACCAACCTGAGCACCAGCCGGGCACTGAGCGAGAACGCCCTGGATGTGGTCGTCCTGGCCACTGGCGCCGGACGCGTCCAGTGGGCCTCGCCCTCGGTCTCCGCCGTCCTCGGCCTGGACCCGATGGACCTCGTGGACCGGCCCCTGGCTCACCTGCTCCCCGCGGAGGACGTGCCCCTCCTGGGAGAGCTCCTGGCTGCCCGCGCCAGCGACTCCCCACCCGCGCGAGCGGTGCTGCGCATCCGGTCCGCCTCGGGTGCGTTCCGCTCCATGTCGGTCTCCGCCCGCCCGCACTCGGAGCTTCAGGGGGAGGCCATCGTGGCGCTGGGCATGCGCGACGTGACCGACGAGCTGCGTGCCAAGCGAGAGCTCGCCCGAAGCGAGGAGCAGTTCCGGATGGCCATGCTCGGCGCGCCCGAGGGGATGGCGGTGGCCGATGCCCAGGACAGGATCGTGCAGGTCAACCCGGCCCTCAGCGAGCTCCTGGGCCGCCCTGCTCCGGCCCTCATCGGCCACCGCTTCCGGGAGTTCATCCCTGCCGAGCAGCGCGACCACGTCGACCAGTGGCGCGGCCGGCTCCTGAAGGGGCCGGCGTCGATCGAGCGGCTCCAGCACCCCATGAGCACGCCCACCGGTGAGGTCTGGGTGGACCACTCGGTCGGCATCATGCGGGACGACGCGGGATCACCGGCCCTCTTCGTCCATCAGTTCGCCGATCGCACGGCCCTGCGGATCATCCAGGCCGACCTTGCGTATCGGGCGAGCCACGACTCCCAGACCGGCCTGGCCAACCGTGACAGCCTCCTGTCCCGGCTCAGCCAGCGGCTCGGGTCGCCTCCGGCATCCTCCTACGATGTGGTCGGGGTGCTCTTCGCCGACATCGACAACCTCAAGCCCATCAACGACCAGCTGGGGCATCCGGTGGGGGACGCGGTCATCGAGGCCGTTGCCGCACGGCTGCAGGAGTCGGTCCGCCGCCATGACATCGTGGCACGCGTGGGCGGGGACGAGTTCGCCATCGTCCTGGAGCGGTGCAGCACCATCGCGGAGCTCGAAGTCGTCGCCCGCAACGTACAGGTCGCCGCCAGCCAGCCGGTCGTGACGGCCGCCGGCACCGTCGATGTGACGATCACCGTGGGGGCTGTGCTGGCTGCCTCCAGCGCCGACACCGATCTCACGCTGGCGCGGGTCGACGAGGCGCTCTACGAGGCCAAGCGGGGCGGGCGGAATAGGGTTGGCGTGAGCCACGTCCTGGTCGAGGGCTGATCCGGCGGGTTGGGGGCGGGGAGGGCACGTCGATGGTTGGACTCACCTGGTTGGTGATCACCCTCGTCGGCTGGGCGCTTGCGCTGCTCAGCGCGATCAGCCTGACGCCTGACGGCTGGGTGGCCATGGGGGCGCCCATGGCCATGATCGGGGTGCTCGTCCTGATCAGTGAGCTGCGCCCGATCGCGCTGCCACGGCTTGTGGGCAGTCCGGTCTCGATCTCCCTGGCCTTCGTGTTCTCTGCGATGTACGTGTGGGGCGGGCACGTGGCGATCGTCCTGGCTGCCGTCGCGATGGCCGTCTCCGAGGTCATCGAGCGCAAGCCGCTCTGGAGGCTCACGTACAACGTGGGGCAGATGTCGATCTCCGTGGCGGCTGCATGGCTGGTGCTGGTGGCCTCGGGAAGCCAAGCGGCTCCCACAGCTCCCGAGGCGCTGCTCACGGCAGGCGACCTCCCGTGGCTGATCGCGGCGTGGACCGTCTACCACCTGGTCAACCTCGCCCTGGTGGCGGCGATGGGCCCACGGGTGGGCCGGACCTGGTGGGAGTCGTTCAACGAGGACTTCTGGCTCTACACCGTGTCCTCGGCCGCCGTTCTGGCCTTCTCCCCCCTCGTTGCGGTCGTGGCCACGTCGTACCCCCAGTCCTGGACGCTGCTCCCCCTCCTGATGGTCCCCCTGCTCGCCCTGCAACGGAACGCGGCACTGTCGCGGGAACGGGAGTACCGCGCCCTGCACGACCCGCTGACGGGACTGCCCAACCGTGGGCTCTTCGACGAACGCCTGGGCGCCGCTCTTGCCGACCAGGACGCACCGGGCGACGTCGCCCTGGTCCTGCTCGACATGGATCACTTCAAGCTCATCAACGATGCGCTGGGACACGCCGCCGGGGATGCGCTCCTGGTCGGAGTGGCCCGGCGGCTGAGCACTCTGATGGGGCCGGGCCAGACCCTCTCCCGGCTCAGCGGCGACGAGTTCGCCGTGCTCTGCTCGGGCGAGGGGGCAGCTGACCTCGACGGACTCATCGATCGCGTCCGCGATTCGCTGCGCGAGCCCTTCCACCACGAACGCCGCGTGCTGTCGATCTCGGTCAGCATGGGCGTGGCTGTGGGAACGCGTGGGGCCACGCCCATGTCCCTGGTCCGCGAGGCTGACTCCGCGATGGACCGCGCGAAGCTGGACGGTCGTGATCGGGTGGCCTACTTCGACCAGTCGCGTCATTCCCTGCGGACGGCCCTGCTCGACGACCATCTCGGCCTTCGGATGGCCCTGGAGCGCGGCGAGCTTCGCGCCCACTACCAGCCCATCGTGGACATGCTCACCGACGAGGTCGTCGGAGTCGAGGCGCTGGTCCGGTGGCAGCGACCCGGCCGGGGGCTCCTGGGAGCTCGCCAGATCATCCCGCTGGCCGAGGAGACCGGCCTCATCGAAGCCGTCGGTGGCTGGATGATCGAGCACACGATCCGCCAGGTGCGCGACTGGCGACAGGCGGGTCTCTCTGCGGGCCGCCTGTGGGCCGCGGTCAACGTCTCGGGCGCGCAGATCGGCGACCAGCGGATCATCGAGCAGATCCGCTCCCTTCTCGACACCTACCAGATACCGGCAGGGGACCTGCATCTGGAGATCACCGAGACCTCCGTGATGGAGACAGAGGAGGCCTCCCCCGCCCTCGAAGGGCTGCGGGCGCTGGGCCTCAGTCTGATCATCGACGACTTCGGGACAGGCCATTCCTCCCTGGCACGGCTCAAGGGGCTACCCGTCTCGGCGGTGAAGATCGACCGCTCGTTCATCGACGGGCTGGCGACCAACGCACCCGATCGCTCGATCGTCGACGCCATCGTCACGATGACCCGCTCGATGAACCTCGACGTCATCGCCGAGGGAGTCCAGACCCAGCAGCAGCGCGAGATGCTGCTGGCCCTCGGCGTCCGACTGGGCCAGGGGTACCTGTGGGTGCCGCCCATCCCGGGCCCGGACCTTGCCGAGTGGCTGCAGGCACGGCAGGTCGGCTCAGCCGGCTTCCCGGCGACCTGAGCCCGCACCTCCCCGGCGCTTGTTGGATGCAGCGCCACGGCGCCCTCCGCGAGAGTCACAGGCCCAGGCGGCGCAGCGTCCCCGGGCCGGGGATGCCATCGGCGTGGTCACCCGTCCAGCCCTGTGCGCGCTGGAAGGCGGCGATCGCGTCCCTCGTCCTGGGGCCGAAGTACCCGGTGAGCCCGGCAGGGATCGGGTAGCCCGCCTCGGCCAGGGCAGCCTGGAGGTAGTAGACGTCGGCGCTGGCGATGCCGGGGACAAGGTCAGCGGCGTCCAGCCGACCTGAGGGCTTGACGGCCTTCCGCTGCGCCGTGGCAGCCTTCGCCTTCGCCTGGGCGGCGTTCCCGGGAGCGGCCTTGGCCCTGGCTGCCCTGGCCTTGGCGCCCTTTGCAGCCTTGGACTTCTCGGCCTTCTCGCCGGCCTTCACCTTGCCCTTCGCCCCGACTCTGGCCTTCGCATTCCTGCCCTTGGGTCCCTTGGCCTTCGCCGCACTGTTCGCGCCCTTTGCCTTCGCGGCCTTCGCCTTTGCCTTTGCCTTGGCAGCCTTCGCGGCCTTCGCCTTCGCCTTCGCGGCCTTCGCCTTTGCCTTGGCAGCCTTCTCCGCCTTGGCCTTCGCGGCCGCGAGATCGCCCACCCCCAGCCGTTTCAGGGTGAGCGGCCCCGGCTTGCCGTCGGCCTCTCCCCCGGACCAGCCCTGCGCCCGCTGGAAGGCCGCCATGGCGGCGGTGGTCTGGCCGCCGTACTTCCCGGTCGGCCCAGCGGGTATCCCGAACCCGTGGCGGATCAGCGCACGCTGGATCACCTGGACCTGCCTGGGGTGCAGGCTGCCGAGGGAGACCGGCGTGGGCAACCACCGGCTCGTGTCGTTCTCGGCAGCGGCGGCGCCCGCCTGGCTGTCCTCCCGCGTCGTCACGTGGATGTGGGTGACGTGCGGGTCCCCCTCGTAGGCCCTCGGCGACCACCCGCCCTTCCGACTCCAGATGCGCCCGTCGTAGATGACGTACCCGACCCGCGGATCGCCGATCACCGCCGCCAGGACGGTGTCGACATCGATCCCCGCCGCCGTGATGTCCATCGAATGAACGGCTCCAGGCGTGCCCACCGTCGGTCCCCTGCGCGACCCGACGGGGTTGTGGCTGTTGTTGCGCGCCTGGTGGAACACGTCCCCGATCGTTCCGTCGCTCGACCGGTCGCGGCCGGGCCATCGTTCGTCGATCTCCGCGCGCAGCTTCAGCAGCGACGCAGCGACGAACCAGGGATCCAGCGCTGTGGAGCCCACGCCTGCACTGGAGGGGGTGGCCCCAAGTGCCAGCCCAGCCTCCGTCAGGGTGCCCGCGCCCGCCGGTCGCGCGGGCCGAGCGATCGCGACCGCCCCGCCCATCCCGAGGGCAGGGACCAGGATCGCCGCCACCCACCTGGCTGCACGGATTCCCATCAGGTCCTCCCGTCTCCCGTGGCCCGTCGGACCAACGAGGCTGACACACCTGATGCTGGTGAAGCAACAGATCCGAAATGCCGGGATGAGGCCCGCTCACGTCCCCCTACGAAGCCGACCGAGGAACGACCTGATCGCCCCAGGACGTCCTCGTCAGCCCCGCAGACGGCGGGGCTGCCTTCACGGACCCCCGTTCGACGACTTCCTGCGGCGCACTGACCCGGGCCAGGCCCCCGAGGTGGCCGCCCCAGGCACGGGTGGGCCTGCGTCAGGCGCGGGAGCGCGTGGCAGCGCTGCCCACCTGGGCCCGCTGGCCCGCTCGGCGACTCGGCCCCGACGGGGGCATCGAAGCTGCTCGCCCGGCGGGCTCGTCCGAGACGTCGGGGTCGCCACCATCGTCGGCGCCACCGGGGTCGATGACCTCGGCCTCATCCGCTCGGGTCACGAGGAACCGGGCCACGTAGTCGTCGGTCGCGAGAGCCACCCCGACATCCCGCCCCGCACGCTCCGACGAGTACCACCGGTGCAGGAGGACCTCGTTGACGAGCTCGGCCGGCTCGAGCTTGGCGCGAAGCTGCCCCGGCACCCTCTCGAGCACCGCCTCGTACACCTCCCCCACCCACCGGTGTGCCGCAACCTCCTCGTCGATTCCCTTCACCGCCCGGAAGGAGTCCATGTCGTTGAGGAGCCGACGGGCCTGGTTCTCGTGCATCGACAGGCCGGTCAGGGAGCGCATCCGCATGCGGTGGTGGCCGGCTCCGACGACCTTCGGCCGGACCCGCAGCATCCGTCCCCCGTGCTCCGCCGTGGCCTCGATGCTGAGCTCGGCGACGTCGAAGCCCAGCCCGTTGAGCGTCCGCAGCAGGGTCTGGATCTGGAAGCGGTCATGCCTGGTCACGACGACCGGCTCGGTGAGGGTCAACCAGAGATGCTCGTATCGCTGCCGGAACTGCTCGGCGAGCCGGACCGGCTCGAGGTCCCGGGCGAGCAGTCCGCCCGCCTCGAGGTCCATGAGCTCCCCGACGACGTTCAGCACGGCGGTCTCCAGGTCGTACTGCCGCTGACCGGCCGACAGCTGCTCGTGCAGCTCGCCGGTCTCGGCGTCGACCAGGTACGCGGTCAGGGCTCCGGCGTCCCGGCGGAACAGGGTGTTGGACAGCGAGCAGTCGTTCCACGCGAAGCCGATCAGGTGCAGCCGGACGAGCAGGAGCACGAGAGAGTCCAGAAGGCGATCGGCGTCGGGCCAGGTCAGGTCGGGCCGGGACATCAGCGTCCGGTACGGCAGCGAGAACGCCAGGTGCCGCGTGACCAGTGCGGCCGGCAGCTCCTCGCCGTCGGGGGTCTCACGACCGGCCACGACGCCCACGGCCTCCACGCACGGTGTCACGAGCCGGGCCAGCTCCCCGAGCATGCCGTACTCGCGGCGGGCGACGTGCTCGGGCATCTCCTTGATCGCCAGGATCGAGCGATTCACCCGGACGAACCGGACGACGTGACGGGAGATCCCACGGTTGCGAGTGACGAGCAGCTCGGCCGGCCAGTCCTCGAGGGCGATCTCCCATGGAAGGAAGATGAGGTCGGGCTCGGCGACGGTGGTCGTCGCGCGGAGCGGCACATCGCCTCCTGGTGGGTGCGGGTGCGCCTGCGGGGCCTGGCGCACCCATGCTGCCACGACGTCCGTCACCGCGCCGGGCCGGCGATGCCGCCTGTCCGCTGCCGTCATCGCGCGATCCGTCGGGTGATCAGCAGTGCACGCTCTCAAGGGCCTTCGTCCGTCGGGCGCACCGGAACGCGGGTGTGGATACAGCGCCGTGCTACAGCGCCGTGACTCGCGTCCTCAACCCCGTGACCGCCCGCCGTCGAGCCCAGTCGAGACCACGCCGGTCGAGCCTGTCGAGACCACGCCCGTCGAG
>CAZWXF010000008.1:0-5604 GCA_964638055.1 uncultured Bifidobacteriaceae bacterium | reverse complement strand
CGCCATCGCCGCGAACAGGAGACCGAACGTGCCAGGACCCAGGGCGAAGGCCACGCCGTTGACCTGGACGACCGGCAGCGCGGCAAGGCCACCCTTCGGCGCGGGCCGGGTCCGAGTCGCCTTGGGGGCGGAGGACCACTGGCTCAGGCGTCCGCGCCCACCATCCTCAGCATCGGGTCCTTAGGTGACATCCCGTCCCCTGAGGACACACCGCGCAGCCTGCGCACCATCCACGGCAGCAGGTGGACACCGAACCAGTGCACGTCCTGCACGGCCGAGGCGACCCACCTCTGCGGGACCGAGGGGGGAAGCGGCTCGTGCCACCAGCCCGGGGATCCGCCGAGGATCTCCGGCTCCGTGATGCCCAGGGTGTGGAGGACCTCGGCGGCGACGCGCTCGTGACCGACGGCGTTCAGGTGCAGCCGGTCGACGCCCCAGCAACGATCGTCGGAGATCATCAGGAGAGATTCGAGGTCCACGAGCAGGCAGCCGTGCATCTGGGCGACGGAGTGGACGTTGTCGTTGAAGGCCGCGAAGCGCGGCCCGAGTCGCTGCGACATCCGGCTGTTCCATCCCTGCCGGCCACGGCCCGTGAAGAGCACGACTCGGGTTCCGCCCTCGGCCAGCCGCGCGACCGCGTCCTCGTAGCGCCGGAACAGCGCAGGCAGGTCCACACCCGGGCGCAGGACGTCGTTGAGGCCCGCCTGGAAGGTGACGAAGTCCGGGCCGAGCGCGAGCGCCACGGGGATCTGCTCGCGCACGACCTGATCGAGCAGCTTGCCCCGGATCGCCAGGTTCGCGTACTCGACCGGGCCTTCCTGCAACGCCGCTCGGGCCAGCCCCTCTGCGACGCGGTCCGCCCATCCCAGATGCCGACCGTCCGGTCGCAGGTCATCCACCATCCCCTCGGTGAACGAATCACCCAGGCACACGAAGCGGGTCACGGCCGAAAATCTACTCGAGCCGAGCGGGACGCGGGCGGACCGTCACGATCGCCCACGCGCACCCCGATCTGACTGCGGGAGAAGGCCTAATGTGGCGACCATGCCCAAGCCGTTGCCGCTGCCCCTGCCGAGCCGTCCCCGGCTGCTGCTGGAGCTGGACTTCACCGAGCCGTTGGCCCTGCCCGACCCGGACCCGCTGGCCCGGCTGGCCAACCGCCGTCGCCCCCAGCTCGACGCCGTCCTGCGGGCGCTGCACCGCTCGGGACGTGATCCGCGCGTCGCCGGCCTGATCGCCAAGGTCGGCGGCTCCATGTCGTGGGCTGCCATGGAGGAGCTGCGGCAGGGCGTCGAGGCATTCGTCGCCACCGGCAAGCCCACGCTGGCCTGGGCGGAGGACCTCGGCGAGGTCCCGGGACGCACGGCCGCCTACGTCCTGGCCACGGCGTTCGACGAGGTCTGGCTCCAGCCGGGAAGCTGGCTGGGGCCGCTGGGGGTGGGCGTCGAGGCGACGTTCCTGCGTGGGTTGCTCGACAAGCTGGATGTCGAGCCGCAGCTCTTCCAGCGACACGAGTACAAGAGCGCTGCCGAGCTGTTCACCCGCGACAGCTTCAGCCCCGCGCAGCGGGAGGCCGACGAGGCCGTCGTCCGGTCGGTGTTCGAGACAGCCGTCGCCTCGATCGCGTCGGGCCGCAGCATGGATCCGCAGCGCGTCCGGGAGCTCGCCGACGCCGGCCCGATCGACGCCCACCGCGCCCTCCAGGAGGGCCTCGTGGATGCCACCGGGTACCGAGACGAGGCCTACGCGCACCTGCGCACGGTCCTGGGACCGGTCCGGCTCCTCCTCGCCGATCGATGGCGGCCAGTTCCCGCGAGCCCCCTGCGGCCCAGGCGCCGCGGCCACGTGAGCCTGGTCGAGGTCCGAGGGGCGATCGCCCCGGGCCGCAGCCGCCACGCGGCCATCGGACGGATCGCCGGGAGCGACACGGTCGGCTCGGCGCTGCGCTCGGTGGCCCGCGATGACGGCGCCAAGGCGGTCGTCCTG
This sequence comes from uncultured Bifidobacteriaceae bacterium, assembly GCA_964638055.1. Lineage (GTDB taxonomy): Bacteria > Actinomycetota > Actinomycetes > S36-B12 > CAIYMF01 > Prado023. The sequence goes on along the minus strand of CAZWXF010000008.1, from coordinate 3,618 downwards.
CGCGTCGACTCCCCCGGCGGCTCGGCGGTGGCCTCCGATTCGATCTGGCGCGAGGTCTGCCGCGTTCGCGAGGCGGGCAAGCCGGTGATCGTGTCGATGGGCGGACTGGCGGCCTCGGGTGGCTACTTCGTGGCCTGCCCCGGCGACGTGATCGTCGCGCTGCCGTCGACCGTGACCGGCTCGATCGGCGTCGTCGCGGGCAAGCTCGTGGTGGGGCGGCTCCTGCGGCGCATGGGCATCACGAGCGATCGCGTCGTGATGGGGCAGCACACCCTGATGGGCTCGGCCCGGGAGCCGTTCACCGAGGAGCAGCTGGCCCTTCTCGACCATGAGCTGGACACGATCTACGCCGACTTCGTCGCCAAGGTCGCCCAGGGTCGCGGCATGACCGTCGAGCAGGTCGAGCCGATCGCACGGGGCCGGGTGTGGACGGGCCGGGACGCCCAGGGGATCGGCCTGGTGGACGAGCTCGGGGGCCTGCGCACGGCCATGCACCTGGCCAAGCTGCGCGGCGGCCTGCCCGAGTCCGCGCCGGTCATCCTGGCCGGCCAGGTGCCCGCCCTCCGGCGTCTCGGGCGGCCGCGCAACACCGAGGACCCCCGAGCCGCCCAGGCCCTGCACCTGCCCGCTGCGGGCCTCGGTGCGCTGGCGCAGGCGACGCTCCTGGCCCCCGTCGGGCGCGTCCGGGGCTGAGCGCCCAGGAGCTGAGCCTCGGGTCGCACCGCCCTGACCGCCCGACCCCCGGCGGCGTGCACCAGGTCTCGACTGGCTCGACCGGCGGGCCCGGGTCTTGACTGGCCCGGGTCTCGACCGGCTCGACCGGCGGGCCCGAATCCCGACCATCGAACGAACACGCCGGTCGAGCCCGTCGAGACCAAGCATCCCCACGCCAACACGACCAGCAGGCCCGGGTCTCGGCCGACCCGGGTCTCGACAAGCTCGACCGGCGGGCGCTGGGTCTCGACCGGCTCGACCGGCGGGCCCGGGTCTTGACTGGCCCGGGTCTCGACCGGCTCGACCGGCGGGCCCGAATCCCGACCATCGAACGAACACGCCGGTCGAGCCCGTCGAGACCAAGCATCCCCACGCCAACACGACCAGCAGGCCCGGGTCTCGGCCGACCCGGGTCTCGACAAGCTCGACCGGCGGGCGCTGGGTCTCGACTGGCTCGACCGGCGGGCGCTGGGTCTCGACTGGCTCGACCGGCGTGCGGCTCGGCCGGCGTGGCCCGTCAGTCGCGGGGTCGACCCCGGTCTTGAGCAGCCCGCAGATCCGGTTGTGGTTCATGGTGAACAGCGTGTGCAGGACGTTGCGCCCCACCCACCAGTTGAGCGTGCTGCCCGAGAGCTCGCGGCACGCCGCGTCGACAGGGAGCATCCCGTCCGGCAGGAGCATGCGCCCGTCCAGGAGGAACTCCCCCGGGTTGTGAGGATCGGTGCGCAGCTGGTCCTGGTGGGCGCGGTTGTCCACCGACAAGATCACTGCGAGGGCGGGGCTCGCGTGGTCTCGTCAGCGGCTGAACTGCCAGGTGTACGCGTCGGAGTCCGGCAGGACGATCACGACGCCCGTCTCCGGCGACCAGTCGTCGTGGACCAGAATGATCTTGGTCCCGCTCCTCGCCAGAAGGCGGAGCCCCTGTGTGCGGAACTGGATCTCGTCGCTGCCCTCGACGCTCAGCGCACCCTCCGTGACGCCAGGGGCGTCGATGTCCAGCGGCGTCGGGCCCGTGACGGTGGCCCGCGGCAGGTCCGGGACGCGGGCGACGACGCTCTGGGCGTACCCGCGTCCGACGGCGGCCGCATATTCCTCCAGCAGCCAGAACAGGCTGAGCACGACGACGACCGAGACCATCGCCGCAGCCAGGACCCGGGTCCAGGGATTCGCGGCGTCCGGCAGTGGGACGCCGAGCGCCCGTCGCAGCCACGACGAGTACGCCCCGACCACGACGCAGCCCACGAGCACCAGCGGGATCACCCAGGTGGTGTCGGAGAGCTCGCCGGCGAGCCAGTCGACCGGGGCCCAGGGGTCGCTGGTTCCCGCAGCGACGGTGAAGGCCAGCGTGATGGCGGCCACCGCCGCGGCCAGCCGCCCCGCCCATCGGGCCGTCTGCGTCGCCCTGGACCTGCCCCGCCCGCCGAGGGATTCGACACGGACGGCCAGGGCCCGGTGGAGCCGCACCCACAGCAACCCGCCCGCGGCGAGGACCAGCAGTGGCAGGTACAACGAGCTGATGCTGCGCAGGACATAGTCCTGTGACGAGTAGCCGAAGAGGGTGACGTCGATGCCCATGGCCCGCGACTGCGCCTCGCTGCGCCGCCAGCCGAAGTAGAACAGCAGGGCGGTCAACAGGGTCAGGATGGCGCCGAGGGCGCCCAGTATCCGGAACGCGTCCTCTCGAGTCAGGCCCTGCGGACGATCCGGTGCGCTCATCGAGGGGCCGCGCGGGCCAGCAGCGCGGCCTCCGCGACACCCGGCCCCGACGCGACCGGTTCGAGGAGGACCGACACCCTGGCGACGCCAGCCACGGAATCGCCAAGGGTCTGGCTCACTGCGACCTCGACGGTCCTGGACTCGGGCGGACCGGGCACGTGGATGCTGAGGGTCCGGGTGCCGACGAAGGGCTCGTTGTCCAGGACGAACATGTCGCCCTCGGCGATCAGCCTGCGGTCCACCGAGACCTGGGCGATGGTCAGCGTCGCGTCCAGGAGCACCGAGATCGTGGCCTCGCCGGGAAGGGACGAGGTGATGTCCTGCTCCGGGGACACCTGGCCGGCCTCGTAGATCGCCAGGTAGCAGGCCGAGCCCGATTCCTCGAACTCGACCTGGGGGGTCGCGTCGTCGTTGGCGTCCCGCCAGGCCAGGGCGTCACGGACCATGATCTCCAGCTCGTCGTCGAGACAGCTCTCGTGCGGGTTCTCGGTCTCCGGTGCGGGTGGGGCCTCGGCCAGGTCGGGCCAGGGTTCGCCGCCCACGAGGGTCCGGCAGACCGCGAACACGGCGTCCCAGAACGGCTCGTCAGGAGCGACCTGCTCCCCCGCACCGCAGTCGCGCTGCGCCAGCCGCCCGTAGTGCTCGGGGACGACCGGATCGCTGGGCCCCCACGGCACGTACGACACCTTCTCGGGCTCCGCGCTGGGCGTGGGCGTCGTCGTCCTGCCGGCCGACGGGCTGGGACCGGCGGCGGGACCGGTGGCCGCAGCGGTGTCGGAGGACTGCGTCGGGACTGGCTCAGGTCGATCCAGCGGGGCGCCGCCCGTGCCGCAGCCGGCGGCCAGCAGCGCTGCGAGCGCCATCAGCCATGCAGCTCGGAGCCCCCGGCGTGCGCTGCCCTCCATGCGCCACCTCCACCTGGCGACCACTGATCGTGAGCCGAGGGTGCCACGTGCGGGACGCGGCGGCCAGCCCCCGAGGCATCCGTCCCCCGGTGGCCGCCTGCCGTGTCCTGCCTGGTCGCATCGGGAGGACCTTCGCTGGGATCTGGCGCAAGATCGGGGTCTCGACAGGCTCGACCGGCGGGGTCGTATCGACAGGCTCGACCGGCGCGGGGTCGACCGGGTCTCGACAGGCTCGACCGGCGGGGTCGTATCGACAGGCTCGACGCGGTGCGGGGTCGACCGG
>CAZWXF010000007.1:25726-49856 GCA_964638055.1 uncultured Bifidobacteriaceae bacterium | reverse complement strand
GCTAAGCCCGCCTTGACCAGCCGCCTCGCTCTTGCCGTCGCAGGGCTGAAGGGTGGTCAGTCGACGGACTCGGCGAACGGACGCGCGCCGCATCTTGCGACCGCGCGGGGTAGGCGCGACCAACGTCGCCAGGCCATGCAACTCTGCGGAGCCTCGGCCGCCAGCCACTCGTGCGCTGCCGTGGTGTAGATGGGGATGCTGGCCTCGTCGCCGGACGCGCGCAACTCCGGGTAGGACGAGGGCGCGCACATTCCGGGTTTCAGTGTGCGGGGAGTCCCCGTTGCCGTTCGGAACGAACGGAGCCTCGCATCGCTGCGTCCACTTCGTCACGCAGCAGTCATCAATCGTCGAAGTCGTCCGCGTCGGCAGAGATGTGTCCGTACCCGTCGCAGTCGGGACACGTCCCCCACTCAGGAGGTTCATCTGGGTCGTAGGTGATCCAGCGCTCCCCCTCGCCATGACAGTCCTCGCAGACAGCTTCGTACTCACCGGGATCGCCTGTGTCCAAACGAATCGGCCTCTCCGAACCGTGGCGATGCCTCGTACAGCGATCCGGGGGTGTGAGTGTTCAGGTGTCATGACGAGCATGACCCGCGCGGCGTGCGGGTCAACGACCGCTCACAGCTGATCGTTCTCGGTGGCCAGGCGATCGGGGTCCGATGGGTCTCCGACTTGTCGAAGTGATTGCGCTGTCGCGCTGACCATGCTCGCCACTCTCTGTGTTCAGGAGACTCTTGCCTTCTTCACGATCGAGGAGCAGTTGGTGCACTTCAACTGGTTCGTGGTGTACGGCTGAAGCGTGTACTTACCGCAGACGGGGCACTCGTGACCCTTCGCCATGGTCGTTCCTCTCGGGGGTGCTGCACTCGCCCGGCGGCGAGTATCCGAGTGTGGATGGTACACAAGCCTAATGATTGCGTTTGAAGAGGCCATCTGACCTGTGATGTTGCACCTATTGGCCTTGGGGCGGGCCAGAGGGCTGCGCCGAGAGGACTTCGAAGCGGTCGACTCGGTGCTCGAGTCAGGAGAGGTGGGTGCAGTCTGACCACGCGACGCGCACCGTCTGGCCGGTCACTGCGCGGGGGGGCTCTTGCCTGTGAGTCGCGTGGGTTCAAACAATGGGGACACGCCCCAGCGGGGTTTCGCCCCAGCCCGCCCAGGCGTGTGGCGTGGGCCGGGTGGGGTTCGTAGGCTCCGGTCGTGGGTCACTCGAGGACCCTCGGGTTCTCGTCGTTGATCCGCTCGAGGCGGTGGTTGGCCTCTGGGCGTCGCTCGGCGTCCACTCTCCGGTGCTTCCGACCCCGTCCCGGACCACCACAGCAGCCCGCTCCGTCAGCATGACCTTCACCCGCCGGCGGCTCGCGCCCTCCCGATGTCGAAATTCCGCTCCCAGCTGCATCGCCAGCAGTTCGCCCCGCCGTGCCGCTTCCAGATTGTGCTCGGCTCCGGCGTTTCGCACTGCGAATGCCTGGGCCCGGCACATCAGCGACAGTCGGTGAGCCGCGCGCTCAAGGGCTTGGCCGCACTCCTCGACCCCCGCGTCAGCCAGCACCCGCCCGGCGGCCGCGAGCGAGCCGGCCCTCTCCCCCACCCGGCCCCAAGCCACCGCGTCCAGCCCGCCGCCCTCCGGGGCCGGCCCCAGGCGTTCGGCGCACTCGGCGAGCGCGCCGACCCATCCTCCGACGCTCCAACCCTGACGCTCGGCCTCGGCCGCCACGACCGCGTATTCACTAGGCGAGAACGACCCGGATCTCGACCGACCGCCGCGGTCCTCCACCCACTCCGACGGCACCCTCGGAACGCTTCACCCGCATGAGCCTCGCCGCCTCCTTCTTGATGGCGGTCATGGAAGCACCGATCAGACCACCCGTACAGGAGGCGAGACGTCAGGCCGGAGGCGAGGCGCCCTTCACCTACAGGCTGGGACGAGCGGGCACCGGCCGGGCCGGCGGGGAGCTGACCGTGTTCCCGTCCGGGCTCGCCAGCGACCTCTCGAATCCGGTGAACGCCTCGAAGAGACCCACCACCTCGAAAGCCCTATTGCGTCGCCCGAGGGTGACCTGCTTGACCACACCCGCCTCGCGGAGCTTCTCCACGGCTGCGCTCGTCTGCGGATACGACCTGCCGAGATAAGCCGCCACAGTCGTCACCGTGAACACCGGCAGGGCTGGCAGCGCCTCGATCAGCTTCAACGCGGCCGAGTCGGACCGGACCCGACCGATGCTCGCGCGCCAACGCTGCTCAAGAGCGGTGAGATCCGCCGAGAATGTCCCGGCATCGCGGCAGGCACGACCCGTCGCGGACAGGAACAGCTCCAGCCACGCCAGCACCCCCGGAGCCACGTCCCCACTGGTCCTCGTGCCGTCGAGCGCCGAAACGTAGGCGTTCGCACGGGTCGCCAGGACCAGGCTCACAGGCGGCAGCACTCGGGTCGCGACGCCACGACGACGCAACACGAGCTGGATAAGGGCGCGGCCGGTCCTGCCGTTGCCGTCCGCGAAGGGGTGGATGGTCTCGAACTGGGCGTGCGCCAGTGCGGCTTGGAGCAACGCGGGGTGGTCGTCCCCGGACAGGTACGCGGCCAAGTCCTCGAGCAGCCCGCGAACCTCCGTTGCCGGCGGCGGTACGAACGCCGCAGCACACGGCGATACCCCGCCGATCCAGTTCTGCTCATCCCGGATCACGCCCGCCCACGCCTTGTCACGAGTCCCGACGAGCAGAGCGGCGTGGATCGATGTGATGTCCTCGACCGTGATCGGTCGCGATGTGTCGGCGACCTGGGTGAGCGCTGCCTCAAGGGCCTTGATGTTCCCTAGTACCGCACGCGCCGTCTCATCGGTCACCTCGAGCCCCTCGCGGTCCTGCGCCTCGCTGCGGGCCAGACGCCGGACATCGATGACCAGCCCCTCGATGTTGGAACTCGCCACAGCCTCGGCCCGCAGCAGGAACCGGGCAAGCGGCTCGAGGTTGGCCAGTCCAGGGTGGTCAGCGTTGAGTTGACGCACCTGCTGCTCAACGTCGATGAGGTCGGCTGCAACCGAACTCGGCAGTGCCACGTCCATCCCGTTCAGGGGATCTGGGACGTACGCTCGGAACCGGCACGAGGCACGCTCCGCGCGAGTGGCGCCAGTCGGGTTGCCCGCCCACTCCTGCTCGACAAACCTACCCACGGCCGCTCCTTGTTAAGGGTTCGAGCGTAAGCCTAAACAGGTGCGTGGGACGCAGCAGTCGTCCACCTGTGAGTCGTCGGCGGCCGGCGCAGCGCGAGTCGAACAACCGACGAGCGGGCGGCGCCTTGGATGAGCTGCAACGCTGCCGAGGTTCTTCCTCGGATCGAGCGATCCCGGGGCGTGGTCGAAAGAATCGGAGGATGCATGAACGGTTGCTGACTCCCTCCAAGATCACAGCGTGGCTGGACTGCCGCCACTACCTGACGTTGCTGCATGAGGTCGACAGTGGGCAGCGGGAGCAGCCGCAGCACCTGTTCGGTGAGATGGCCGCGATGCTGCTGGAGAAGGGCCTGGACCACGAGCAGAAGGTCCTGGACGACTACACAGCGCGGGGCCGCAGCGTCCACCACGTGCCCGAGCGCGCCAAGCGCGAATCCTTCGCGGCGTGGGCGGATCGGGTCGCGGGAGCTCTGGACGGGGAGCACGATGTGCTGTTCCAGATGCCCCTTGTCCACGACGGCATCCGGGGTGTCGCCGACTTCCTCGAGCGCGTCGTGGCCGACGACGGTGCTGTGACCTACGAGCCCGTTGATGCCAAGCTGGCTCGCGGCGATGCGAAGCCCGGTCACGTGTTGCAGCTGTGCTTCTACGCCGAAGCGCTGGCCGCGCGGATCGGGCGGCAGCCCGAACATGTGCACGTCGAGTTGGGCTCGGGGCTGCGGGAGACGATCCGCGTCGAGGATGTCGTCGCCTACTGGCGCCGAATGCGGTCCACGCTGGCACGCCTGGTCCAGGAGGAGCACAGCGAGCCCACCCGGCCGGAGCCCTGCGACCACTGCGGGTTCTGCGAGTTCGAGCGCGTGTGCCAGGCCCAATGGAGCGCCGAGGACTCCCTGGTCTACGTCGCGGGGGCACGCCGATCCGACCGGGAGCTCCTGGTCAGCAGCGGGGTGAGCACACTGGCCCGGCTGGCGCAGGTGGACGGTCAGGTCACCGGGCTCGACCCGGGTCGCCAGGTCCAGCTGCACCGCCAGGCGGTGCTCCAGGCCCGAGCTCGTCTGGCTCCCGCCGATCGGCCGCCCTTCGAGCTCCTCGCACCGGACCGATCAGAGGTCGACACCCTGTCCAGGGGCGGGACCGGCACCGAGGTCACCCCTGAGCACATGGGCCCGGCTCGGGAGCCAAGCTTGCGGGGATTCGCCGCCCTGCCGAAGCCGGACCCCGGTGACATGTTCCTGGACTACGAGGGACACCCGTTCTGGAAGGCCGACATCGGCCTGTTCTTTCTCTTCGGGCTCATCGAGCAGGACGCCGGGGAATGGACCTACCGCGCGTTCTGGGCGCACGACCGCGCCGAGGAGGCCCAGGCGACGGTCGCCCTGGTGGAGCACCTCCACACGCGGCGGGAGCGGTTCCCGGACCTGCACGTGTACCACTACAACCACACCGAGCGAAGCGCGCTGCAGCGCCTGGCCCGCGAGCATGGGGTGGTCGAACGGGAGGTCGAGGCTCTGGTGGCCGCCGGCCTGTTCGTTGACCTGTACCCGATCGTCACCGGCGCGGTGCAGGTCGGGATCGAGTCCTACGGGCTCAAGCACATCGAGAAGCTAACCGGCTACGAGCGCAGCCACGATATCGACCGTGGCGTGGGGGCGGTCATCGACTACGAGCATTGGATGGGCGACCGCGACCCGGTGCACCTGCGGCGGATCGCCCGGTACAACGAGGACGACGTGCGCGCGACCCGCGCGGTCCGCGACTGGCTCGTGGACCAGCGCCCGGAGGGCATCGCGTGGCGGGACGCGGTTCTGGGCCGTGACGGTGACGAGCCCGAGCTGGATGAGCGCATCGAGAAGCTGCACGCGTTCGGGACCGGGACTCCCGAGCATCTCATGGGAGACCTGCTCGGCTACTGGCGGCGTGAGCGACGCGTGGTCAGCGCAGATGCCCTGCGTCTGTCCATGGCCGACGAGCACGAGCAGCTCGACTCCCCGAGGGTGATCGCCCGCCTGACCTTCGTGGGGCTGCGGGACCGATTCCACGCCAAGAACGGCACGAAGCTGGACAGGTCATGGGCAGACTTCACGTTCCCCGCGCAACCGATCGACCCGGACATCAAGCCCGGCGCCAAGCTCGTCGTCGCACTCTCCGAGCAGGAGTGGTCGTTCTTCCAGGTCCACACCATCGACCGTGACGCTGGCATGCTCACCATCCTGGAGACCGAGAACCTCGCCGACGGGAAGCGACCCGCCTCCCTGGTGTTGTACGAGCACTTCGACGAGAAGGCCAAGCAGGCGGCGCTGTCCGACCTTGCCGACCGCATGCTCTCCGGTGACGCCTCCGACGTCGGGCACGCCATCCTGCGCAGGGAGCCGGCCAAATTCCTCCCCGGCCACGGCCCCGAGGGCGGAGAGTTCGTCGGGGACTACCAGCACGTGTGCGAGTGGGCGCCCCACCTCGACCGCAGCTACGCACCCGTCCAAGGGCCGCCAGGCACAGGCAAGACGTTCACCGGCGCCCATGTGATCCACACCCTGGTGCGCCAGGACAAGCGGGTGGGCATCACCGCGATGAGCCACCACGCGATCGACAACCTCACCAAGGCCGTGGTGGAGCTGTTCGCGGAGAAGGGCGACACCCTGCGCGCCGTGCGCAAGTCCAAGGGCGGTCCGGTCGCCGGGGTCCGCTACGTCGACGACAACAAGAAGTGCGCCACCGGCCAGTACGACGTCCTCGCCGGGACCCCCTGGTTCTTCGCCAGCCAGGCGATGCGCGACAACCCCGTCGATGTCCTGCTCGTCGACGAGGCCGGCCAGCTCGGCCTGGCGGACACCCTCGCCGCTTCGATATCAGCGAAGAACATGATCCTGCTCGGCGACCCGCAGCAGCTGCCCCAGGTCGCGCAGGCCAGCCATCCCAACCGCTCAGGCGTCAGCGCCCTGGAGCACCTGCTGGGACCGGGCGTGCGGACCATCCCGCCCGACCGCGGCGTCCTGCTCGACGTGACCAGGCGCATGCACCCGGACGTCTGCGGCTTCATCTCCGACGTCATGTACGAGGGCAGACTCACCAGCCACCCGTCCTGCGCTGGGCAGACCACCGCCGCAGGCACGGGACTGCGCTGGATCCGAGCCCACCACACCCAGTCCAGCACCGAGTCACCCGAAGAGGCCGCCATCGTGGCCGCCACGATCCAGGGGCTGCTGGGAACCGAATGGACCGATCAGGAGGGCGTCACACGACCCCTCACGACCGATGACTTCATCGTCGTCGCCCCCTACAACGACCAGCGACGACTGATCCGCGGCGTCCTGCATGGCGATCCAGCGACGGCAGGCGTGGAGGTCGGAACGGTCGACAAGTTCCAGGGCAGACAGGCGGCGGTCGTCCTGTTCTCCATGACCACGTCCTCGGCCGAGTTCATGCCCCGCGACGCCAGCTTCCTGTTCTCCAAGAACCGCCTCAACGTCGCCATCAGCAGGGCCCGCTGCCTGGCCTACCTCATCTGCACCGACGAGCTGCTCAACACACGCGCCCGCGACGTCGAACAGATGACGCTCATCTCCGCACTGTGCGCATTCGCCGAACGCGCACAGATGCTCCCGGCGCAATAGGGCTGCAGCCATTCGGCGCGGCGAGGGCAGGACCAGCGGTGCGCCTCGAAGGGGCCGGATGGGCCCGCGTCGGTTCCTGGCCGCTCACCCGGAGCAGGGACCATGCAGCCTCACATCACCATCACTCATCCGGATCGGCGCTGAGCCCAGCCTCAGCCAGAGTGCGCGCCACTTCAGCCTCGGCGTCGGATCGATCCACAGGGTCATAGATCCCGGCAGCGACGTCGCGGACTTCCTGTGCGGCACGGCGGGCCTCGGACGTGAAGCCGAAGGCCGCCAAGGTGCTGGCCACCTCGGCGACGGCCACAGCCTGCTCGTCGGGGGACTCGCCCGCTAGGGAAGCCGCCTCGATCGCGAGGGTCGCGGTCCGACGTGCTTCTGAGATCAGGCCTACTGCTGCCAGGGCGCCGGCTGCGGCGGCCAGCGCCTCGGACAGCTCGTAAGGGTCCTCGACGCCGGCGGCGATGTGGTTGGCCTCCCGCGCCACATCCCGAGCTTCGTCTCCGAGACCAGCGGCGACCAGAGCGCCAGCCACTCTGCTCAGGATCAGAGCTCTGTCGTAGCGGTCGCCGAGTTCAATGCTGACCTGCCGGGCCTCCTGAGCAGCCTGCCGAGCGTTGGCCAGCAGCCCGGCCTCGACCAGCGCGTGGGTCACCTGAGTCAGGACATCGGCCCGGATGAAGGGCTCCTCGACGCCGGCGGCGACCCGTCGAGCCTGCTGCGCCGCTTCCTCGGCGTCGATGAGGTGACCGACCCCGGCCAGAGCCCGTGATGCATCAGTCAGCGCCCTGGCGTGCGTCTCCGGGGCGGCGACGTTCAGGCCGAGGGGGGACAACTTGTCGAATACGTAGGTCAGGGAGCTGACCCGCTCGTAGGGGTCGTGGATTCGCGAGGCTGCCTGATACGCCTGCTGCGCCACTCGCTGGGCGTCGTCGGGCAGAGACGCCATAGCCAGCACGCGTGACACACCGGTCAGGGCGTCGGACAGATCCTGCGGATCTTCGATGCGAGTGGCGGCCTTCCGAGCCTGCTGTACGGCTTCCTGTGCGTCGGAGACGAGGCCGACTTCGGTCAAGACGCTGGCCACGCCCGTGAGTGCTTCCGCTAGTCGGAATGGATCCTCGATGGTGGCCGCGTATCGGTACGCCTCCTGCGCAATGCGTCGGGCCTCGGACACATCAGCCTCGATCAAGGCGCGGGCCGCGCCGGTCAGCGCACCACTGTGACGGAGCGGGTCAAGCGCGACGCCGGTGGACGCCAGGGCGCTCCCCAACAGGCTCAGGCTGCCGGCCCTGCGATGCGGGTCCTCGATGCTGGCAGCCTCGCGGAAGGCCCGATCTGCAGCGCGTTGGGCAACGTCATGAGGGCCGACCTCTGCAAGCGTGAGAGCGGCCACGATCAGGTTGTTACTCCGACCGTCCGGGGCTTCCTGGCTGCTTACGGTGGCGTCGAAAGCCTGCAGCGCAGCCTGCTGAGCCTCCGAGCCGAGGCCGGCATGCGCCAGGGCGCTGGCCACCGTGGTCAAGACCATCGTCCGGTCAGGGAGGTCCTGGACAAGGGCGGCGGCTTTGGCGGCCTCTCGTGCCGTCTGAGCGGCCTCGGATGTGAGGCCGGCGCGATCCAAGGCGTACACGACGCGGGCCAGGGCCTCAGCTCGGTCGCGTGGATGCTCGACACGGGTGGCGGCCTGATGGGCCTGCTGCGCCTGCTGGACCGCATAGGTGATGCCGGAGTTCAAGCGCTCCTCCGCCAGGCCCTTGAGACGCACGACATCTGCGACCTGCACCTGCCCGTCCTCGGTCGGGTCGGCGGCATAGCGGCCTATCAGCTGATCGAAGACGCCCACGGCCTGCTTGGGCCGGGTCGAGCTCACTCAACGTCAGGCCCTTCTCCATGAGGGCCTTCGCGACATGCTTGCCGACAGCCGGCGTCGGGTCGTCCCCAAACCGGACGACCACCTCATCGAAGGCGGCGACGGCCTGACCACGCTGACCCCGCTCACGCAGCACGAATCCCTTGGTGATCAGGCCTTGGCCGACCTGCTCGCGGATGGCGGGGGGTGATGTCGTCGCCGTAGCGACTAACCAGGTCATCGACCGTTGCGATCAGCTTGTCAAGCTGTCTGAGCATGACCAGGGTTCGACCCTTCCGGAGCAGCGCAGTCGCGGCCAGCAGGCGTACCTCAGGTGCGGAGTCCTCCCCGAAGCGGTTGATCAGCTCGTCGTAGGCAGCGACCTCCTCAACGGGCCGGGCGAACGAGCCGTGTCGCGACTGCCGGCCCAAGGCGACACCCTTGTTGAAGATCGCCTTTGCGACCAACTGCCGAACAACCGGATCGGGGTCGCCGCCAAAGCCGTTGATCAGTTCGGCGTAGACAGCGATCTCCTGATCCCGCTGGTGCAGGTCGCGGTGGCGAAGTGCCCTATTGAACAGGGCATGCGCCGCTTCGACGCTCGCTCCCATACAACCTCCCCGTCCGATCTCCGAACGATCATCCGCCCGGTTGATGAGGGACCTCGTCCCGTCAAGCGTCCACGGCCGACGAGAGTCGGCGTCCGATCAGCAGCGGCGCCGCTCCGGCAGGCTATGGGATGGGCGGTGCACAACATCAGCTGTCAGGACCGTCGGCCGAGACAGCAGACGCAAGGAGAAGCCCTGGCGCTGCTCGCTCCCACTGGTCGACGATCGTTCCCGATTACCCAGCGACAAACTGCCCCGCCGGAGCGCTAGCCCTGGGCTTAGAGGGCATCGTGACCGTCGGGCCTCATCCCTTGCCCTCCCATTCAACGCCAAACCGCAGTCCAGCCTCTGCGGCTGTGAACTGATAGTCCACGCGCCCGGCCGGGGCAACTTGGAAGTGTCGCCGCGCGAAGCGGATCCGCATTGCTTCGTCCCAATGCAGGTCGTCGAGGTTGAGCGTGCCCTTGGTTTCGCGGACGAGGTACAGCCGCTCGGTGCCGTTATGGTCGAAGACGATTGCCCAGTCTGGTGAGTACGCACCGACAGGTGTGCGGACCTTGAACCGCCGAGGAAGCTTGACGAACAGCTTCACGTGCTCGTCGTCGTTCTCCAGCATGGCGGCGAACTCTCTCGCTCGACATGACTGTCGTAGATGACGTGATCGTAGAAGTTGGCACCACCGACCGGGGACGCTAGTACGCCGTTCTTGGGATCCACTCCGGCATGGGCACGCGGAGGATTCTGATCCTCCGATTCGACGAAGATGACCTCTGCATCCCACCAGTCATCCTCGGGATCGGGCTCGTAGCCGATGCGCTTGACCATCTCCTCGATAGTCACAGCGCGGATCGCCGATGCGACGATGCGGGCCCACCGTTCAGGGTCATCGATCGCGCGTGCTTGCAGGTTGCCTGGGACTGCAGCGATGATCGCGGCAATCGTCGGTCGCGTGAGCTGCAGCGGGAACTTCGTTGCGAGGAGCTGGTCCTCCACCAGACGCACGAGGTCTGGGAGACGCTGGCCAACGATCGTGATCGACATGCCGGCACTCTCGGCGATCTCGGTGTCGCTGGTGATGACCTTCCCCGCATCGTCGTCCCTGAGTTCGGCGGACTGGACGAGGTTGGTCCGCTTGGCGAGGTACTTGATCTCTTCGAGATGTTCAGATACTGCGACGACGCCGGGCAACACCGACGAGTCGAGCGTGATCCGGTAGCGGGCCTTGTATCGGATACGTCCCCAGAGCGCCTTGAACTCGGGGCTCTCGAACTTGTCCTTGCGACGACGTATCGTGACCGTGTTGTCTTCGTCGTCAGGCTCGGGGCCCGTTCCTCCGCCTGCAGCCCCGCGGTATGACGCAAGATTGCCGGACACCTCGAACAGGTCGTCGCCGGTCTGCAGCACGACCTCGGTCCGTTTCGGCTCGTTCGCGCTGGCTACGTCGATCATCACCTCGGCGAACAGTCGGCGCCCTTTGGTGCGGATCTTGTCGACGCGCAGGTAGGCCTGCCCCGACGCGCCGGGCGCGATGCCCTTGACCGAAACCCGCTTCACCAGTCCCTGCTCTGTGGCCGTCTTCGGACCGAGCAGGTGGACGAGGTTGAACTTCTCGGCGTGGGTGGCGCTGTAGCGCAGGACGAGGAGCGGGTTCAGGGTTGCCATGGCCCGCTTGCGCAGCTGAGTCTTGAAATCCTGTGGCTCGTCGACGATCACGACGGGGTGCGTAGCGGCGATGGAGTTCATGCCGCTGGCTGATTCACCCCAGAGCTGTGGTTGCTCGGGAACGCCGTACACGACGCCGGTGTCCGGCTTGTCGATCGCCTGGACGCTCGCGACGAGGAACTGCACCGTACTGCTCGGCTCGAGGAAGTCGTCGAGTGCCGGGCCCTCCCCAAGCACGCCCCACTTGTATGGAAGCGATGGGAACTTTGCCCGGAAGTGTTCCTCGGTCTGTTCGAAGGTCTTAACTACTCCGGCGCGGATCGCGACTGAGTGAACGAGGATGACGAACTTGCGGAGCCCGTGGGTCTGCGCGAGCTGTAGGGCGGTGTTGATGTAAACGTACGTCTTGCCCGTACCAGTCTCCATCTCGACGGAGAAGTTCGGGAACTCTCGCGACTCACCCTGGAGATCGTCGTCGATCTCCAGCAGTTGAAGCTCGGTTTGCTTGTCGACGCCCTCTTCACGTTCAGTTACTGCCGTAAGTCGATCACTGAGTACCTCGCGGTCCAAGATGAAGCCGTCATGCCCAACTGCGCCCGGCGCCTGCCCAACCACATCGCCGAGCGGCGGCGTCAGAGCACCTTCGAAGTGTCGGTCGTGAATGCGTCGAGCGAGACTAACAACCGGCCTGCTGAGGCGTCGTCCGCTGCAGTGAATTCGTAGACCGTCACGCCGTTGATCTCCTGGGTCACCACCGCCGCGTCCAACTTTGTGCTGGTCGCCTTGAGCACGACCTCCCAAGCCACAGCCTCGACGGCAGCAGCGTGCTTCACGGGCGAGCCGTGCGCCTTGCTGAGCACGGCCTCGATGTAGGAGGCGCTTCAGCTGGAGACGCTCGAGCGCGGGCGGGAGCGGTTCACCGACATCGTGATCCGGCCGACGCTCAGGGCGCCGCGTGGGATCGCTCGGGTTCGCGCTCTCTTCGGATGGGCCTGGGGGGAGGGAGCGCCCGTCTACCTGATGCACGGCTGGGGTGGACGCGGCGCCCAGTTCGCGGCACTCGTGGAGCCCCTCGCAGCCGTCGGCTACCGGGTGGTGATGCTGGACGCACCGTCCCACGGGGACTCCGAGCACGGCCCGGCCGGCCCTGACCGAACGCACGGCGTCGAGTTCGCCCGCGCACTCGACGCCGCGTTCCTCAGATTCGGCCCGGCCGAAGCGGTGATCGCTCACCCCCTGGGCGCTATCGCGACCTACCTCGCACTTCGGTTCGGCTGGCTCGGCACCGAGCGCCTGGTCCTCATCGCGCCCATGGTCCAATCACAATCGCCCTTCGACGGATTCCAGGCCGCGCTCGGCCTCGGACCACGCACCCGCCGCTCCTTCGACCGATCGGTCGAGGCCCTCGTCGGCATCCCGAGAAGCGACTTCGATGCACGGGTGCAGGCCGCGCACAGCGATCCGGTGCTGTCGCTGGTGATCGCAGGTCGCACCGACAGACTCCGTACGCCGACGCCGCCAAGCTCGCCGCAGCGATCGGCGCGCCCCTGGTCACGACCGAAGGCCTCGGGCACCGCAGGATCCTGGCCGACCCGGCCGTCGTGCGCACCGTCGTGGAGTTCGTGACCGGCGCAGCAGAGCCACACGAGCAGGCCGCCTGACCACCAGGGCAGCCACCCTCGAGGTCAGCGCCGCACCACCACCGCAGCGAAGCCTGGCAAGCCGAGCGCCCCGCCACTGCCCGCGTCAACGCTGGTCCGTCCTGGATCCTGGAACGGCTCGACCAAGAACGCTCCGCTGAGCCGCCCACTCCATCGTGACGGCGACATCTGCGAGACTCGACAGGATGCAGACACGGTCGGGCGACTTCGCGTTGACGATGGACGAGCTGCGAGCCATCGCCGGGTACGCCGTGGCGTGCGCAGAGCCTGCGCTCGTCATCTTCGGCAAGGACCACCCGGATGATCCTCGCCCGGCTGCGGCCCTGCAGGCCGCGCGGGTCTTCGCCGAGGGGGCGCCCCGTTCGCGCCTCCAACGCACAACCGCCGCCGACGCCCACCGCGCAGCCCGCGATGCTACGACCGAAGCCGCCCGTCACGCAGCGATCGCTGCTGGCGATGCTGCCGCGTCGGCATACCTGCATCCGCTGGCGAAGGCCACACAGGTGCGCCACATCCTGGGTGCGCCCGCCCATGCGGCCCGGGCGGCCGAGCTGGCACGGGGCGATGATCCGGTGGTGGCCGAGTATGTGATCACGGCTGCCGCGAAGCGTGCGACGTCGGAGGTTCTCGGCGTGCTGACCCGATATCCGCGGGCACCGAAGGGGCGCACGCGGGTCGCGGCCCTGATGCAGCGCCTCGACAGCCTGCTTCGCGACCCACCGCCGACGCCACGCCAGGTCGACGACCCGGGGCCGTTCTTCCACGGGACCAGAGCTGACCTCCGTCCCGGTGACCTGCTCACACCGGGCTGGCGCTCGAACTACGGCTCGGGGCGTCAGGCCAACCACATCTACTTCACGGCCACACGCGAGGGTGCGCCTCTGGCTGCCGAGCTCGCTCGCGGCGAGGGGCCGGGACGGGTCTACCGCGTCGAGCCACTCGGCACGATCGAGGACGACCCCAACGTCACCGACAAGCGCTTCCCCGGGAACCCGACCCGGTCCTACCGGACCACCGAGCCGCTGCGGATCATCGAGGAGATCACAGGCTGGGAACCTCCCCCGCCGGAGATGGTCCAGCACATCCGCGAGCGCATGGGCGAGCTGGCCGAGCTCGGGATCGAAGCGATGGACGACTGACCGCGACAGTTCCGGGGGGGCGTCTTCCCGCGGCTGCGCGCGGTGGTGCTGGCGCCGACGTGTCGACTCCCCTGCCCACTCGTCCTCGGCCATCCAGAACCACGCGAGCACAGGAGGATGAAACATGCCCCACATCAAGCGTTTCGACCACATCGGCGTCACCGTCGCCGACCTCGACGCCGTGACGGCGTTCTTCGTCGGGCTGGGCCTCGAGGTCGACGGGCGCATGTTCATCGAGGGCGAGTTCGTGGACACGGTGACCGGCATCCCGGGCACACGTGCCGAGATCGTCGGGCTGCGCGCGCCGGGCGGAGGGACGTGGATCGAGCTCTCCAGCTTCGTCACACCGGACCATCTGCCCGGATCGCCCACCGCGATGGCCAATGAGCTGGGCATCCGCAATATCTCGTTCGAGGTCGACGACCTGCAAGCCACGGTCGACGAGCTGGCCGCCGACGGATACGGCCTGGTCGGCGGCATCGGCCGGTACGAGAACGCCTGGCTGATGGCCTACGTCCGCGGTCCCGAGGGCCTCATCGTCTCCTTGGCCGAGCGGATCGGCTGACGGGTCGGCGACGCCGCGCACGCTCCCCACCGCCGCGGGACGAACTCCCTGGCGGCTCCGTGGACGACTCTCACTCGTAGTGGAATCGAGCCTGGAGGATGACCAGGTCGTCCCCGTCGACGAGGTAGACCAAGCGGTGTTCCTCGGTGATGCGCCGCGACCATGCCCCGGCGAGCATGTGGCGAAGCGGCTCGGGTTTGCCGATCCCGGCCACCGGGTCACGTAGGGCTTCGTCGATGAGCCTGTTGATCCGTTTGAGGGTCTGCCGGTCAGCAGTCAGCCAGTAGGTGTAGTCCGACCACCCGTGGGGAGTGAACACCAACCTCATCGGAGGAGGTCATGCGGGTCCCGTTGGCCGGTCTTCGCCTGCTGCAGGCTCTCCAGCAGGTGGCGGGCGTTCGCGGGGACGCGCAGCAAGTGGGCGGTCTCCTCGAGGGCGTCGTAGTCAGCGCGGGACATCAGGACCGCATCGCCACGCCGGGACGTGATCTCGACCGGGGTGCGGTCGGCATTGACCTGCTCGATGAGGGGGAACAGGTTCTTGCGGGCCTCGCTGGCGGTGACAGCCATGACACTCCTAGTGGTACGACTTCCGGTACCAGTGTTCCATCGAAGTGCCTTCGTGACAACAACCCGCACCATCGGCGAGGCTGAGGACTTGAGTGGGCATGAGCCGCGACGGGATCAACGAAGCACCCTCAGCCGACGGCAGCCCGACCTGGTCGACCCTTCCTGAAGGCCACGAACACCCTCGGCCTGCGGGTTGCCGCGGCCCAACCCAAACGGCGGCTGCCACCTGCGATGACAGATGTCATACGGGACTGGTGATTCGCGGCACTGCCGGTTCGGGTCGGGGACCGCGACGCTGGCTGCATGACCACAACACCGTTGCACCTCGCCACCAATCCCACATCACGAGCGGGAGCCGTCATCGCCTCGCTCCGCGGAGCCTCCAAGACCTTCGGCAGCGGCGACTCGGCGGTCCGTGCCGTGGCCGGCGTCGACATCTCCGTGCGCTCCGGTGAGCTGTTGGCTGTGCTGGGCCCCAACGGCGCGGGCAAGAGCACGGCGATCTCCCTGCTGACCGGCCTGGCCCGCCCCACCAGCGGGACAGCCGAGCTCTTCGGCGGCGACCCCCGCCGGTTGGCTGCTCGGCAGCGCGTCGGCGCGATGCTGCAGATCTCGGGGGTGCCGGAGACCCTGCGTGTGGGTGAGCTGCTCCGGCAGTTCCGCGGCTACTATCCCGACCCGCTGCCGATGGGCGCCATCATCGACGCCGCCGGGCTGGACGGCTTGGAGCGCCGACTGTTCGGCGACCTGTCGGGCGGTCAGCAGCGGCGGGTCCTGTTCGGGATAGCCCTGTGCGGCGATCCGGAGCTGCTGTTCTTCGACGAGCCGACCACCGGTCTGGACGTGAGCGTTCGGCGCAGCCTGTGGGCCACGCTGCGAGACCTCACCCGAACCGGCCGCGGCGTCGTTCTCACCACTCACTACTTGGAGGAGGCCGACGTGCTGGCCGACCGGATCGTGGTCATCGACCACGGTCGGGTCATCGCGGAAGGCACACCCACCCAGATCAAGTCACTCGTTCCGGGCCGCCGGATCCGGGCCCACTCGACGGTGAGCGCCGTGCACGCCCGGGAGTGGCCGGGCATCACCAGGGCGTCCCAGGACGGCAGCTGGGTCGAGCTGCTGGTCGTCGATGCAGAGCCCGTGCTTCGGGAGCTGCTTGCCGCGGACCCGACCCTCGCTGGGCTCACCGTGACCGAACCCAGTCTGGAAGAGGCGTTCCTCACACTCACCCACTCCCCGCAGGAGGCAGCAGCATGACCACCACCACAGTGGGTCGCCGCTCGGTGGGCGGCACCCGGGTCCACCGGTTCGCGATCTACCGCACCGAAGCCCATCACGAGTTCCTCAAGCTGATCCGCATCCCGATCTTCGCCGTCAGCGTGGTGGCCCTGCCGGTGATGTTCTACGTCATCTTCGGCGTCACGTTCGCGGGTGGGACTGCTGGCGGGGTCGGGGTGACCACCTACATGCTCGCCACCTACGGCGCCTTCGGCGTCATCGGCGCGGCGCTGTTCGGCTTCGGCGTCTCGGTGGCGATGGAGCGGGGGCAGGGCTGGATGAGGCTCAAGCGGGTCTCGCCGATGCCGCCCCTGGCGTACTTCATTTCCAAGGTCGTGATGGCCGCAGCGGTCGCCGCGATCATCGTCCTGCTCCTGTTCGTGCTCGGCGCCACGGTCGGCAACGTGTCCATGACCCTCGCGCACTGGGTCAGTCTCGGGTTGGTCCTGGTCCTGGGCGCCCTGCCGTTCTCCGCGATGGGGCTGGCCTTCGGGTACCTCGTCGGCCCCAACTCTGCCCCCGCCGTGCTGAACCTGATCTGGCTGCCGATGGCGTTCGCGTCCGGGCTGTGGATCCCGATCTCGCAGCTGCCTCCGATCGTCCAGACGGTCGCGCCCTTCCTGCCGCCCTATCATTTCGCCCAGCTCGCGCTGGGGACCATCGGGGCATCCGAGGGGGGATCGCCGCTGATCCATGTGGCCGCGCTGCTGGGCTTCGCCGCCTTCTTCCTGGCCGTGGCCGCCTGGGGCTTCCGCCGCGACGAGGGCCGGACCTACGGATGAGGCCCAGGACCCGCTCAACAACACGCTCTGCTCGGCTTCACGGTGAGCCCGATGCCAGCGTCGCACTCGCTGCGCCGCACCACCAGTGCGTCTCCGCTCGATCTTCTTGGCCTCGAACCCACCGTTTCGCCCCCCGACGAGCCGTTGTTCAGCGGATCCTTGGACGATGAGCGACAAGCTCGCGGGACAGGGCCCAGGCCCGCTGCGCTACGTCTGGCTGGTCTACCTGGTGGCCCTCGTCTTCCAGCCCATCTTCGACCCCGACTCCGGGGCCAGGGACTGGCTGGCTGCCCTCGTGCTGGCCGCCGCGTTCGTGCCGCTCTACCTCGCGACGTTCCGGGTGCGCGGCGACCGACAGGTGCTCACACTCATCGCTGCCATGGTCGCGCTGGCCGTGGCGGGGTCGCTGGTGAACAGCGGTGCCGCTGTCTTCGTCATCTACGCGTCGGCTGTGGCAGCCCGCCTGGAGCCGGTGCGGCGAGCCGTCCTGGTGATCGCCGGGCTGGTCGGGGCAGTGGGCCTCATGTTCGTCATCTCGCCGGTGCCCTCCCCGTATCGTCTGGCGACGTTCGCTCCCGCGCTGATCTTCACGATCGTCATCGGCGCGGCCAGCATCGTCGACGCCGAGCGCGCACGCGCGCGTCGCCGGCTGCGGCTGGCCGACGAGGAGATCGAGCGACTGGCAGCCCTGGCGGAACGGGCACGAATCGCCCGCGACCTGCACGACCTCCTGGGGCACACCCTGTCGGTCATCGTCCTCAAGGCGGAGTTGGCGGGCAAGCTGATCGCACTGGATGCCGAGCGGGCCGCCCCGGAGATCGCAGACATCGAGCGGATCTCGCGCGAGGCATTGAGTGAGGTGCGTTCTGCTGTCACCGGGTACCGGGCCAGTGGGCTGGAGGCGGAGCTCATCGGCGCTCGCCGTGCCCTTGGTGCTGCCCGGGTGGATGTGCGGATCGAGGCCGACGTGCCGGCCCTGCCCGCCGAGCTGGAGTCGGCACTGGCGCTCGCTGTCCGCGAATCGGTGACGAACATCGTGCGGCACGCACACGCCCAGCACGCGCGGATCAAGGTCGGCGTCGCCGGCGACGAGGTCGTTCTGGTCGTCAGCGACGATGGCACCGGTGCCCGGGCGCCCGAGGGCTCCGGTCTCACGGGTATGCGCGAGCGCATCTCCGCCCTGGACGGCTCGGTGTTGGTCGATGGGGGGGTGGTCGATGGTGGGATGGGAACGCAGGTCCGCGTCGTCCTACCGCTTCCGCCCCCCGTCGACGCGGAAGCGGCGACCAACACGAGGGAACCAGCGGACGGCCCTGCGGCCGAGGGCAAGGGGAGTGGAACATGAGCGTCCGGATCGTCCTCGCGGAGGACCAGCTCATGGTGCTTGGGGCGTTGGCAACGCTGCTCGGCCTGGAGCCGGACATCGACGTCGTGGGGACGGCTGGCGATGGTGAGCAGGCGCTGCGCCTGGTGACCCAGATGAACCCCGACGTGCTGCTCACCGACATCGAGATGCCCGGCCTGACCGGCCTGGACCTCGCCGAGGAGATCCGGCGCCGCGGGCTGCCAACCAGAGTGGTCATCCTCACCACGTTCGCTCGCGCCGGCTACCTGCGCCGCGCCCTCGACGCCGGAGCAAGCGGCTACCTGCTCAAGGATGCCCCTGCGGCCACGTTGGCCGAGGCGGTCCGGACGGTGCACGCGGGAGGTCGGGCGATCGACCCCGAGCTCGCGGCGGCTGCGTGGGGGGAGCAGGATCCGCTCACGGATCGTGAACGTCAGGTGCTGCGCCTGGCAGGTGAAGGGCTGTCGAACGCCGAGATCGCCGAGCAGCTGTTCCTGTCCGGGGGCACGGTGCGCAACTACCTCTCCGATGCCATGGCGAAGCTGGGGGTGTCCAACCGGATCGCCGCCGCCCGACAGGCCCGCGATCGTGGCTGGCTGTGATCCCCGGAGTCCGGGTCAAGGCCAACAGCGCGCACCAAGGGAGTGAGGCAACGCGGCGCGGCGCGAGCCGACTCCAGACATCGCGGATCAGCGACTGCGTCGCGCCTCGAGCTCGAGGACGTTACCGGACTTGTCGTCGTGGACATCCACGCTGCAGGTGACGGTCACGCCGCCCCGCGTCCACGTCGGCCGGTCCTCGCCGCTGACGACGACCCATACGCTCTCAGAGGCCGCCTCGCTGACCAACAGGCTGATATCGCCTCCGGACGTGGTGACGGGGACCTCGCAGGTACCATCGGTGCCCCCCAGGGGCACCACAGCCTTGGACTCACGCACCGACAGCCCCAGACCAACGCTGGCTCTTCCGCGGCGAAGCGCCCAGAAGCACCCACCAACGAAGCCGTGCGCTACTCATCCCGATGCAAGGGGAGGCGCGCGACGGCTCGTACCCGACCCGGTGCCGACCCGTGCCGTGGGACGCCATCATGGGCACGTGGCCCTGGCTGTCTGCGCGCTCTTCGATGGTGCGGGCGAGCGCCTGATCCGCGGCCTCTGGGCCCGGCTGGAGGACGCGGGAATCGGGTCGCTGGCTTCGCACACCCACGGACACCACCTCCCGCACCTCTCATATGCCGTGCTGCGCGAATGGGAGCTTGACCGCGTACGTGACACGCTCGGCCGCCTCCCCGACGGCGGCCAGTTCCCGGCGAATGTCCAAGGGACCGTCGTCTTTCCCCGGGGGCGGGTCGCGCTCGCGGTCGCCGTCCCGGCAGAGGTCGCACTTCGCCAGGACCTGGTCACCTCGACCCTGGTGGCCACGGGCGCGAACCTGCACAAGCACTACCGCCCGACGTCATGGATCCCGCACGTCTCGGTGGCGACCCGGGCGCCCGGAGCCCTGCTCCCGGTCGCGGTCACCGCGATCTCCGACGTGCTCCCCGCGACGCTGACGGTCACCAGCGCTGCGCTCGTCGACACCGCCACCGGCCAGACCTGGCCCCTGCCCAGGATCCCCTGACCGGAACCTGCGGCGCCGACGCAGCGAGGGAGCCATAGGTCCCGGCCGAGCTGATGAACACCCAGATGAACACCCAGTCCAGGTCCGTGGGCGAGTCCTCGACGATCATGACGCGGGTCGCCTCGCCCTCGAGCGCCTCCTCGCGGAACCGCAAGGGATCTCACCGTTCAGGTCCGAGGAAGGCGCTGCAGCTGGAGATGCGCGGGCGGGTGCGGTTCACCGACATCGTCATCCGGCCGACGCTCAGGGCGCCGCGGGGGATCGCTCGGGTTGGCACGCTCTTCGAGAGCTGGCTGGAGTGGGAGACGGCGGCGCGCCGGGCGGCTGCATCTGGCGACCTGACCCGAGCCGCCCTCGAGCAGCTGCTCGCGGCCAGCAGCGCCTGACCCCACCAGAAGGAGACGACGACCGTGACATCGGAACAGGCAAGCACGATCGTCCGTATCCGCGACGGAGCCCTCCGTCCGCATCACCGTGCAGGGTAGCGGTGCCGTTGACAACATTTCTTGTCAATGGCACTGTGGCTCCATGCAGGACGTCGAGGTCATCGAGAGCGCGCAGGCCGCGGCCGCCGCGCTGGATCCGGTCCGGGCCCGACTGCTCGGCGAGCTGGCCGTCCCGGCCTCCGCCGCAGGGCTCGCCGCCCGGGTCGGCATCGCGCGCCAGAAGATCAACTACCACCTGAAATCGCTCGAGGCGCATGGCCTGGTGGTGCTGTCCGAGGAGCGCCGGCACGGGGGCATCACTGAGCGGGTGCTGCAGGCGTCGGCAGCGTCCTACGTGGTTTCGCCGGCGGCCGTCAGCGCGTCCG
This sequence comes from uncultured Bifidobacteriaceae bacterium, assembly GCA_964638055.1. Lineage (GTDB taxonomy): Bacteria > Actinomycetota > Actinomycetes > S36-B12 > CAIYMF01 > Prado023. The sequence continues at coordinate 29,176 of CAZWXF010000007.1, read as the reverse complement.
CGGCCGACCCGGACGCCAACGCCGACCACCTGTCGGCGAGCTACCTCGTCGCGCTGGCCGGTCGGCTGGTGCGAGAGGTCGGCTCCATGGCCCAGCGGGCCGACGCGTCGGGCAAGCGCCTGCCGACGCTGACCATCGACACGCAGATCGGCTTCCGCTCGGCCGCCGACCGGGCCGCCTTCGCCGACGACCTGACCGCCGCGGTGCTCGACCTGGCTGCTCGGTACCACCACGACGACGGGCGCCCCCACCGCCTCGTCGTCGCCGCCCATCCCCTTCCTGAGGAGAGCCCATGAACACCACCCCGAACGTCGCCTACCGCCTCGAGTTCAGCGTCGAGGTCCCGGGCACCCCGGAGCAGGTCTGGCAGGCCATCGCCACCGCCAAGGGCCTGGGGGCCTGGTTCCTGCCGACCGAGATGGACGAGCGCGAGGGCGGCGCCCTGCACTTCACCATGGGCCCCGAGATGGGCTCGGACGGCCAGGTGACCGACTGGGACCCACCGCGCCGCATCGCCTACCAGGAGGACTGGGCAGCCCTCATGGGCAAGGACCCGGACGAGCTCAGCCCCCTGACATCGGAGTTCCTCGTCGAGGCGCAGTCCGGCGGCACCTGCGTCGTGCGCATCACCAGCAGCGGCTTTGGGACCGGCGCCGCCTGGGAGTCGGAGTGGTGGAACGACATGGGCGCCAACTGGATGCCGTACTTCGACAACCTGCGCCTCTACCTGTCGCACTTCCCCGGCCAGCAGGCCACGCAGCTGGACGTCACCGCCTCCCACCCCGGCGACGCGGAGACAGTCTGGTCGACCCTGCACGACGCGCTCGGGCTCGGCGACGAGGGCGCGACCGTCGAGCTGCGCGGCGCCACCGGCATCATCGAGCGCGTCGGCGAACGGCAGGCGCTGGTCCGGCTCACCGCCCCAGTACCCGGGATGCTCAACGTCTTCGTGTACGGGTGGGGCGACGGCAAGGCGACGGCAGGCATGCGGGCATACCTGTTCTCCCCCGACGCCCCGGACTACGTGCGCCGCGAGCAGCCGGCCTGGCAGGCCTGGCTACAGGGACTCTCCGTCCCGGCCTGACCTTCCTGCCCACCGCCCATCCTCCCCGGACGGAGCCGAACCTGAGCCGCAGGCGAGTTGATCGGGCGTCCCAACTGCGACATGACCGGCAAGAGGTCTGCCGCCCTCGACGCGGCATGGCCGGCGTTGTCTGCAGGGCAGTCGACCACGAAGACGACCTGCGCCATGGTGCACACCCCGCTCAGGCGCTGGGACCACTCGAGGCTGACGTCTGGGCCCGTTGCTCCGCTCGCAGTACGTTCGTGTCATGACCGATCAGGGCATCGGCTCATGGATCGAACGCAGGGCCAGGGCGGCCCCTGAGCGGATCGCCCTTGTGTCCGGGTCCGAGTCCTGGACGAACGCGACATTGGCTGGGCGTATCCGACGTCTCGCCCATGGACTGACATCCCTGGGCGTTCGGCCTGGAGACCGGATCTGCTGGGTGGGTGCGAACCATCCGGCGTTCCTGGAGACACTCTTCGCCACGGCCAAGCTCGGCGCGATCCTGGCGCCGGTGAACCATCGACTGGAACCCGCTGAGATCCGGTCAGTCGTGGCGGATGCGGCCCCGAGAGTCGTGGTCCTTGACTCATCGCCAGCGGCAACGTCCATCCCGTCATACGGACCCGCGCGCGTGCTCGTGGCAGGACGCGCGAGCGACGCCATCAGCTTCGAGGACCTGATCGCCTCGTCGACGGACGCTGCCCTCGAGGTCCCTGTCAGCCTCTCGGACCTGTGCATGGTCCCTCACACATCCGGCACCGAGGGCCGGCCCAAGGGCGTCATGCTCACCCACGGCAACGTCACGTGGAATGCCGTGAACGTGATCACCAGCACGGACCTGCGCCCCGACGACATCACCATTGCGATCGCCCCGTTCTTCCGGGTCGGCGGTACCGGGGTGAACGTCCTACCGGTCGTGCTTCGGGGCGGAACGGTGATCATCCCGCGGACGGCACCCGATCCAGAAGACCTGCTCTCCCTGATGAGTCGCCACCGCGTGTCCGTCGGATTCGCCAATCCCGACCTTCTCGAGGCCCTCACCCGAGCCAGGTCCTGGCCGACCTGTGATCTGACCTGTCTGCGGTACGTCATCACGGGCGGCGCCCCTGTGCCCGAACGGCTGCTGAAGGCGTTCCTCGACAGGGGTGTCCCCTGCGTGCAGGGCTACGGACTGTCGGAGGCCGCCCCTGTCGTCGCGCTGCTTCCGCCTGACCACGCGCTGCGCAAGCAGGGATCCGCGGGGATACCCGTCACCCTGGTCGACGTGCGAGTGGTCCGCCAGGACGGCACCCTCTGCGCTCCCGGCGAGACCGGCGAGCTGCTGGTGACCGGCCCCAATGTGATGGCTGGCTACTGGCAGCTGCCCGACCAGACCGCCCGGACCCTCGACAGCCAGGGATGGCTGCATACCGGGGACGCCGCTCGACTCGACGCTGAGGGCTTCATCTGGATCATCGACCGGATGGCAGACGCCTACGACACGACCGGCGGCCGGGTGTTCCCCTCCGACATCGATCGGGTCCTGCTGGAGCACCCGGCGGTCCTCGACGCCGCATCAAGGGGCGCACCGGCGGGGACCGGGCTCAGCCAGACGCAGTCCTTCGTCGTCCTGGCCGAGTGGGGCACCGTCTCCGAGACTGATCTGATCGACTTCTGCCGGACGCGGCTTCCCCCTCACGCGGTGCCTTCCTCGATCCGATTCATCCAGTCCGTCCCGCGCAACTCGGTGGGGAAGGTGCTACGGCGGCGACTGGAGCCCTGACCATGCCCGTGGTGCCCTCGCGTTGGACTCCAGCAGCTGCGGCTGCCCTGTCGACGACTGTCGAGGCTCGGGAAGCCGTTCATCCGGTCGGGTTGATGGTGAACCCAGCCCAGACCCCGCGCTGTTTCCCGGTGGAGGAGCCGGCTCGTGTCCCAAGCGATGTGCTGCGAGATCCTGCAACAGGGCTTGCGTCACACCGCCGCCTGCGGACGCGGCTTCGTCATGGGGGCGCCCGGGTGCCTGCGGACCTCGGTCGAGTAGGTCCAGGTACAGGAGGTGGGCCTTCCTGGCGTGGATGACGAGCTCGTTGCCGCTGTCGAAGCGGAGGGACGACAACGTCGAGGAGGCGGCCGGTGGAGTCGAATCCGAGGCGCAGTTGCCGGGCCGGGCTGTCATGGTCTAGATCGCTGACGAAGACGGCGTGCTCGGCGGCATGGGCGGCGTCTCCGGTGCGACTCCGTGCCTGCTCGCGGAATCGTGGACCTTCACGCGACGTAGGAGCGGATGGCCGCTCGGATGGCCTCCGAGCGCGACTGACATGGTCGCGCTCGGCGCGTTCGGACAGTGGGAGGCGCATGCCAGGACGCACTGCGATCCGGCGCGTGGATGAAGTGCTTCG
>CAZWXF010000007.1:3574-25626 GCA_964638055.1 uncultured Bifidobacteriaceae bacterium | reverse complement strand
ATGCCAGGACGCACTGCGATCCGGCGCGTGGATGAAGTGCTTCGTCTCGCCGCGTGCGACTCGCTGACGCAGGCTGGACCGTCGAGCCCAACCGAGCAGGATCGCATGGAGCGAGCCGAGCGAATGATCGTCAAGGCGATCGAATCGCACGAACCATTCGACGGCTACCGCCATGCATTTGCCCGATTCACGTAGGTGCGGCCATCTGACCGTAGATGGGGGCAACCCGACTCGCATGGGCGGCACGTTCTGGACTGATCGCCTTACTGCTGGCGACTTGGAGCTGACCCGAGCTGACTCCTGAGTCGAGCTCGGCGAGTGCGTCACTCCGCCGGTCGACCGTGCTGGACATGGGCGCTGCACACCTCCGCTTCGGAATGCGCTCAAGCCGTGCGGATTGGTCTCATGTCGTCGCAGTCCGGGAGCTTGGCCGCGTGGGCCGCTGAGCGGGGTCAGGCCAATCGGGGCTCGCAGCAAGCATCGGCGGCCATGCAGGACGACGACGCATCCACTGCCATGGAACTGAACTGCGCGCGTTCCAGCCTCGGCCCCGACATCCCCGTCGCTCCCGAGGCCGTCATCAGCTTGCGCACCCGCGGCGAAACCCCAGGGTGGGGGCAGGGTCGATCTGGCACTGGCCGGCCTGCAGACCGGGCGGGCTCGGGCTGTCCGTCCGCTCGCTGGTCGGCCTGGATCGCGGCGCGGCAGCCGAGGGGAGCGGCCGACGCGGCCAGCGTTGGCGGATCATGCAACCCCCGGAAGCGGCTGCCAGAGTAGGCGCATGACCCTGATCGGCGGCCTGGAGATGGGCGGCACGAAGATCGTGTGTGCTGTCACACGGCTGGGGACCGAGGTGCTGGCCGAGTACCGCTACCCCACCGGCTCGGACCCCGCCGCCGCTCTGGCCACGGCCATCCGCTTCTTCCGCGAGATGTCCGAGGCCCATGGGCGCCTCACGGGCATCGGGGTGGCCACCTTCGGGCCCTGCGATCCTGACCCCGCCTCGCCCACGTTCGGGTACATCACCACCACGCCCAAGCCCGGCTGGCGCGATGCCGACGTGCTCGGGGCCCTGCGGGCGGGTCTGGGCGACGTCCGACTCGGATTCGACACCGACGTCAACGCCGCCGCGCTCGGCGAGCTGCGCCACGGCGCCGGCCGGGGGCTGGACTCCCTGGTGTACCTCACGATCGGCACGGGCATCGGGGGCGGTGGGGTGGTCGGGGGCCGCCTCATCCACGGGCTGGTCCATCCCGAGATGGGTCACATGTCGGTCTCCCGGACGCAGGCAGAGATGGAAGCGTTCGCCGGCGTGTGCCCCTTCCACGGCGACTGCCTGGAGGGTGTGGCCGCGGGCCCGGCGGTTGCGGCCCGCTGGGGGACTCCCGGCCAGGACCTGCCCGACGACCATCCCGCATGGGATCTGGAGGCCGAGTACGTCTCGACCGCGCTGGCGACCCTTGTGTACGTGCTCTCGCCACAAAGGATCGTGCTCGGCGGTGGCGTGGGCGCCTCCCCGCGCCTGCTGGAGCTCGTGCGTCCCCGACTGGTCGAGCGGCTGAACGGCTACATCCAGCATCCCAGCCTGCTCTCAGGGATCGAGGAGTACCTCGTGCCGCCGGGCCTGGGCAACCAGGCGGGCGTGGTGGGCGCCTTCAGCCTCGTGGAGGATGCCGCGTGACGGCGGCCATGCTGATCGAGCCGGTCTTCAAGGAGCGGGTCTGGGGGGGCGAGCATCTGCGCGAGTGGTTCGGCGACCTCGTCCCCGAGGGCACGATCGGCGAGTGCTGGGGCATCAGCGGCATGCACTGCAACTCCGGGATCGTGCTGACCGGGCCGGCCTCGGGCCTGACGCTCGAGGAGGCATGGCAGCAGGGCTTCGTCACGGGCGGTCCGCGCGAGGATGACCTCCCGATCCTCGTGAAGCTCCTCGACGCCGACGACTGGCTCAGCGTCCAGGTGCACCCCAACGACACCCAGGCCCAGCGCCTGGAGGACCAGCCCCGCGGAAAGCAGGAGTGCTGGTACGTGGTCTCGGCCCGCCCGGACGCCGAGCTGATCCTCGGTCATGACCTGGACAGCGCCGCCGAGCTGGCCGTCGCGTTCGCCGGACGACAGCTCGGCCCGCACCTGCTGCGCCACAAGGTCGAGGCTGGGCAGTTCTTCATGGTCCCCGCGGGATGCGTGCACTCGCTGGGCCCCGGGATGGTGGTGTGCGAGGTCCAGCAGAGCAGCGACCTGACCTACCGCCTGTACGACTTCGGGCGCGTGGGCCTGGACGGGCAGCCCCGTGAGCTGCACATCGAGAAGGGCTTCGCCGTCGTGACCGCGCCGTTCCGCATCGAGGATGCGCAGACAGCCGGCCCTGTGGAGCCCGTGACCGGTGGGACGCGGCGGACGCTGGCGGTCTCCACGTACTTCGAGGTCTCGGAGCTCAAGGTGCGCTCGGAGATGGCCGTGGCACCTGGGGTCGGCACGTACCGGCTCATCGCCGTCGTGGAGGGCAGCGGGGAGCTGCGCGAGGGCGGGGATCGGATCCCGCTGCGGCGCGGCAGCTGCGTGGTCCTGCCCGTGGGCTGCGGGGATGTCTCGATCGCCGGGCAGCTGACCATGATCGTGACTGATCCGCGAGGGTGACGCCCGTCCGTAATCCGTGGGATGCGGCGATGTGGGGGCCCATGTCCTGCGGCCGTGTGGTGACACGCCCGTCGACTCGAATCCAGGGGATACCCGTTGACGGCGAAATCGAACACTTGTATGATCTGACCATCGGATCGAAGAGGGTTCGAAAGAGGGTTCGGGAGCTGGAACGACGGGGGTCGTGATGAGCAGTGTGTTCGCCGAGTTGGACGTGGTCGTTGCGAGAGTGTCGTCAGTGCCGGTCCCGCGCGGGCTGGGCTCTGGTCCAGTGCTCGATGAGGGGATCTCCTACATGGCGGGGGCGCTGAACGTGCTGCAACGCGAGCTGGCGCTGTGGATGGCCGCCCGAGAGGCACAGGCCCCGACGGAGGGCCCCGCGGACACCCGCCGGCAGGCCGTGATGGCAGGGATGCCGGAAGGGGAGGCCCAGAGCCTGCGCGCCGTAGGGAAGTTCGCCAGCGGTTGCCCCACCGTGCAACGGGCGTGGCGCGGCGGGCATCTCAGCCGGGAGCAGGTTCACATCCTCCGGAAGGCGGCGAACACCCTCCCCGAAGATCAGGCGGCGGTGCTTGTGGAGAGGGTCGTGCCGCTGCTGCGCGGTTTGGACGCGCGGGGTTCGCGGCGGCTGGTGGAGATCGTGGTCGACCAGCTCGCCCCCGAGGACCCGGAGGAGGCCGAACGCGCCGAGTACGCCGCGAGACATCTCACGTGGACCGGGATCAGTGACGGGCTGACGTTCCAGGGCTCCCTGCCCCGGTTGGAGGGGGCCGCGTTCAAAGCCGCCATCGAGGCGATGGCCGCGAGCCTGCGCGTCGCCGGCGACGGGGTACGGGTGGGTCAGCGCCGCGCTGACGCGCTGGCCGCGATCATCGTCCGGGCCGCCGCCCACGGCCTGCCCACCGGAGGTGGCTTGCCTGCTGCGGTCACTCTCACCGTGCCGCTGGGCGAGGCCGAGCGGATCGCCACGCGGAATCCTGCGGCCTATGGCTGCACCGGCAAGCGGCGCCCTCGGGGGCCGGCGATGGTCGACGACCCGCCCCACGGCCCCACCCGCACCATCGGGGACGCCGCCGTCCGCTTCGCGCTGTGCGCCACCGCCATCACCCCCATGATCATCGGACCCCGGGCAGCAGCAGGCGCCGGGCATGGGCCGCACATCGGCACGGCGACGACCGGCGGCGGGAGCCATACCGAAGCCCGCGGGCACCCCCCAGCCGCAGGCACTCGACACCCCCGAGCAATGAAGGGAGCGGCCAGCCCGCCCGGAGCCACCGGAACGGTCGGATGCGCATGCCAGGCCGGGGCGGCAGATCGGGGCTCTTTCACAGGACCGGCCGGAATGGCAGCGCCTGTCGGATCTGCGTGGGCCACCGGCTCGCAGGGATCGGCTCGACCTTCTGAGCCGTCTGGACAGAACGGGTCGACCTGGTCAGGGGCTGCAAACGTCGGACGCGACCCCGAGTCGGCGCTGCGTCTGATCTCCTCGACCCCGGAGGAACCCTTGGCCGTCGGCCGCGCGGTGCGCCTGGCGACCTCGGCGCAACGGCGGGCACTCCAGCAGCGCGATGACGGATGCATCATCCCCGGCTGCCAGATCCCAGCGCCCTACACCCAGCCCCATCACGTGAGCCCCTGGAACTGGGAGGGCCCCACCGACCAGGAGAATCTCGCCAGCTGCTGTTGGGTCCATCACCGACAGGTCGAGCTCGGACTCCTTCACGTCGTCCGGCGACAGATCGGCCAGGAGCCGCCCCCCGGAGTGCTCGAACACCCCCACTGGTGGGTCATCCCGCAGCCGAACGGGTATCGGCAACGGGCCTTCACCGGGCAGGGCGACGTCCCCGGCCAGGAAGAGTCCTCCGGGCGGTCGGCGTGCTCGGCGTAGGGCGCCGCGGCGCTCAACCACGAGCCCAGCGACGGCCGTCCCGTGCGGCTCGAAGCGCTCTGGTGACCGGCGTGCTCGGCGTGAGGTGCGACCCCCAGCCACGACAGCACGCCCTGCTCCGGCCGGGCGTGCGGGTCTCGAGCGCGAGTCCCGCCAAGGGGCAGGGCCACGCCACCCGAGTTCGGGTGCAGCGCCACGTGACGAGGTCGGCGACACCTCCAGATGGTCGGCGTCTCGATGTCACCGGATCACCGATCCGAGAGGTCGTTCGGGTCGGGTTGCGTCACTGCGTCGTCGCGCGCCCGGCGGGTCCGCTGCGGGATGGTGGGGCCCATGACCGAAGCCGTCCTGCTGGTCGGCGGCCAGGGCACCCGCCTGCGGCCGTTGACCATCCACACGCCCAAGCCGATGCTGCCCGTGGCCGGAGTGCCCTGCACCGAGCACCAGATCGCCCGGGCGCGGGAGGTCGGCGTCACCCGGGTGATCCTCGGCACGTCCTACAAGGCCGAGGTCTTCTCCGACTACTTCGGCGACGGCCGGAAGTTCGGCGTGGAGCTGGTCTACGCCGTCGAGAACACCCCCATGGGGACGGGTGGGGCGATCCGGCACGTCATGGACCACCTCGAGTCGGGGCCGGACGACCCCGTGATGATCTTCAACGGCGACGTCCTCACCGGCGTCGACCTCACCCACCTCCTCCAGGTCCATGCCGAGACCGCGGCGGCGGTGACGCTCTACCTGACCCGCGTGGAGGATCCGCGCGCGTTCGGGCTGGTTCCCACGGACGAGGACGGGCGGGTCACGGCGTTCCTGGAGAAGCCCAAGACGGCGGAGGAGATCATCACCGACCAGATCAACGCCGGGTGCTACGTGTTCCGGCGCTCGGTCATCGACAGCATCCCCACCGGACGGCCCGTGTCGGTGGAGCGCGAGACATTCCCGAAGCTGCTGGCCGCAGGGGCTCGGCTCCAGGGGGTGGTGGACGACGGCTACTGGCTCGATCTGGGCAATCCACTGGCGTTCGTTCGCGGGTCTGCCGACCTGGTCCTGGGGAAGGCCCCGTCCCCGGCCGTTCCCGGGCCGACCGGCGAGTTCCTCGTCCTCCCAGCTGCCGAGGTTTCGCGCCGGGCCGAGCTCTCGGCGGGCACAGTCGTCGGGTCGGGGGCCACCGTCGGATCTCACGCCCAGGTCATCGGCTCGGTGCTGTTCGACGGGGCGGTCGTCTCCGCGGGGGCGATCGTCAAGGACAGCGTCGTGGGCCGAGACGCCGTCATCGGCGCGGGCGCCTCGCTGGAGGGGGTCGTGGTGGGTGATCGGGCCATGATCGGCCCGGGCAACGAGCTCGTCCGTGGCGCGCGTGTGTGGCCGGGGGTCGCCCTGGGCGAGACGGCAGTCAGGTTCTCGTCGGATCGGTGACTGCCTGGTCGGTCATCACAACTCTGACCTTCGCGCACCGTGGCCGGATGATCATCGTGGCGCGTCGCTGCTGGTCGCGCGCGCATCGCGCCCCCTACTCTCGGACGCACCGGGGGATGCCGCAGGGCTCCGAGCGGGAGCCGCCGTGCGTTGGGAGGTCGGATGACCGACGAGCCAGGAGCAGCCGGACAGGTCCCCGGACACGACGCGGCGGCTCGGAGACCTCCGTCCAGCTCCGCGGGCGATCCCCCGGCTTCCTCGCCGGTCGACGCGGGAGCGCTCGCGGCCGGGCGGGTCGCCACCAGTCCGGTCCGGGCCAACCCAGGGCAGGCAAGCCCACCCGCGCCCCCGTCACCTCTGGACCTGCACGACGACCCCAACGCCGAGCAGCTGCGGTTCGCGATGGTGCTCAACGGTGGGGTGAGCCTGGCGATCTGGATGGGCGGCGCGGTCCATGAGGTCGATCGCCTCACGCGCGGTGAGGGCAGCGCCTACCGCCGCCTGCTCGACTGGACGCGCAGCGTCGCCCGCGTGGACGTGATCGCCGGTACGTCCGCGGGCGGCATCAACGGGGCGGCACTGGCCATCTCACAGTGCAATGCCGCGAGCCCGGGGATGCGCATCCTCAGGGATGTCTGGGCTGACGACGGCGACATCGCACGCCTGCTGCGCCAACCCTTCAAGGGCTCGCCGGCCTCACTGCTGCAGGGCGACGAGTACTTCCTCCCCCGCCTGCGGCAGGCCATGACGACGCTCGCCGAGCCCTGGGACCCACATCCCGCCGACCATCGTCCGCTCGACCTGACCATCACCGGGACCCTGCTGCGCGGCATCCCCGGGGTGTCCACGGACTCGCTGGGCCAGAACGTCGCCCAGACCCGGCACGACGCGCTCTTCCGCTTCCAGCGCGGTCCGACCCATCGAGCCGGGCCCGGCGCCGACGATTTCGACGACGCCCACCGCGAGACCACGGTCGCCGCCCTCGCCCTGGCCGCGCGCACCACAGCGTCGTTCCCCGTCGCGTTCGAGCCCTCGTTCATCCCCACCGCTGCGGCCCAGACCGATCACCTGCACCCGGACATGACACCGCACCTGTCGGGGGCGTGGGACCAGTCACAGGGCACTCCGACCGCCAGGTTCGCCGTGGACGGCGGTGTGCTGGCCAACACGCCGACCCGCGTCGCGCTGGGGGCCGTCGACCGGATGCCCGCCCAGGGGCTCGTCCGGCGGGTCATGCTCCTGGTGCACCCGCATGCGCCCGCCCCCGGGACCGACGAGTCCGTGGACCGTGACGAGCCACCGACCGTCGCCGCGCTGGGCGCCGGGATACTCGGCGCGCTCCAGGCACAGGGCAGCCTCAACCATGTCGAGGACGTCGCCCGCCACAACCAACTGGCCAACACCCGGCGCTCGATGCGCGGCAGCGTCGTGCACTCCGGCGACGGCCCCTGGATCGAGGCGAGCGCCGTCCAGCTCTACGGCTGGTACCGGACGATCCGACTCCAGCGGGTGTCGCGCGACCTGGCCGCGGCGTGGATCGAAGGCCAGTCCGGGTCGGGCGGCACCCCTCCGCTGCAGGACCTCGCGCAGAGCATCCACACGATGCTCGAGTGCGATCCCGAGCTGTCCTGGCTCCCGGTCGCCGCCGAGGGCCAGCTGCCGGCACCGCACGAGCTCGGCCCGGAGGCGGCAATCGGGATCGCCGACGCCGCCGCTGACTTCCTGCGCCGCCTGAACTGGGCCGTTGCCACGACCCTGCGCGAACCCCCGGTCGCCCAGCGCGGTGAGGCCGCGAGCACGTCCGAGATGATTGCCCTGGACCCGATGCAGCGGATCGGCGAGCTGCGGGCGGTCCTCGCCCGGCACCGAAACGTCCTCCTCGCGGCTCGCGCGAAGCGGATCGAGAGTCTGAAGGAGCAGGCGACAGCAGCGGCGGCCCACAGCGCTGAGCCGGGCCATGACCCGATCATGGGTGCTCGCGTGACGCCGGGCACCCTGCGGCCGTGGCTCCAGGGGGCCCTTGACGCAGGGCGGCAGGAGGCCCTCTCGGCCAGGCGCGAGCTGGCCGGGATCGCAGAGGCACTGCTGGCCGCGCGCCAGCTCATCCAGCTGTGGACGGTCGCTGACGAGGCCACATCGGCGGACCGCCCCTGCGACCCCGACGATCCGGCAGCCGTCCTTCGCGGCTTCATCGAGAGTCTGGGCCTCGGGTCGGTCGAGACACAGGCGGGGAGCGGTCCAGACACCCACGGCGCGACTCCCGCCGCAGGCCCGGCGCCGACCGACGGGGACTTGGCCGAGCTGCTCCTGGAGCGCCTCAACGCCATTGCCGCGACCACAGCCGTGATCTCCGACGAGGTGACGACTGGCGCGTCGCTGCCGATCGACCTCGCCCAGCTCACCTTCCAGGTCGTCCATCCCTTCGCCGCGCACCTCGACGGGGAGTCGAAGGTGGCCGGCGATCAGCTTCACCGGTTCAGCGCCTTCCTCAAACGCTACTGGCGCATCAACGACTGGATCTGGGGTCGGCTGGATGCCTCGCGCACGCTGGCAACGCTGGTCCTCCAACCCGACCGGGTCGCGCGCGCGTTGCGCGCGATGCTGCCCGCCGCGGTCGAGGCTCGTGACGCCGCGCTGCCCGATCTCGTCGCCTCGCTGTACCGCGAGCTCCTCGGGACGAGCAGCGGCGCTGTGCCGGGGATGCCCGGGCTGCCCCCACCGGATCAGGTCGTCGCCGAGCTGCGCGCCCTGCTGGCCGGCGAGTCGGTCTCCGCGACCACCCTGCCACTGCTGCGCGAGGTCTTCGCCGCGGCCCTGGCCCTGGATGTGGCCGGGGATGAGCTGCCCGAGCTGGTCCACGCCGTCGAGCAGGACTTGCGCGAGGGAGCCAACCCGCGCGCGCGCGGTGCCGTCGCCGTCCAGCGCAACAGCTCCACGTTCCTGGCAGCGCCGGCAGCCGATGCCGCGGGGCGAGCGGCAGCCCTCAAGGCCTTCGCGACCAGCGGGATCGGCAGCGAGGCCATCTCGGACGAGGCCTCCAGTGACCGGCTGATCCAGACGGCCAGCACAGCCGCGGCTGTCGCCGTGAGCGTCGCAGACGGAGAGTCGTCGGGGCTGCAGTTCGCCAAGCCCGTCACCCGCGGGCTGCGCGGTGCGGCGCTCCTGCCGCACTGGATCATCCGCGGGCTGACCGGAGAGGGCACGATCGGGCGCGGCCTGGCGATCCTGGCCCTGGCCGCCGGGGGCGCGATGCTGGCGCTCGCCCTGCTCGGCTACGGTCCGGGGTGGTTCGCGGCCGTCGGCGCGGGTGCCGTCCTGGGTGCCTTCGCCTATGGCGCCATGCGCTCCGGCACGATCCTGCACGGAGTTGTCCTGCTCGTGCCCGGGCTGACCCTCCTGGCGTGGGTCGGCCTGCAACGCACCGGTGGCACCACGGTGGGCGGTCCCCTCGTCGGGCGCGGCGCCAGTGGCGTCGGAACGTTGCTGGGGATACTCGCCCTGATGGCGGGGCTCATCATCCTGGGTTCCCTGCGACCCCCGGTACCCAGTCCGCTGGCGTGGGCCGACAGTCGACGGACACAGGTGGCGACCTTCGTCATCCTCGTCGTCCTGGCCACGGCCCTGCTCGCCCCCGATGCGCGTGCGGAGCTGGTCGGCTCCCTCACCGCCATCGCCGACTACCTCGGGTTCCTGGCCTCCGCGGCCGCATCCTTCCTGCCCGAGGGATGGGTCGAGCTGCTGACCGGTGGAGGACTGCTCGTGGCATCCGTGGTGGCCTACCTGGCGCTGGGCTGGTGGCTGGCGCTGCATGTCGGGCGGCAGTGGCGCCTGGTCATCTGGGGACCCGTCACCCCGGGAGCGCAGCCCGGATGGCACGAGGCTCGCGTGGAGCATCCGACAGGGACGACAGCCGGTTGGGCGTGGGTGTACGCCGCGCTGCTCACCAGCACGTCCCTTCTGCTCCTGGCGTGGTTCGGATTCCAATGGCCGCCGGACAGCGCGGCGGCGGCCCAGGCGTTCCTGCTGGCGGCCGGCGTGATCGCCGTGCTCCTGGCGGTCCCCGTGCCCTGGTACCTGCACCAGCGCACGCGCGGGGAGGTCGATCGGCAGGCCATCGCGGTCCTGCGCCGTGGCGTGCCAGCTCTCCCGGCACCCGACGAGGAGTCCCAGGCCCTCGCCAAGCTGTTCGCAGCCGGCCTGAACTACTCGTACCTCGTTCGGCCCCGACACGTGCAGGAACCCGGCACGCCCGAGTTGTCGGCCGCCCGCGCCCAGGGATGGGCCGGCCTCGCGCTCACCCCGACGGGCAGGCGACTGCGCGACCAGGCCGCGGCGGCCTGACGCGCCCGGGGGCGCAGCTGGGTACGGAGCGGCCTGCCTTACAACCCGGCCGCGAGCGGCCTACTGTGGGAGGTGACGAGGCTTGGGGGAGTCGACAGATCGTCTGGCCTCCCCAGATTGGAAGGGAGAGCACCATGCCTGCACCGGATCCCACCGCACCCGAGGTCAAGGAGCTCCTGCACTCGGGGTACAGCTTGGACGAGCTGAAGGCAGAGCTCGTCCGCCAGACGCACCGTCGGGACGAGCCCGGCGTCACGTGGACCCAGGACGAGCTGAGCATCCTCAACACCTGGATCACGGCGGTCAAGGGAGAGTTGGTCCGCCGCGAGGCCGGCGGCTGAGGCGAGCAAGTGAGACCGTGCTGACGGCTGCGCCCTGACTGGCACTTCCCGGTCGAGGCGCCTTCCTGAGCCCCGCCGTGACTCAGCAGTCCGCCAGCCGCCATGCCGCCCACACAGTGAGGACCCCGCCGGCACAAGTCGGCGGGGTCCTTGTGGACGGGGGATCAGAACTGCTTGGCGAGCGCCTCGGTGGCGCCCTTCAGGGTGTCCTTGAGCGTCTTCTTCTGGATGATGCCGGGCAGCGGCAGCGAGGTCTCGATCGTCAGGGCGAACGTCGCCTCGGACTTGCCGCCCTTGTCAACGACCGTCCAGGACCCCTCCTGCATCTTCTGCATCTTGGTGGGCTCGGGGAGCACCCAGGAGAAGCCGTTCGCGTTGTGCGTGTAGTCCAGGACGAAGTCGTCCTTGGCGACCTTCACGTCGTTGACCAGGTGGCACTTGGACGGGTTGCCGTCCGCGTCGCGCTCGAGGACCTCGGAGACGAGGTTCCCGGGGAACCAGTTCTTCTGGTTGTCGATGTCGCGCAGGAACGTGATGACCTGGGCGGCGGGTGCGTTGACAGTGACACTGCGTGAGTCTGAGTAGGCCATGACGGCAAAGATAGGGCGCGCTTGCGTCGGAAGCCCGACGACGGAACCGGCCGCGGAAGGAAATATTCGATCCGCTGGGACCCAGTGTCGCTGACGCGCGACACCAGCCCCGCGGGGCGGAAGTCCGGAGGAGGCGGTGGCGGTTCCTGCGCCGAGGGCGGTGCCCGGACGGGCAGCCCGCCCGGGTCCGCGGGCCGCGATCAGAGGGTCGACAGGGGCGCCGGTCGGGGCTGGCGGGCTGCCGAGGCCGGTCCTCCGGGCCAGCCGATGGCGACCATGCCCAGGGCGAGGAGGTCCCTGGAGAGGTCCAGCTCGGCCACGACCAGGTCCGGGCAGAAGATCGAGGAGGAGACCCACGCCGCGCCCAGCCCGTCCACCGAGAGGCTGAGCAGGAACTGTGCCAGGGCCGCTCCCCCTGCGGCGACGAACATCTCCCGCTCGGCACGCTGCCTCCGCGGGTCGGGGTAGCTGTGGGCGCGGTCGGTCCGCATGAACACCGCGACGACCTCGGGCGCCGCACGCAGGACGTCGCCACGAGCCAACCGGCGCTCGACGGCCGCCTCGTCCAGGCCGTCGGCCCGCAGGTCCGCCGCCCACTGCCGGGCCATCGATGCCAGGAGGGCGGCGCGCCGATCACGGTCGGCCAGGTGGACGAAGAGCCACGGCTCGGTGTGGTGCGGAGCGGGGGCGGTGGCTGCCGCCGCGGCCGCGGACCGGATCGCCTCGGCGGGCACCGGGCGCTCGCCGAAGTGCCGGATCGTCCGGCGCCCGGCGAGCAGGTCGTCGAGCCGGGCACGCCTGCCCAGAGCCACCGCCTCGGTGGTGCCGAGCCGGAATGCGTCCTGTTCGACGGGCCGCACGAGGGCGACGGCCCCGGGACCGTCCAGCGCGGGATGCTCCAGCCCGGGGCCGTCCAGCGCCGCGCCCGACTGGTCTCGACGAGCTCGACCGACGAGCTCCGGCGCTGGACCCTCCGGCGCATCGGCCCCGTCCGAGACACCCAGGACCTGCTCGGCAAGCCCCCGGACAGCCACGACCGGCACCCATCGGTCCTTCCCGGCGACCAGCTCGGCGGCCGAGGCGATCTCGTCGGCCACCGCGCGGACCGTCGCCACGAGGGGGCGGCCGTTCTGGTCCCGCGTGCCGCGCAGGTCCACCAGCGGCGCCACCCCGGCCACGCCGATCGCCAGGTCCACCTGGCCCATGCGCCAGGGACGTCCCGCGGTGTCACTGATCACGATGCCCAGGGGCACCCCGAGAGCCGCGGCGAGACCCCGGCGCAGGTGCCGGGCGGATGCGTCCGGGTCCTCCGGCAGCAGGAGCACTGTGCCCTCGGCGACGTTGCTGGCGTCGATCCCTGCCGAGGCGAGCACCAGCCCGTGACGGGTTCGCACCACGCGCGTGTCCGGCTGGCCAGGGGCCCCCGGGACCATCGCCACGTCCGCGACCGCCTCCTCGCTGATGGCCGCGTCCCGATCCATCGCGGGTCGGGATCGTCCCTCGGCCTTCGCGACGACCTTGCTGGTCACCACGAGGATGTCGGCGGGGGCGACGCCGGCCGTCCCGTCCGGCCACGTGAGGTCTCCCGCGGCCGCGGCGATGAGCGCCACGAGGTCATCCCCGGCCCGGATCTCGGGGAGCCCGGTCAGCGGGGCGAGCATCATCCCCGGCTGAGGCATCTCGGGCGGATGCACGACCGGCGGTGGCATCACTGGCTGAGCCCGGCCAGCGCCAGGGCGGCTGCCGCCAGGCCGCGCGCGGCCCCGGCGTCCGTCATCAGGCTGGGCACGGCGCGACACGCGATCCCCAGTGCTTCCACCTCGCCGACCTGCTGGGCATCCACCGCGTCGACGATCCACCCGTCGAGCACCCCCGGACCAGGCGCTCCGGCGGGCACGCGCAGCCTGCGCGGTGCCAGGTGGGCTGCCACCCCTGACGCCGTGCACGGCACCCCGATGGCGGACAGGCAGGCATCTGCCATGCCGCGGACCGGGCTGCCCCCGACGATGGGGCTCACCCCGACGACCTGCCCGGGGGCATCGCGCAGCGCCTCCCGGATGCCACGCACGGCCAGGATCGGGCCCAGCGAGACCACGGGGTTGCTCGGAGCCAGCAGGATCGCGTCGGCCTCGGCGATCGCCTCGAGCACGCCAGGGGCCGGGCGGGTGGACTCGATCCCGACGATGGGGAAGCCGAGCGCCGGGACGCCCGCACGCAGCCGGATCCACCACTCCTGGAAGTGGATAGCGCGGCGCTGCCCCTCGACCTCGATCACCACGTGGGTCTCGGCGCGGTCGTCGGACATGGGCAGAAGGTCGACCCCGGGCTGCCAGCGCGTGCACAGGGCGGCGGTGATCCGGCTCAGGGGCTGCCCTGCATCGAGCAGCTGCCGGCGCACCAGGTGGGTGCCGATGTCCCGGTCGCCCAGGCCGAACCAGTCGGGCGCCACGCCGTACGCGGCGAGCTCGGCGGAGACCACGAACGACTCGTCGACCCGGCCCCACCCCCGCTCGCGGTCCAGGCCCTCTCCCAGGAAGTACATGATCGTGTCGAGGTCCGGGCAGACGCGC
The DNA here is from genome assembly GCA_964638055.1 of uncultured Bifidobacteriaceae bacterium. Classification (GTDB taxonomy): domain Bacteria; phylum Actinomycetota; class Actinomycetes; order S36-B12; family CAIYMF01; genus Prado023. Next base: position 11,843 of record CAZWXF010000007.1, on the reverse strand, counting down.
AGGCCATGCACCCAGATGTCGTCGGCCGTGTTCGCCACGACCGTCACGTGGGCGGTCGGGTGCTGCGTCCGCAGGAGGTCGCGAACCCCGGCGACGAAGCGCGAGCCCCCATATCCGCCGGCCAGGACCACGACATGCACCCGCGGATTCTGCCACTCGTAGGGTTCCTTGCATGCCGACCCCGCGCGAAGCGCCAGCACCCGCGGGTCCCCCCGCCCCGACACGAGAGCCTGCCCTCGGCGAGGCTCCCCCTTTCACGCGCCCTCGCACGCGCCCAGCCCCCTCGGATCGCCCGGTCACCGATCGCCAGGTCCACCGGGCGCTGAGCCGGGCTGGTCGCGGCCTGGCCCTGGACCGGGACGAGGCCGCCGCGCTGCTGGCCGCAGGGGGCGACGACCTGACCGAGCTGATGGCGCTGGCCGCCGCGACGCGTGAGCGCTCCGGGCGTGGGCCGGTCATCACGTGGTCGCCGAAGGTCTTCGTCCCGCTGACCCGGCTGTGCCGCGACAGGTGCCACTACTGCACGTTCGCGACCGATCCGGCCAGCCTGCGCCGCGCTGGCGAGGGCCTGTTCCTGACCCCGGAGGAAGTCGTCTCGATCGCCCGCGCCGGAGCGTCGGCCGGGTGCCGCGAGGCACTGTTCACCCTCGGGGACCGGCCCGAGGCCCGCTGGCCCGCGGCGCGCGCCTGGCTGGAGGAGCGCGGCTACGACACGACCCTGGACTACCTGCGGGCGATGGCGATCCTCGTCCTCGAGGAGACCGGGCTGCTGCCGCACCTCAACCCCGGCGTCCTGTCCTGGCAGGAGCTGGCCACCCTGCGCCCGGTCGCCGCGTCGATGGGCCTCATGCTCGAGAGCGCGAGCCCCCGGCTCCTGACTGCGGGGATGGTGCACCACGGATCGCCCGACAAGGACCCGGCCGTGCGCCTGCAGACGCTCACCGACGCCGGGCGCCAGCGCATCCCCATGACCAGCGGCGTGCTGTTCGGGATCGGCGAGGACCTGGGCGAGCGCGCCGAGGCCCTGCTGGCGCTTCGCGAGGTGGGCCTGGCCCACGGTGGCCTGCAGGAGGTGATCGTGCAGAACTTCCGCGCCAAGCCGTCCACCGCCCTGGCCACCTCGGCCGACCTCCCGCACGAGGAGCACCTGGCTGCCATCGCGGTGGCCCGCCTGATCCTCGGCCCGCGGATGATCGTCCAGGCTCCCCCGAACCTCTCCGCCCCCGCCGAGCTCCCCGGGCTCATCGCGGCCGGGATCGACGACTGGGGTGGCGTCTCCCCCGTGACCCCGGACCATGTCAACCCCGAGCGCCCCTGGCCGGCGCCCGAGGCGCTGGCCGAGGCCACGCGGGCGGCAGGGTTCGCCCTTCGTGCCCGGCTCGCGGTGCATCCCGTCTACGTCACGACGCCGGGCTGGCTCGATCCGATGATCGCTGCGCACGTCCACGCCATTGCCGGCAGCGACGGCCTGGCCGACCCGACCCGAGCGCCCGTGGGTCGACCGTGGCAGACGCCGATCCAGGAGCACACGAATCCCGGGCAGGTCAGCGTCGGGCACCCGAGCCTCCTCCCCGGACAGGCGGGCCCTCAGGCGGATCCCGTCACAGTCACCTCGCCGATCCGGGACCAGTTCCGTGCCGCGGGGACCGAGGCCGCCTACGTGCACACCGCCGCCCCGGCAGGCACGCTGCGGGCCGAGCACGTCGACCTGCGCGAGACTTCGTCCGGCCACCGGATCGACCCCGACACCGCTGCCGCGCTCCACCTGGCCGCAACACGACCGGCCGCCCTGCTCGATCCGGCCCACGAGGACGCCGCGGTCACTCTGCTCGGCGCCGACGGACCCGCTCTCGCCGAGCTGCGCCGCCTGGCCGACGCGGCCCGCCGTGAGGCCGTGGGCGACGAGGTCACCTACGTCGTCAACCGGAACATCAACTTCTCCACCGTCTGCTACACCGGCTGCCGCTTCTGCGCCTTCGCCCACCGGGAGAGCGACCCCGGCGCACTGCGCCTGAGCCTGGCCGACGTCGCCGAGCGCACCCGCGAGGCTGTGTCAGCGGGCGCGACGGAGATCTGCATGCAGGGCGGCATCGACCCGAAGCTGCCTGCGACGTGGTACTTCCAGCTCGCCGAGACGATCCGGGATGCTGCGCCGGGCATCCACCTGCATGCCTTCAGCCCGATGGAGATCAGCTCCGGTGCGGCACGGTCGGGGATGACCGTCAGGGCGTGGTTGCGCGAGGCCCGCGACGCCGGGGTCGACACCATCCCGGGAACCGCCGCGGAGATCCTCGATGACGAGATCCGATGGGTGCTGACACGCGGCAAGCTGCCCGCCAGTGCCTGGGTCGAGGTCGTCACCACCGCCCACAGCCTGGGCATCCGCTCGACCGCCACCATGATGTACGGGCACGTCGACACCGCCATCCACTGGGTCCGCCACCTGCGTGTCATCGCCGGGATACAGCGAGCGACAGGCGGGTTCACCGAGTTCGTCCCCCTGCCGTTCGTGCACGTCAACGCACCGATCTACCTCGCTGGCCGGGCCCGGCCCGGAGCCACGCCACGCGAGGACCTCGCCGTCCATGCGTTCGCCCGACTGGCCCTGCACGGACTGTTCGACCACATCCAGGGATCGTGGGTGAAGCTCGGCGACGAAGGCGTCCGAGCAGTCCTCGACTCAGGGGTGGACGACCTGGGCGGGACGCTCATGGAGGAGTCCATCTCGCGGCTCGCCGGCTCCCAGCACGGCTCGAGTCGCACCCCGGAGCAGCTGCGGGCCATGGCGTCGGGGGTCGGCAGACACGCCGTCCAGCGCACGACGCTCTATGGACGGGTACTGGACTCATATCAGAATTCCCTACCCGTTCGGCTTGACTCGCCGGGACTGGCACCACTGTAATTCCATCCATGTGATTCGCCAGAAAGGTGCGGTCGGGCACTGCCTCGTGCGGCTCACATGGTCTAGGAGGGCCGATGTTCGACACCGATCTGACCAACCTGCTCGAGGTCGACGCAACATCGTGGCAGGAGCGAGCTCTGTGCGCGCAGACCGATCCGGAGTCCTTCTTCCCCGAGAAGGGCGGGAGCACCCGCGAGGCCAAGCGCGTCTGCTCGGGATGCACCGTTCGAGCCGAGTGCCTCGAGTACGCCCTGGCGAACGACGAGCGGTTCGGCATCTGGGGCGGCCTCTCCGAGCGGGAGCGCCGTCGCCTCAAGAAGCTGGCTGGATGATCATCGCCCGCCGTCGGAGCTCGGGTCCGCGGAAACGCGATATAGCCTGATCGTCCATGACCGGCGATGACGAGGATGCCGCGTCCTCGCCGGAAGGGGCGCTGGCGCGCTTCCTGCCCGAATCCCAGACTGCGACGCAGCGCAGGCACCATGTGACGGCGCTGCTCGTCGCGGCCGAGGGGTCAGAGCTGCTCGCGCGCTGCCTCGCCGCTTTCGCCGACCAGACCCGTCCCGCCGATGCCGCAGCGGGCTTCGACCCGGGGGACCTCCCGGAGGCTGACCCCGCGCGATCGAACGGCACCCTGGCGGCATGCCTGGCCCTCGCGCAAGCCGAGGCGCAAGCCCCAGCCACCCGTGCTGCGATGCCGCTGTACCGGGCGGCCGCCTGGTACTGGATCCTGCACGAGGACGTCGCAGCCGAGCCGGACTGCCTGGCGGCCCTGCTGGCCGCGGCCGATCGGCACACCGACGCCGCCATCCTGATCCCCAAGGCCGTCGCCTGGAACGATCCCGGACGCCTCGTCGCGGTGGGTCACCGGTGGGCTCCGGGCTCACCTCTGGTCGAACCCCTGGACCCGGGCGAGCGCGATCAGGGCCAGTACGACGTGGAGCGGCCTGTCTACGCCGGCGACTCCGCCGGGATGCTCGTGCGTGCCGACGTCTGGGAGTCCCTGGGCGGGTTGGATCCACTCATCGGCGACTGGGCCGCGCCAGCCGATCTCTGCCGGCGTGCCTGGGGCAGTGGGCACACCGTCATGTTCATCCCGGATGCCGTCGTCGCCCATCGCCGGGCGCATCGGATCATCTCGGCCGATCGGCTCTCCACCCGGCCTGCCCACCTGCCCTCGGCACGACGCCTGGCGCGCGAGGGCCAGATCCTGCTGGGACTGACCTCGGTCCGCGGCCTCTCGATCGTGCCCCGGACGATCGCCCTGGTCATGTCCACCCTGCTGCGCTGCCTTGCCCTGCTGCTGACCCGTGAGCCCGAGGACGCCGCAGCCGAGCTGGCCGGAGCGTGGGATGCGATCTCGGGTCGCAAGCGCCTGCGCGCCGTGCGCGCGCGCGCCTGGCAGGCACCGGTCACGGACCTGCGGCCCCCCAAGCGGGTGCGAGCTCCCCGGGGGATGGTGGCCGGTCACGCTGTCGAGAGCTGGCTGGTCGCCACCGGTCTGTCGACCTGGTCCTGGCGGCGCGTGCACGTCTCGCGGAGCGTGCGGGCCGCCCTGACCGTGGGGGCGGGTCTCGTCCTTGCCAGCGTCCTGCGGAACCCCGGCATCTTCCTCGGGCCCGGCAGCGTCCACGGGGGCGCCCTCCTGCCGGCCCCCGGAGCGATGGAGCTGGTACGCGCGTACCTCGACAGCTGGCACGACGTGCGGTTCGGCACGTCGGCCACGGTTCCGACCTACTCGGTCGCCCTGGCAGCGCTGGCCACCCCCCTGCTGGGTTCCGTCGACGTCCTGCTGCGCCTGATGCTCGGGCTCGCGGTGCCCCTGGCCTTCCTGAGCGCCAGATGGCTGCTGGGCGCACTTGACGTCCAGGCCAAGACCTGGGCCGCCCTGGCGTACGCGACTCTCCCTGCAGCCGTCGCCGCGACGGGCAGCGGAAGGCTGGGAACCCTGGCCGTCGTCCTGTGGGGGCCGGTCTGCGCGCGACTCCTGCTGCGGGTCCTGCGACCGCGCGAGGCACCGGTGGGCACCGCGGTACGCCCCAGCCTCGCCGCCGGGGCCGCTCTGGGCCTGCTCGCCCTGTTCAGTCCCGCAGTCCTCCTCCTGGCCCCCGTGGCGATAGGACTGGGCCTGCTGCGACCCGCCCTAAGGGTCCCCCTGGCCTGGATCGGGGGCGTCGCGCTCGCCTTCGCCCTGATGTGGCTGCCGATCATCTGGTCCCATCCCCTGACGCTGGTCGGGGAGATCGGCCGCGACGATCCCACGCTCCTGCGGCCGGCGGCCCTGCCCGCAGCGATCTCCCCCGGAGGTCCCGGCGCGACCGGCTGGATCGGCATCGTGCTGGTGGCAGCGGCGCTGTTCGCCGTCTCGCGTCCGGCCGGCACCCCTGGGACCGGCCACTCCCGACTCAACCAGAGACTCGTCGTGCTCGGACTGGCGGCCCTGGTCGCCCTGGCATGGACCCCATGGCCGATCTGGCTGGGCATCCCGATGCTGGCGGTCGGTGCGCTGCTGATCCTGGCCACGGCGAACGAGGCGAAGTGGGGCGATCCCCGGGTGCACCCTGTCCTGCGGGCGACGGCCGTCCTGCTGCTGATCGGATGGTGGCTCGCCCCCACCGGCGCGCTCACCACCGGAGGTGGCACGGCCCTTCCGCCCCTGGCGGCGACCGCAGGGACCGACGACACCCGGGCACGGACGCTCGTCCTGCACCGCCAATCCGATGGCGTGCACTACGCCGTTGCAACCCGGGCGGGGCCCCGGGTGGGCGATGCCGATGCCCTGCTCGCAGGTGGGACCGATGCCGACCTCGAGACGCTCGTCGGCGAGCTGGTGGGCGGTGCCGCCGGAAATCCGGTACCCGGGCTCCTGGACCGCGGCATCGGCTTCATCGTGGCGACGACGGCCCCCGAGGATCCCCTCGTCGGTCAGGTCGACGCCATCGCGGGGCTGCGCAGACTGGCGACGGACGCCGAGCAGTCGCTCTGGCTGGTCCCCGACGACCCGACGCGCGCTCGGCTGACCGGGGCTGGGCAGTCGCCGCTGACCGTCCCCGTGCGCACGTCGCCGACCACTGTCGATGTCGAGCTGGACCAGCAGATCGAGCTGCCCAGAGAGCTTCGCATCGCCGAGGCTGCCGACGGCGGCTGGGTCGCCGAGCTTGCCGGCACGCGGCTGACGGTCAAGGGCGACGAGAACGGCATGATCCGGGCCGCGGTCGAGGCTCCGGGGTGGCTGCTGGTCCGGCACAGGACCGGATGGCCCTATCTGGCAGCGGCCCATCTCGGACTGCTGCTCGTGGTCCTGCTGATCGCGATGCCCAAGCCCAGAGCGCGCTACCCCGACGGTGATCCGACGTGAGAGGCGGTCTGCTGCTCGGCCTGGCCGGGGCTGCCCTGATCGCCATCGTCGCTGCGCCCGGGGCGGCCCCGCCGGCATCGACAGTCCCCCGCGAGGTCAGCAGCGCGATCCTGGCATGCCCCGAGGACCTCGCCGGGAAGCAGTCGTGGCGCGCCCTGAGCTTCGGCGTGTCCCTTGGGGCCGCCGACCCGACCGCGGGCCAGGCGTGGGCCCGCGGTCTGGACAGCGACGATCGAATCGCCACGATCGAATCCGTCGGCGATCCGGTGGCGATCCTGAGCCCCGGACAGTCTGTGCCCACCACGGTCATCGAGGGCGAGGACGGCTTCGCACCCGGCCTGTCGGCGGCGGTCGTGGGCGCAGAAGCCTCGGGACCGGCACGGGGACTGGACAGCGGCCAGTGCGTGGCCCCCGCAGCGCAGTGGTGGTTCGTAGGGTCGGGCAGTGACGCGCGTCGCGACGCGACCCTCCTGGTGAGCAATCCGACCGCCCAGCAGGCCCGCTTCGACATCGAGATCATCGGGATGTCCGGACCGATCGAGGCCGTCGGCAGCCGGGGGCTGGACCTCGCCCCGCAGGCCCAGGCGCGCATCCGCCTCAGCGCGCTGGCTGAGGGCGAACGGGTCCTCTCGGTGCACGTGACGGCAACCACCGGGCGGGTGGGCGCCGCGCTCTGGGATGTGGCCGAGCCACACGCCGCCGTGCCCCAGGGGGTCGACTTCCTGGCCGCATCGGTCGCTCCGCGCCGTGAGCTCGTCTTCGCCGGCATCCCGTCCGGTGCGGGCGCACGCGACCTGGTCCTGGTCAACTCCGGCGCGCAGCTGGCAACTGCCTCCCTGCGACTCCTCACGCCCGCCGGCAGCACGGAGCTGGCGTCGCTGCACCAGGTGGTCGTGCCGGCGGGGAGGATCGTGACCGTGGACCTGGCCCGGGCCCTGACCGCCGCAGGCGGGGCCCTGCGCCTGATCAGCGACCACCCGTTGACCGGCGCCGTTCGGATCTCATCCACGGGTGAGCTGCGGGATCTCGCGTGGCTGGCGGCAACCGACCCGACGGGGCCGGACAACCCCCTGGCCAGCGCCGTGATGGTTGCCGGCCCCGGACTGGTGTCGAGCATCGCGGTGGCCTCCGGGAACGAGCCGGTCTCCGGCACGCTGACCTACGTCACGAGCGACCGGACACCCACGGACGCGGCCACTCCCGAGCCGGGATCCGAGAGGACGCATGAGATCGTGTCCGGGCACGGCCAGGTCCGGACCGTCACCGTGGCGGTGCCGCGCGATTCGCAGGTGCTCTTCGACGTGCCCGGCTCCACCCACCCCGCGCTGGTGACGGCCAGCTGGCGGGCCGCCCCCGGTTCAGGCATGGCCCACGTCGCGCACAGCACCTCCGGCGCGGCAGGCCTGACGGGGTACCAGTGGTGGCCCACGGTGTCCACGGTTCGCGTCGACGAGGTGCGCGAGGACGCGGGGACCCTCATGGGGCAGTGAGCCCTTCCGGCGTCTGCGGGTCACTCCGGCGGACCGGCCGAGGTCGCGCACGGCGAGAGCCTCAGCGGGTGCCGACACGGACGACCCGTGCCGGCGATGTCTGTCCGCAGGGGTAGGTTGCCCCCGTGAGTCCAGTCCGTCGCTGCCACAAGCCCTCATGCACGAGGCCGGCCGTGTCGACGCTGACGTACGTGTATGCCGACTCCACCGCAGTCCTGGGGCCCCTGGCCACGTTCGCCGAGCCGCACTGCTACGACCTCTGCCAGGTGCACTCCGAGCGGATGACCGTGCCACGCGGCTGGGAGGTCGTCCGCCTCGCGCCCGACCCGGACGCGCTGCGTCCCTCCCCCGATGACCTCGAGGCCCTCGCAGACGCCGTGCGGGAAGCGGCCCGTCCGCGCGTCGCCGCGCCAGGGCCCGACGTGATCGAGATCGGTCGACGCGGACATCTGCGCGTGCTGCGGTCGGGCGAAGGTGGTCGCTGAGCCCGTCGGTCGAGCCCGTCGGTCGAGCCCGTCG
>CAZWXF010000007.1:0-3474 GCA_964638055.1 uncultured Bifidobacteriaceae bacterium | reverse complement strand
TCGGGCGAAGGTGGTCGCTGAGCCCGTCGGTCGAGCCCGTCGGTCGAGCCCGTCGAGACCAGGCCCCCCACGCACGAGAACAACCACGAGCCCCCCAGGAACACCACGCGAACCGGAAGCGCGACGCCGTGGAACACCACCCCAACGCGGCGCCGGCTCGAGAATCGACCGCTTGGTCTCGACAGGCTCGACCGGCGTGATCGTCTCGACGCGGCGCTCGGCCGGCTTGGTCGTCTCGACGGGCTCGACGCGGCGCTCGACAGGCTCGACCGGCGTGTCTCGAAGCCGTCGGTCGAGCCCGTCGAGACCAGGCCCCCCACGCACGAGAACAACCACGAGCCCCCCAGGAACACCACGCGAACCGGAAGCGCGACGCCGTGGAACACCACCCCAACGCGGCGCCGGCTCGAGAATCGACCGCTTGGTCTCGACAGGCTCGACCGGCGTGATCGTCTCGACGCGGGGCTCGGCCGGCGTGGTCTCGACAGGCTCGGCCGGCGTGATCGTCTCGACGCGGCGCTCGACAGGCTCGGCCGGCGCGGGCGGACCGGAGTTACCCGGCAACTGAGACGGGGCTACCGCACCGGCTCGAGAGCGGCGCGCAGCTGTTCGGCCGTGACGTGCCAGTGCGCGATCGGGTCACCGTCGACCAGGACGACCGGTATGAGCTCCCAGTACTCGTCGGCCAGCCGCGGTTCGGCCAGGATGTTGCGCTCCTCCCAGGCGACGCCCAGCTGCGTGCATACGCTGGACACGACGAGCCGCGCCTGGTCGCACAGGTGGCACTCAGGCTTGCCCACCAGGGCGACACGGCTCACGGACGCAGGCTCCGCAGCCTGCCCTTGGAGACCTTGCCGGTGGCCCCGTGCGGGAGCTTCTTGGCGAACTCGAAGATCACCGGGCACTTGAACCTGGCCAGGCGCGCCTCGCAGAACGCGCGAAGGTCGTCGGGCTGCGGAACCCCCTTGCGCAGGACCACGACGGCCTTGACCGCCTCGCCCGTCAGCGGATGCGGCATCCCCAGGACCGCCACCTCCGCAACAGCCGGGTGTGCCTCGAGCACCGCCTCGACCTCGCGCGGGTAGACGTTGAAGCCGGAGACGATGATCAGGTCGCGCAGGCGATCGACCAGGTGCAGGTCGCCGTCGTCGTCGACGACCGCCACATCCCCGGTGCGGAACCAGCCCTGGGCGTCGGGACCACCCGACGCGTCGGGCCAGTAGCCTGTGAGCAGGGACTTGCCCCTGATCCAGATCTCGCCTGGGTCGCCCTCGTCGACTTCACCTCCGCCGAGGTCGCGCAGGGCCACCTGGATGCCCGGGATCGCGCGCCCCACCGATCCCGACTTCGGCCTACCCGAAGCCAGCGTCGTGGTGACGACCGGCGAGCACTCGGTCAGGCCGTAGCCCTCCCAGATCTCGTGGCCGGTGATCGACTGGAACTGCTGGTAGGTGTCCGGGGACAGGGACGACGCACCACTGATGAGGATCCGCACGCCATCCATCGACTCCCGCAGGGACCCCTCAGCGCTCCAGGCCACGTACATGGGCGGGGCGCCCACGACCGCGGTCACCCCCAGGTCGCGGATGGCGGCCAGGGAGCCGCGGGGATCGAATCGCTCCAGCAGCACGCAGGTCGCCCCCACGCGCGCGGCGAGGCCGAGACCCGAGTTGAGCCCGTAGATGTGGAACATCGGCACGACGAGAAGGAGTCGATCGTCCGGGGTCAGCGCGGGTGGGCGACGCAGCCTCGCCATGGCGTCGAGGTTCGCCCGTAGGGCGCCGTGGCTGAGGATCGCGCCCTTGGGCTCTCCCTCGCTCCCGGACGTGTACATGATGACCGCCGCCTGACGGTCGCCTGTGCGGCCGCCGACGAAGGCTCCCCGCCCGCCCGCCTCCGCCCCGAGGAGCAGCTGGCCGGCGTCGCTGTCGGTCGACACGACGGCGAGGCCCTGGTGTCGACGGCCAACCGCGGCAGCCGTCCGGGCGGTGCCCGGATCGTGCAGGAGCAGCGAGAGCCCGGCATCGACACAGACCCTCGTCAGCTCGGGGGCGGTGTACGCAGTGTTCAGCGGCACCACGATCAGGCCCGCCCGCAGCGCCGCGAAGTACGCGACCGCGAAGTCGGGCGAGTTCCCGATGAGCAGTCCGATGCGGGAACCGCGGGGAAGCTCGCGGGCGCTGATGCCCCGTGCGGCCCGATCGACGGCCTGGTCCAGCTGCGCCCATGAGAGCTCCATGGTCCTGGTGACGATGGCCGGATGATCGGGTCGCGTTCCTGCCGCCGCGCGCACGAGGTCCGCGAGGTTGGTCACAGGCCGCAGTCTGTCACGCGATCAAGTCGCTAGGCTCGCTCCATCACAGTCACGGCGCACGCAGCCGAGCGACCCAGGAGCCCCACGTGGACGAACCCGATCAGCAGCAGCCGCCCGCCGCGGCCGATGCCGGCGGGGCGGACCTGACCACGCCCCCGCCGACCAGCCGGCCGCCCAGCGACTCCGATCCGGCGGACCTCTCGCCAGACCCCGAGGACCCCTCCGAGTCCGATTCCCCCGTCGAGCTCGAGCTCGAGCTCGAAGAGCCCCCGGGCGACCACCCCGGTGGGAGGCGGCGCAGCCGCCTGCGGGTCACGGATCAGGAGGGGCCGGAATCGGTGGGCCTGCCGGGCCTCTCACCGGACAACGCCGGCCCCGGCGCGGCGGCGTTCTTCGACGTCGACAACACGATCATGCGCGGCTCCAGCTTCGCGGTCCTGGCCAAGGGAATGGCCGACCGCGACTACTTCACCACGGGCGAGGTCCTCGACTTCACGTGGAAGCAGCTGAAGTTCATCGTCTCGGGCCGCGAGAACATGCACGACATCACTGCCGCGACCGAGAACGGACTGGCGTTCGTGCGTGGCCGGGAGCCTGCCGAGATCGAGACGCTCGCAGACGAGGTCTACGACGAGCGCATGGTCGATCGGCTCTGGGCCGGCACCATCGGCCTGGCCCGGGCGCACATGGGCATCGGCCACGAGGTCTGGCTCATCAGCGCGACGCCGGTCGAGGTCAGCCGGGTCCTCGCTCGCCGCCTGGGCCTGACAGGGGGCCTGGGCACCATCGCCGAGGTCATCGACGGCGAGTACACCGGGCGGCTTCAGGGCGTGCCGCTGCACGGAGGGGCCAAGGCCGAGGCCGTGCAGCGACTGGCCGCCGAGCGCAACCTCGATCTGTCACGGTGCGCGGCCTACTCCGACTCCAGCAACGACGTCCCCATGCTCTCCTGCGTCGGCTTCCCCGTGGCGGTGAACCCCGACGGGCGCCTGCGCGGCATCGCGCGGGAGAACGGATGGCCCGTCGTGGACCACCGGATACGGGGCCGGGAGTCGGTCCGGAAGGGGGTTCCAGCGGCCGCCGCCGCCGGGCTCGTCGCCGGCGCGGCGGTCGGCGTCGCCAAGGCCATCGCCATCATCCGGGACCCTGGCCGAGCCTAG
>CAZWXF010000006.1:24679-55415 GCA_964638055.1 uncultured Bifidobacteriaceae bacterium | reverse complement strand
GGGCCTCGCCTGGCTCGACCAGCGGGGCCTCGCCTGGCTCGACCAGCAGGGCCCCGACTCGCACGACCAGCGGGGCCTCGACTGGCTCGACCGGCGGGGCTTCGACTGGCTCGACCGGCGGGGCTTCGACTGGCTCGTCGGGGCTCGTCCCCGAACACTCGGGGAGAGCGTCCTGCGAGGGTGCTGGGCATCCTCCGGACAGGCCCGGCCCTGGGGAGCCTCCTAGCTCCGCCCACCGTCGGGCAGGCGCCCCGTCCCGGGATGCTCCAGCGGAGCCTGCTCGACATGCTCGAGGCTCTGGCCCTCCTCGGCGACCACGTGGACCTGATCGATCGCCGACCCGTCGGCCTGCGGCCCGCCGTCGCTCGTCCCGTCCGCGTGCCACGCCACCGCTTCGGCCTTCGCGGGCAGCCAGAGCAGGAAGAGCGCCAGGGCGAGCAGCAGCAGCCCCAACGCGATGTACGCGGCCAGGTGGAACGTCGGCAGGTATGCCTCGTTCGCCGCCGCTCTCAGCGCATCGGCCTGGGTCGCCGTGATCTGGCCCGCACCCTCCAGCCGGTTGGCGACCTCGTACGTGGCACCCACGGAGTCGGAGACGGCCTCGCGGACCTGCGGCGGCATCGGCACGGATGCCAGCGCGTCCGTGATCCGGCTTGCGTACGCCGCGGCCACGACCGAGGAGATCACCGCCACGCCCAGGGTCGCGGCGACCTGCCGGACGGTGTTCTGGACCGCGCCCCCGGCCCCGGACCGTTCCGGCGGCGTGGCCAGAGTCATCCGGGTCGTGGAGGGCGCGATCACGTTGCCCATGCCGAACCCGAAGATGAAGGGGATCACGAGCAGGGCCCAGACGGGCGTGTCCATCCCGAGGCGGGTGAACAGGAACATCCCCAGGGCGGCCAGCGAGATGCCGGTCAGGATGACCTTGCGCGCCCCGAACCGGCTCACCATCTTCCCGCTGCGCGGGGCGGCCAGCAGCTGCCCGACGGCGAACGGCAGGGTCAGGGCGCCCGCCTGGAGCGGGGACCAGCCCCGGACCAGCTGGTAGTAGAACGCCAGGAAGATTAGGGACCCTTGCAGCGCGGCGAACGTCAGGGAGGTGCCTGCCAGCGGGACCGAGAACGACCTGATCCGGAACAGGCTCAGGTCCAGCGAGGGGTGGTCCGTCCGGGCCTCGAAGACCAGGAAGGAGACGAGGGTGACGACTCCGGCGGCGATCCAAAGGTACGTGCTGAGCTCGTCCCAGCCGGCCTCCTGGATGCCGTACACCAGCGCCAGCAGGCCCGCGACCGAGAGCACGAGGCCGATGGGGTCCAGCTTGCCGGGGTGCGGGTTCCGGGACTCCGGGACGTTGATGAGGATGCCTGCGACACCGACGATGATGATCGGGACGTTGATCAGGAAGACCGAGCCCCACCAGAAGTGCTCGAGCAGGAAGCCGCCCAGCAGCGGCCCCAGGGCGACCGCGCCACCGACGGCCGCCGCCCAGATGCCGATCGCCCGTCCCCGCTCGGCGGGCGGGAAGATCACAGTGATGATCGACAGCGTCACGGGCAGCACGGAAGCGCCGCCGACGCCCATGAGCGCGCGGGCCGCGATGAGCTGCTCCGGGCTCTGCGCGAAGGCGCTGAGCAACGACGCCAACGCGAAGAGTGTCAGGCCGAGGATGAGTATCCGGCGCCTCCCGTAGCGGTCGCCCAGCACACCCCAGGTGAACAGCAGCGCCGCGAAGACCAGGGAGTAGGCGTTGATCGCCCAGATCAGCTCGGACTGGGTCGCCCCGAGGTCCTCCTGGATCGTCTTGAGCGCCACGTTGAGGACGGTGTTGTCGAGCACGACGACAAGGAGGCTGACGACCAGCGCCGCCAGCGCGCGCCACCTGTGCGGCGCGACCTCGCCGGCCTCGGCCGCCTGGAGGTTCGGCATGGCTGCTTCAACTCCGGTCGAGGAGCGACCATTCCCGTCTCGGAGGAGGGCTGGGGCCACCGCGAGCCTGAACCCCATGATCGTGCGACCATTCTGAGTCGTCCGGGGACTCGAACGAGCCTCGAGATGGGAGAGAAGATGTCCAACGCGGCTGCGCCGCTCTACGGTTCGGCACCCGACCGCCCAGGTGGACCCACCAGGCGAGTCACCGTGCGCGACCTCATCGCCGCCAAGGCGCGCGGCGAGCGGTTCCCCATGATCACCAGCTACGACGCGATGACCGCCGGCGTGTTCGACGAGGCCGGCATCCCCGTGATCCTCGTCGGGGACTCCGCTGCCATGGTGGTCTACGGCTACGAGTCCACCATCCCCGTGACGGTCGACGAGCTGCTCCCCCTGGCCGGCGCCGTCGTGCGGAGCACCCGCCGGGCGCTCGTGGTGGGCGACCTGCCGTTCGGCTCGTACCAGGCCTCCCCCCAGCAGGCCCTGGCCACCAGTGCCCGCTTCCTCAAGGAGGCCGCGGTCCAGGCGGTCAAGCTCGAGGGCGGTGCCCGGGTGCTGCCCCAGGTCGAGGCCCTGGTGGCGGCCGGCATCCCCGTGATGGGGCACCTGGGCCTGACGCCGCAGTCGGTCAACCAGTTCGGCGGCTACCGCGTGCAGGGCCGGGGCGAGGACGGGGAGATCCTGCTGCGCGACGCCAAGTCGCTGGAGTCGGCAGGGGCCTTCGCGGTCGTGCTGGAGGTCGTGCCGGCCGCGCTCGCCACACAGGTGACCGCCGCCCTGTCCGTCCCGACCATCGGGATCGGGGCCGGAGCCGGAACCGACGGCCAGGTGCTCGTCTGGCAGGACCTCGCCGGTCTGGGCGCCGGCCAGCCGGCCAGGTTCGTCAAGCGCTACGCCGACCTGCGCGGCATCCTGGGCTCCGCCGTGCGGACCTGGGCTGACGAGGTCGTGGCGGGGAGCTATCCCGACGCCGACCACCAGTACCGCTGATTCGGCGGCGGGTCCGTCGATCGGCGAGGAGGCCGCCAACGCCCCCACGGGCGGCGCGCAGCCCTGCAGCTGACCCGTCGGACAGGCCCACCCATCGGACGGGTCCTCAGAGTTCATCGGGAGCACAGGGGCACGACATCCGCGGCACAACCGGGGTTCGCCCGCGGCACCGAGGATGCTGGCATGGCCTCAAGTGGCGACGAGACGATCTGGCGGGAGGGAGCCCAGCTCGGCGGCATCCGCGCCAGGAACGCGGACCTGCGCCGCGTCCACCTGGCCGGGGCCCGCCTCGTGGCGGCCCGGCTCAAGGGCACGGTCCTGGACCAGGCCGATCTCAGCGACGCCAACCTCAGCGGTGCCGTGCTGAGCCGCTCGAGCCTGCGGGGGACGTGCGCCCCTCGGGCGCTGTTCGTCGGGACGAACCTGCGGCGCGCTGATCTCACCGGCCTGCTGGGCGGTGCAGCCTGCTTCGACCACGCCGACCTGGCCCGGGCGGTCGCGACGGGAGCGCGGCTGAGGTGGGCCAGCCTCGTCGGCGCCAACCTCCACCGGGTGGACCTGCGGGGCGCCGACCTGCGCGATGCGAACGTCCAGTCCGCGACGATGACGGGAGCCGACCTGAGGTGGGCCGATCTGCGCGGGACGGACCTGGCCTGCGCGTGGCTGGCGGGAGCGGACCTGAGGGGCGCCCGTCACGACACGGACACCGCCTGGCCCGAGGGGGTCCAGCCCCCGGATCAGGCTGCGTGAGGTCTGCGTCTCGCAGCTGGCGTCCGGATCGCCGCCGAGGTCGTGACGGAGGCCAAGCGCGCGGATGCGCCTGGACGTCGGCCGCCCCACGACGGCAGCGCCAGCCGGAGTCGGACGAGCCCGCGCCGCTACCCGCGGGCCAGCCCGGTCACGGTGAACCCCGTGTTGGCGCGGTAACGCCGGTTGATCGAGAGCACGTTGGCGGTGATCGCCTCGACCGCTCCCGCCGTGCGCAGCCGCCCCGCGTAGATGCCCCGCACACCGGGGATCTGCTCGGCCAGGGCCTGGACGGTGTCGGTGGCCTCGCGGTCGTCGCCACAGACCAGCACGTCAGTCTCGATGCGCGGGATCGACAGGTCACCGAGCAGGGCTGAGGAGATGTGGTTGAACGCCGCCACCACGCGGCTCTCGGAGAGCAGCACGGCCGCCTGCTCGGCGGCACTTCCCTCGGGCACGGGCACTGCCCGGCAACCCCGTTCGTCGAAGGCGAGCGGGTTCACGCAGTCCACCACGATGCAGCCGGCCAGCGCCTTGGCCAGGTCGCGACACATCGCTTCGTGGCCGGACCACGGGACTGCCAGGATCGCGACGTCGGCTGCGCGGGCGGCCTCGGCGTTGCCGGTCCCCCGGGCCTCCCGGCCGACCTCGCCCGCCGTCTCGACCGCCCGCACCCGGTCACGCGAGCCGATCACGACCTGCATCCCTGCGGCGGTGAATCGGGTGGCCAGCCCCCTGCCCTGGCTGCCGGTGCCGCCCAGGACTGCGACCACCATCCCCGAGACGTCAGGAAGCTGCCAGGGGTTCGCCTTGGGTGCGGCGGCGGCGCCGAGCGGTCCGGTCATGGGCGGATCTTGCCAATCCATCGGATCATTCACGGATCCACCCCCCCGCTTCCTTCCTCCGGGGGCGTCGCCGGACTCGCACATGCCAGCCCCGGAACCGAGGGCCATCACCCGGCCGGCCGCGGACCGGGCTCAGCGTGGCGCGCACGGGACGACCGTAGCCCCCGCGCAGGCGGGGTTCAATCGTTCCACTTGGGGTCTGTGTCCCACGCCTGGGAGCGCTTGCGAGCGCCCTCCAGCGCCGCTTCCGCGTCCGCGTGCTCCTCGTAGGGGCCGAGCCGGTCGGCGTGGGCGCAGCCCTCGTCCGGCTCCACAGCCATGTGCTTCAGGCAGAACCAGAAGGCCATGTGCACATACTGGCTGCCCGGCTGCTCCCCGCGCATCCGGGTGGACGGCACGTACCCTTGTGCCATGCCCTCAGCCTCGACCACGGCACAGCACGCCACCGGGGCGCGCCTGAAGCCCGGGCGGATCTCCCCGCGGCGCCCCGTACCCGCCAGCATCGCCCGGCCCGAGTACGTCGACCGGCCTGCCCCGGCGCGCCACGCAGGCTCGGACGTGAACGATGCGGCCACGCTCGAGCGGATGCGCGTCGCGGGCCGGCTCGCCGCCGATGCCCTGGCCGCGGTGGGTGCAGCCATCCGGCCGGGCGTCACGACGGATGCGCTGGACCGCCTCGGCCACGAGTACCTCTGCGACCACGGGGCGTACCCCTCGACGCTGGGCTACCGCGGCTTCCCCAAGTCCCTGTGCACCAGCCTCAACGAGGTCATCTGCCACGGCATCCCCGACGACACCGTCCTGATGGACGGCGACATCTGCAACATCGACATCACCGCCTACCTCGACGGCGTGCACGGCGACACCAACGCGACCTTCCTCGTCGGCGAGGTTGCCGAGCCCCCCCGCCTGCTGGTGGAGCGGACCCGGGAGGCGACGATGCGAGGGATCGCGGCAGTCCGCCCCGGCCGGCCCATCAACGTGATCGGCCGGGTCATCGAGTCCTATGCCCGGCGTTTCGGCTACGGCGTCGTCCGCGACTTCACCGGCCACGGGATCAGCACGTCGTTCCACACGGGCCTGGTGATCCCGCACTACGACGATCCCCGGGCCAGCACGGTCATGGTCCCCGGGATGACCTTCACGATCGAGCCGATGCTCACCCTGGGCACACACGACTATCGGATGTGGGCGGACGGCTGGACGGCCGTGACCGCCGACGGCACCTGGACCGCCCAGTTCGAGCACACCTTGGCCGTCACCGATGATGGCGCCCAGATCCTGACCGATACTGGGAGCTGACGCTCATCCCCTTCCGATCCCATGTCCGAGCTACTCAGGAGTAACGTTCCGCTGTGACTCGCTGGCTCTCCGAACACGAGCAGGAGCTGTGGCGTGGCTGGCTGGCCGCGAACATGCTGCTTCCCGACCGTCTCAGCCGTGACCTGCAGGAGACGCACGGCCTCACGGGCACCGACTACCAGATCCTCGTCGAGCTGTCCGAGCACCCGGATCGCCAGATGCGGATGTCCGCCCTGGCCGATCGCACACTGCTCTCCCGCAGTCGCCTGTCCCATCAGATCGACCGGATGGGGCAGGCGGGTCTGGTCGAGCGGCGGGTATGCCAGCAGGACGGCCGGGGCATGTACGCGGTGCTCACCGAGCACGGCTGGCAGATCCTGGTGGCCGCGGCACCCGACCACGTGGAGAGCGTGCGGCGCCACCTCATGGACGTGCTCTCCCCTGAGGAGTTCGAGGCCCTTGGGAAGGCCTGCCTGAAGGTGTCCGAGGCCCTGCGCAACCCCGAGACCCTTCGCACCACCGAGGATGATGCCGGTCAGGAGACAGCGGCCGCCTCATGACGCCTCGCCTGGAGGGGACCCTGTCTCGCGACGGCCGACGCTGAGGGCATCTCACTGCTCGTCCTCGCTCGCCGCACCGCGCTGCTGGGTCGGGTCTGAACCGCCAGGGCGGAACCGCCGAGGGATACCCCGGCCCACGAGCCAGGCCGCGATCGACCCCGAGCCGTTCAGGGCCCAGTGCAGGCCCATCGGCGCCAGGACGCTGCCGCTCAGGACGACCAGCATGGCGAAGCCGACGCCTGCCGCCCCCGTGCCCAGGACCGTGGCTCCCACCGTGGTGATCTTCGGCAGGATGCCCGGGCGCCCCCGCGTCAGGGCGTGGGAGTCGTGCATCTCCAGGGCGGGCAGGACGTGCCAGAAGCCGAAGAGGAGCGAGGAGCCCAGGACGCCCACGACGGTCCCCCAGTTGCTCGTGAGCAGGCCGAGCAGCAGCGACCGGAAGACGATCTCCTCCAGCAGCACGGTCCCCAGCGGGATCTCGATCAGCGACTTCGCGGCCAGCTGCGGGCCGCTGAACCGCTGCACGCGCTCGTCGGCGAACAGCGGATGCATTCGCGGGACCGCGATGCCCAGGGCCATCCCGGTCGACACCACGGCGATGCAGGCACCGCCCCAGATGAGGCCCGGGATCCAGTCGTCCAGCCCCATCTCCGCCTTGGTGAGCCCGATGGCCCAGCCGAACGACAGGAACACCACGGTCCAGCCGAGCGACACCGGCACGTACCAGCGGCGCGTGGCGTGGAACGTCGTGTAGCTGGCCAGCAGCATGAGGAGCAGCAGGACGACGACCACGAGGGTGCTGCTTCAGCCGAGTCGGGGCGCGAGCGATCCGGTCGGGTCGGCCTCCGGGGCGGCGTGGTCGGCCTCGTACTGGCGCACCGCACGCCGACGTGCCCGTGCCGCCTCCGAGGCGAGCAGGTCGTCGACGGACTCGTCGGGGACACCCCAGCCGGCCAGCTTCGCTGCGACCCCCTGGCGCACCGTCGAGATGTGCTCGGCCATGAGCCTGGCCTGGGCGATCTCAAGCTCACGCCGACGCAGGGCGGCCTCGATGCGCTCCATCTCCTCCGGGCTGCACGGCAGCCGGAAGGCGGCGCTGACGAAGCGGGCGAGGTCGTGGCGGTAGTCGTGACCCTCGGCGCCGAACTGGCCCGGGATGACTGTCATCGAGTTGAGCACGTCGGCCACTGTGACGAAGAACGTGGTCAGGGGTCGCCAGTCGATCTCCGCCGGGATGCCGGCCGGCCGCCTGGTTCGATCCCGGTCCAGCCAGGCGGGCTCGCGGATCGCCAGCTCCGGACCGAACTTGGTGATCGGGTCCTCGACGTGGGTGATCAGGACGAACCGGGCCCGACGCTGCTGGGCCTCGGAGAGGGTCCGGAACTCCTCGAAGGAGTCCACCTCCACCACGACCCCCGACGGATCGGTGCCTGCCGGGTCGGCGCGCCACTGCTTGGCCCACTTCGACTCCTCGGGGGTGCCGATGAACAGCCCGGAGTCGATCCCGAACTGATCGAACCCCGCGACCCCGCGGTGCAGCGCGACATCCTGGGCGGTATGGGCGCCCAGGCTCTCACCGAAGAGCACCAGGCGAGGCCGCCGATCCTCGGGCATCTCTGCGATGCGCGCCTGGACGGCGGCCAGCAGCGCGGTGGCGTTGGCGCGGCCCACGTTGACCCGGTCCAGGGACAGGAACGAGGGTCGAAGCGAGTACTGGACGGCGACGATCGCGCTGTTGCCCCGCGTGAGGTACTCCACGGTCTCGGCCATCACGTAGTTGATGTACCCGGTGCCGGTGGGCGAGCAGACCGCGACGACCGAGCGCTCGAACGCTCCGAGGGCATCCATCTCGGAGATCGCCAGCGCCGCGCGCTCGTGGGCGTCCTGCGCGTCGTGCAGCGGCACGAAAACCCGCACGGGCTCGGCCCGGCAGTCGCCCATCACCTCGCCGATCTCCTCGGGACTCAGTGCCATGCCCGCGAAGCGCCGACCCTCGCGGCTCAGCGCCGACCACTGGACCTGGCTGGCGGGCCCCCCGGACACGTGCGCGCTCGTCGGGCGGTCCTGGTGCATCGGCTCCAGGGCCGAGCCGCTGCGCTCGATCGAGCGGTAGAGGAACTCCACGGCCTGCCACACCGCGAGCCCCAGTGCTGTCAGGCACACGCCGTGACCGACGGAGCGAGCCACCGGGTGCGGCAGGGCGGGCTCGAGCAGTCCGGCGACCCCGCCGGCGGCCAGGGACTCGGCCTTGCCGAGCACTGTGAGCCCGACGGCGGTGCTGATTCCGGCGGCCACGGCGGAGGCGTCCAGCGCCGGCGGGCGCTCCCCGGTGAACCGGGCGCGACGCCGCCGCTGGAGCTGGACCTGGGCGATGGCCAACCCGACCCCCGTGGCCACGACCAGGCTCGTCCCGACCGCGCGCCTGTTCCTGCCGGGAGCCAGGCCCGACACCGTGAAGGTGGCATCGACGAGCACCGTGGTGGCCGCCCCGATCAGCGACACCTGCTCCAACCGGTGCAGGTAGGCGCGGACCACGCCGCGGCCGACCGACTCCCCCGGCTGCTGGGCGAACGCCAGGCGCAGCGGGTGGGCGGCCACGGCACAGGCGCCGTACGTCCCGTAGGCGATCGCCCGGACCCGCCAGCGGTAGGACGCGACCGGGTCGGCGCCATCGGGCAGGTCGTCGGGCATGAATCGAGCCGCCACCAGGGAGGCCCCCGCCCAGAGCGCCGACTGGGTGGTGGCAAGCAGGCCGTAGTTGATCGAGCCGGTGAGTCCGGTGGCCACCGCCTGACCGGCCGTGGTGCGCGGCATGAGGCCACGGCTGAACGTCCGTCCGGTCGACGCGATGGCGCCCAGCAGGGCGGTGCGTTCAGCCAGCATCGAGCCGACGTCCTCGCGGAACCAGTTGCGGGTCATGAGGCGGAGCCCCCTTCGTCGACGGGACTGGGTGATGATGCCCCGACGCTCGCGGCGAACGCATGCCGCGCCGAGGAGGAGAGCAGCTTCACGGCCGCCCCGATGAGGGCCACGTCGAGGATCATCTGGATGGTGACCGTGATCCGCGCCAGGTCGCTGACAGCGGAGATGTCCCCGAAGCCGACCGTCACCAGCACCGTGACGGAGAAGTAGATCCCGGCCACCCTGTCCAACGGCTGGGAGAAGGATGCGGGGTCGGTCTGCCACAGCGCCACATACATGGTGGCGAACAGCACGAGGAACATCCCGATGATCAGCACGAGTGCCTCGATGGCGGCCATCCCGGGATGGGACGAGCGGTTCACACGGGCGAGGAGCCGCACGAAGACGAACGTGATCCCGACGAGCCCGAGCACGGCCAGGGCCCCGGCGAACCGGGCCGTGGTGATGTCGCGGATCGGGATGACCGCATAGATCACCAGCGTCAGTGCGACCGCCCCGAGCGAGCGGGCCATCGCCAGCCCGATGATCCTGGGCGAGAGCTGGACCTCGCCGCTGTGCACCATGCTCAGTGGGTCAGGGACGTCTGGTGCGGACATCGTCACCTCCCTGGGGGTGCTGCGAGGGCGCACGGCGTGGGTGCCGACCCGTCGCAGCGGCCCTGGTGTGGGCCCTTGGAGGGCAGGCTAGTATCCGCGCATGCGAATCGCCGACGACGTGACCGGACTTATCGGCAACACACCACTGGTGCGCCTGAATCGTGTGATGGACGGGGCTGGGGCCACCGTCCTGGCCAAGCTCGAGTTCTTCAACCCCGCCAGCTCGGTCAAGGACCGGATCGGCCTGTCGATGCTCGACGCCGCCGCCGAGGCAGGCGAGATCGGGCCCGACACGGTGATCGTGGAGCCGACCAGTGGCAACACGGGGATCGCGCTGGCGATGGTGTGCGCCGCCCGCGGCATCAGGTGCGTGCTGACGATGCCCGAGACCATGAGTAAGGAGCGCCGGACGCTCCTGCGCGCCTTCGGCGCCGAGCTCATCCTCACCCCCGGCCCCGAGGGCATGGGCGGGGCGATCGCCAAGGCCAAGGAGCTTGCTGCGCAGAACCCCAGCTACGTCATGCCCCAGCAGTTCGAGAACCCCGCCAATCCGGCGGTCCACCGCCGCACGACCGGCGAGGAGATCTGGAACGACACCGAGGGCACGGTCGACATCGTCGTGTCGGGCATCGGCACGGGCGGCACGATCACCGGCGTCGGGCAGCTGCTCAAGGAGCGCAAGCCGAGCGTCCAGATGATCGCCGTCGAGCCCGCCGCGTCGCCGGTGCTCTCCGGGGGCGCCAAGGGACCGCACCCGATCCAGGGCATCGGCGCCGGGTTCATCCCCCCGATCCTGGACACGAGCATCTACGACGAGGTCATCACGGTCGAGGCCCCCGAGTCGATGGCGCTGGCACGCCGCGCTGCGGCCGAGGAGGGTCTGCTGGTCGGCATCTCCTCGGGCGCGGCGCTCGTCGCTGCCCGCAAGGTCGCGCAGCGACCCGAGAACGCGGGCAAGACCATCGTGGTGATCATCCCCAGCTCGGGCGAGCGCTACCTGTCGACCGCGCTCTTCGCCGACCTGGTCGACTAGCCGGCCCGCGGAAGCGCCCGCATGGGCATCTGGGCCGACATGCGTCGGGATGTGGCCGCGGTCTTCGAGCGTGACCCTGCGGCCCGATCGAAGACCGAGGTCGCGCTGCTCTACTCCGGCCTGCACGCCGTATGGGCCCATCGGATCAGCCATGCCCTGTGGCAGAGGCACCACCCGCTGGCCGCCCGCACGGTCTCGCAGGTCGCTCGGGGTCTGACAGGCGTCGAGATTCATCCCGGGGCCATGCTCGGCCCTGGGCTGTTCATCGATCACGGCATGGGCGTCGTCATCGGCGAGACCGCCGAGGTCGGCACGGACTGCACGATCTACCACGGCGTCACGCTCGGGGGGACGAGCCTGGAGCCCGGCAAGCGGCATCCGACCATCGGGGATCGGGTGACCATCGGCGCGGGCGCGAAGGTCCTGGGCCCGATCCTCGTCGGCCACGACTCCCGGATCGGCGGCAACGCTGTGGTCGTGCGCACCGTCGCCGACAACTCCGTGGTGGTCGGGGTCCCCGGGCAGGTCATCGCCCGGACCAAGCCGCACACCGAGAAGGACAAGCCCGACCTGGCGCACACCGACCAGCCCGACCTCATCGGCCACGCGGTGGCCAACCTGCTCGAGCGCGTCGACCATCTGGAGTACCAGCTGACCGGGCAGGCCAAGGAGTTCCACATCCATCCGACCGGGCCGGGGACCTGGGCCGAGCTGGAGGACTACTCGATCTGACCGTGCCGCAGCACGGACACGACCTGGTCGAACTGTTCGTCGTCGATGCGGCCCTCCTCGTGGGCCAGAGCGGCGGCCACCAGGCGGGAGCGCTGGTCCCGGGCGCCGGTCGGCCGCTCGGCACGGCCCTGCATCGGCCGGGTCAGCCAGTAGACGACGAGCATCGGCCAGAAGAACGTGCACGCCACGGCCCAGGTCGCCTTGACCGCGCCGGACATCCGCGGCTGCAGGGCGATGTCGCCGAGCACCGCGATCCACGCCAGGACGATCGGCGTGACGATCAGCCATGCCACATCGGTCACAGCAGCCCCCAGGCCGAGCGGCTCACGTGCTCGCGCTGGGCGACGAGCTCGGCGGCCTGGGCGCCCATCGGCCGGCGTCGGGAGCGCCACCGTCGCAGCAGCAGCACGAGGCGCTCGTGCACGAGCAGCAGGGCGGCCACGAAGAACGGGAACAGGATCAGCCCCAGGGCGGCCCCCTGCCAGCCACGATCGACCGAGAGACCGGCCGCGAACAGGGTGCCCTCGACGAGGAACATGAGCAGGGCCGCGCCGGGGACGAGGCTGGCGCGGATCGCCGGCGCCAGCGGCAGGCGGCTGAGCACCGTGACGACCAGGAGCGGCAGCGCGGCGGCCACCAGGCCCGCCGCTGCGAACGGCAGGAGCAGCAGGACCAGGAGCACGTCGATGAGCCACGTGGGCCTGCGCCGCCCGTCCGGTCCGCTGCGCCGGATCGCGGAGTCCGCCGTGCCACGCCCGGCCAGGGCTGAGCGGTAGGAGTCTGCCGCGTCGACCAACGCGGTGCGCCGGGGCTCGGGCGCGCGCCCGAGCCGGGAGGACAGCAGGGCGAGGTCGCCGTAGCGCAGCTCCTCCGGGCCGGAGTCGACGTCGTTGAGCAGCACCTCGGCGGCGGTGGCCAGGGCGTGGGCGCTGCGCCAGTCGGGATGGTCCGGGGCGACCCCTCTGAGCTGCTGGTCGATGAGGGCGGTCAGGTCGCGGACGTCCTTGCGGTACTGATCCGCGAGCACGTTCTCGGGAGCGGCAGCCAACGGCGATCCTCCCCCACCCTGCCGGTCCTCGACCGAGGCCTCCCGCGCCTGTCCCTCCTGCGCCTGGCCCTGCCCCCCCGGCGCTTCCAGCTCGGGGGCCCCGGCTGTCGGGGCCTCACCGGGCGGCGCCGTCCCAGCCGGGGACGCGAGGCGTCCCCGGCTCCCCGCCCCCACCACCGGATCGGATGGCACGAGGCCCGGTCGGGCGCCATCGGCCTCCCGGTCGGTCAGCCACGCGTCCAGGTCGATGGGCTCCCCCACGTTCACCAGGGCACGGGAGCGGAACCCCGCCTTGTTCTCGTAGTGCAGCCCGACGGGCAGGATGCGGATGCCCGGCACGCCGGTGGCCCGGGCCCCCAGCACGATCCGGGCCGCTCCGGTGCGGACCTCGGCCATGTGCGGGACCTCCTGCGTGACCCCCTCGGGGAAGATGAGCACAAGGTCACCCCGGGCCAGCGCGCCGTAGCAGGACCTGAACATCTGGTCGTTGGTCATCTGGGTGGACATCTGGGTGCGGTCGGTCGCCCGGTGCACCGGTATCCCGCCGAACGCGGTCGCGATCGGGCCGAGGACGGGCACCCGCCAGATCGCGTCGGCGGCCACGACCCGCGGCATCCGGGGCAGGCTGTCGACCATCAGGACCGCATCGGCAAGGCCGCCGAAGTGGTTGGCGACCGCCAGCACCGGCCCGGTGAGGAGCGCCTCGTCGGGGACCGCGCCGCCGGGCAGGTGGACGTCGATGTCGCGGTAGACGAGGTTCGCAACCATCCGGCACAGCCGGCGGACGTAGGCCCGCTCGCTGCCGGGGTCTCTCATCGCGAGGCCGCCGGGCGGTAGAGGATGTCCGCCACGATCACGAAGCACACCGCCGACAGGGCATGCCACGCTCCGTGGAGCTGCAGCAGGCTGTCCGGGTCGCACATCGGCGACCCCGTCCGACCCAACGCGTAGGAGAGCCCAGCGGCGGCGCCGACCCCGCCGAGGGCCCACAGCCGTCCCCGGGTCAGGCCCGGCACGGGAACCAGCCCCCGACGGCGGCGCACGAGCGGGGTCAGCCCGGCCATCAGGAGCAGGACAGGGATCGGCCAGTCATGCATGAGGCGCGCGCCCTGCCACTGGGGTCCGTGATAGATGACGCTGCCGATGCCGATCAGGGCCAGCAGGGCGGCGTAGCCCACGAGCTCGGGGCGCCGGTCCGGCGCGTGACGCCATGTCCGGGCGAGCACGACGATCGCCGCAAGGACGTAGGCCGCGCTCGACAGGGCGTTCACCGGCTGCGAGAGCGGGCCCCCCGACAGGTACTCGCAGTCCGAGCCGCCGATCTGCCCCTCGATCGGGACGAGCGCAGGCAGCAGGAGCATGCGCAGAGACTAGGGTCCGGGGGCTCACTCGGGCGGGATGGGCGCCACTCCTGCCGCCTGCGTGCAGTCCGGGCACAGGCCGAACACCTCGATCGTATGGCTGACCTCGCTGAACCCCGCCTCCGCTGCCACAGCCGCCGCCCACCGCTCGACCGCGGCGCTGCGCACCTCGACCGTCCGCCCGCAGCGCCGGCACACCAGGTGGTGGTGGTGGCCCGTCGAGCAGCTGCGGTACCGGGCCTCCCCCTCCGGGCTCAGCAGGACGTCGACCTCGCCGGCCGCGGCCAGCGCCTGCAGCGTCCGGTACACCGTCGACAGGCCCACGCCCTGGCCTGCCCCGCGCAGGCGCGAGTGCAGCTCCTGGGCGCTGAGGAAGTCCTCGGCGTCGTCGAGAACCCCCAGGACGGCCGAGCGCTGCCTCGTGGCTCGCGGCAGGGCGCCACTCCCGGATCGCGGGTCCTCTGCGGCGGTCACGTGCACACCCTAGCCCAAGTTGACAATGATTATCGTTGCGGTGAGACTTCGAACCGTGCCGCGACCACTGTTCCACCCAGCCGGCCGGGGATCCCGAGCCGCGGCCATCGCGCTGGGCACGATGCTCGCGCTGGCCGCCTGTGGCGGCTCCCCCGATCCGACCGGGCCCGACCCGGCGCGCCTGACGATCGTCACCGACATCTATCCGACCGCCTTCGCCGCCGGAGCCGTGGCCGGCGACCGGGCGGATGTGACCGTCCTGGCCGCCCCGGGTGTCGAGCCCCACGACCTGGAGCTGACGCCGTCCCAGATCGCCCTGATCACCGAGGCCGACCTCGTGGCCTTCGTGCCGGGGGTCATCCCCGCCGTCGCCGACGCGCTGCGATCCGACCCGGGCGTCAGGGCCGTCGACGTCACCGGGGGGATAGACCTGCTCAGCCTGGGCGACACGGTCGATCCGCACGTCTGGCTGGATCCGCCCAACGTAGCCGCCATGGGTCACGCGATCGCCGACGCGCTGAGCACGGACGGCCTGGGTGAGGGATGGGCCACCGATCAGCTCGACGCGTCGATGAGCTCGTTGGACGAGAGGTTCACGACCGAGCTGGCCGACTGCCGCATCAGGCCGCTGGTCGTCAGCCACGCCGCGTTCGGATACCTGGCAGCCGCCTACGGCTTCGAGCAGCACGCCCTCTCCGGGGTCACCCCCGAGTCCGAGCCGAGCCCGGCGACACTGGCCGCCATCACCGACCTCGTGCGGCGCGAGGACGTCACCACCATCTACCACGAGCCGTTGGCCCCGGCCGACGCCGCTGAGGCGGTCGCCGCGGAGACGGGGGCTGCCACGGCCGTCCTGGACCCGATCGAGTCGGCCACAGGCGGGCGGGACTACGTCACCCTCATGGGCCAGAACCTGGCCACGCTGGTCACCGGCCAGGTGTGCTGATGGCCGGACCTCCGGCCTTCGAGGTCCGGGAGGGCACGGTCGCGTTCGACGGCACGATGGTCCTCGACCGGATCGACCTGACCGTCGAGGTCGGCTCGTTCGTCGCCCTGCTGGGTGCGAACGGCTCGGGCAAGACGACCCTGGTCCGGGCGATGCTCGGGCTCCAGCCACTGTCCGCCGGGCGGGTTCTGGTCCACGGACAGCCCCTGGTCGACTTCCGGGACTGGAACCGGATCGCGCTGGTGCCCCAGCGCCTGCCTGCCGGCAGCGGTGTCCCCGTCTCGGTGGCCGAGCTCGTCGCCTCGGGCCTCATCGGGCCGGGCCGGGCAGGCGGGCGCCGCTCGGATCGGCGAGGGCGCGTCACGCACGCCCTCGAGCTCGTCGGCCTGGGCGACCGGCGCCACGACCGCCTCGACACGCTGTCAGGCGGCCAGCAGCGCAGGGTGGCCGTCGCCCGGGCCCTGGTCGGCGGAGCGGACACGCTGCTGCTCGACGAGCCGACCGCTGGGATGGACCTGGCCAGCCAGGCGAGGCTGGCAGCGACACTGGCGACCCTGAGCGGGTGCACGATCGTCCTGGTCGCCCACGGCCTCGGGGCGATGGCCGACCTCGTCACCCGCGCCGTGGTGCTCAGCGAGGGCCGGGTCGCCCATGACGGCCCCCGCGCGCCGCACGGGTGGAGCGACCTGCACCACCACTCCGACGACGACCACCCGCCGACCCTGATGGATGGCTGAGGATGCTCGAGTACGAGTTCATGCAGCGGGCCCTGCTCGCCGCGGTGATGTTCGGCCCGATCGCCCCGATCGTCGGCATCTTCCTGGTGCAGCGGCGGATGACGCTGCTCGGCGACGGGATGGGCCACATCGCGACCACGGGCATCGGGCTGGCGCTGCTGCTGGGCACCGCGCCCATCCCCACCGCGATGGCGGTCGCAGCGGCCGGCGCGATCCTCGTGGAGGTCATCCGGGAGCGCTCCCGCACGGCCGGGGACGTCGCCCTGGCCCTGATCTTCTACGGAGGCATCGCCGGCGGCGTCATGCTGGTCTCCCTGAGTGGGTCGACCTCGGCGCTCAACTCGTACCTGTTCGGGTCGCTGGCCACGGTGTCGCCCACGGACCTCTGGTCGCTGCTCGTGCTCGTGGTCGCCCTCGTCGCGGCGATGGCGCGCTTCGGCGGGCAGCTGTTCGTCCTGTGCCTGGACCCTGACGTGGCCGCGATCCAGGGCATCCACGTGCGCGCGCTGAGCAAGCTCCTGGCCGTGATGGCCGCGGTCACCGTCGTCGTGGGCATGCAGATCGTCGGTCTGCTGCTGGTCAGCGCGATGATGATCGTGCCGATCGCCGCGGCCCAGCTGCTCACCCGCTCCTTCTCGGGCACCCTCCTGCTCGGGATGGCGCTCGGGCTCGCCGCCGCTGTCGGCGGCTTGGCGGTGTCGTTCTACGTCGACGTCCCACCCGGCCCGACGATCGTCCTGCTGGCGCTGGGGGCCTTCGCGGTCATCGCGACCCTGGCCGTCCCGCTTCGCAGCCGCGTGCGCCATGCCGGCTGATCCGGATCCTCGGCGCGACCCGGGCGCGCGGGCACCCGGCCATCGGTGGAACGCCGCCGAGCAGGCCGTGCGCCGAGCCCTCCCCCGCTGGTTGGCCGAGGGCGTGCTCCTGGAGGCGTGGGGCTGCCGCAGCCTCTGGCTCGCCGCCCGGGGTCGCCGTGCGGGCGCTGGGCCGGGTGTCGCCGAAGTGCCCTACGACGCGGGGATGACCTCGTTCATGGCGCTCATGACGGTCCTGTCCGGGGCCGAGATCGTGATCATCCACGTCGCGGTGCCCTGGACCGCTGTGCGCATCGCGCTGATCGTCGTGGGCGTGCTGACGCTCGTGGCGGTCGTCGGGGTGTGGGCTGGGATGCGGACGCGGCCCCACCTGGTCGGCCGTGACGAGCTGCGCCTGCGCTCCGGCCACCAGATCGAGGTCGTCGTGCCCCTGGCGCAGCTGCGCTCCTGCACCCCGCGCCTCGATGGGACCGTCAGCAACGTGGCCGTCGTGGACGGCTGCCTGCACGTCCCGGTCATGGGCAGCACGCATGTTCGCCTGGACCTGGCCGGCGAGCTGGCCGTGCCCCTGCTCTACGGGCGGCGCGGGACCGCGACCAGCATCGCCCTGGCCGCCGACGACCCGGCAGCCGCGGTCCGGCTCATCCGGGCGGCGATGGCCGAGCGGACTACCTGACCGCGCCCGTCCGGGCGTCCACCAGGACCCTGTTCGTGGCCGAGCCCGACCTGAACTCGACGTCCCAGGCCACAGTGCCCCCGGTCGTCTCCAGGTCGGCCTCCTGCACGATCCCGCCGGGGACCTGCGCGGCCGCCGTCGCGATGGCCGTCGCCATCGGCACGGTCATGGCGTCGAACTCCGCCTGCTCGTCGGCCTCCAGCACTTCGCCGGGCTCGGTCCGGGTGACGTTGGTGCCCGACAGGTCGACGTGGACCTCGTGCGAGAGGTTGTCCGCCACGACCTCCAGCTCCAGGTGCGTGTCCCCGTCCGCGCGCTCGTAGGCGACCGCCTTCCCCTCGGACAGTGCCGCCTCGGCGGTGGCGATGGCCGCGAGTGCCGGGTCGCCGGCGGCCGGTGTCGGTGTCGGTGTGGCGCCCGCCGTGGTGGCAGGCGGCGTCGTCGTGCTGGGCGCGGGCTCGTCGTCGGAGCAGCCGGCCAGGAGCACGCCGCCCAGGGCGAGCGCGATCAGGCCGCTGACGCAGCGGCGGGACGGAGCTGCCAGGAGCGCGGGCATGGGACCTCCGGGGGGTTGGGTCCGGCCACGCTAACAAACCCAGTCGTGAGCGTCGCCCGATCCGCGACCGGTCGCATGCCCTCCCGGGATCAGTCCAGGTAGTCGCGCAGGACCTGGGAACGGCTCGGGTGGCGCAGCTTGGACATCGTCTTGGACTCGATCTGGCGGATGCGCTCGCGCGTCACCCCGTAGACCTTGCCGATCTCGTCGAGGGTCTTGGGCTGGCCGTCGGTCAGGCCGAAGCGCATCCGGACCACACCGGCCTCCCGGTCGGACAGCGTGTCGAGCACACCCTCCAACTGCTCCTGCAGCAACGTGAACGAGACCGCCTCGGAGGGCACGATCGCCTCGGAATCCTCGATGAGGTCGCCGAACTCGGAGTCACCGTCCTCACCCAGCGGGGTGTGAAGCGAGATCGGCTCCCGGCCGTACTTCTGGACCTCGACCACCTTCTCGGGGGTCATGTCCAGCTCCTTGGCCAGCTCCTCGGGGGTCGGCTCCCGGCCCAGGTCCTGGAGCATCTGGCGCTGCACCCGAGCAAGCTTGTTGATGACCTCGACCATGTGGACCGGGATGCGGATCGTCCGGGCCTGGTCGGCCATGGCACGGGTGATCGCCTGGCGGATCCACCACGTGGCATAGGTGGAGAACTTGTAGCCCTTGGTGTAGTCGAACTTCTCCACCGCACGGATCAGGCCCAGGTTCCCCTCCTGGATCAGGTCCAGGAACAGCATCCCGCGACCCGTGTACCGCTTGGCCAGGGAGACCACGAGACGCAGGTTCGCCTCGAGCAGGTGATTCTTGGCCCGGCGGCCGTCCTCGGCGATCCACTCCAGGTCGCGGCGCAGCGACATGTCCATGGGCGCCCCGGAGTTCAGCTTCTCGTCGGCGAACAGGCCGGCCTCGATCCGCTTGGCCAGCTCCACCTCCTGCTCGGCGTTGAGCAGGGCGACCTTGCCGATCTGCTTGAGGTAGTCCTTGACCGGGTCCGCCGTGGCACCGGCCACCGTCACCTGCGCATGCGGCTCGTCCTCGACGTCGGCGTCCGAGATCTCGAACGCCTCCGACTCGGCCTCAGCCGGCTTGGCCTCGGCGGGGGTCTCGACGGCGGTCACCTCGTCGAGCTCCTCCTGGAACTCCGCCTTCAGCTCCTCCTCCAGGTGCGCGACCTCGGCAAGCTCGGACTCGACGGCCAGCTCCTCGACGTCCACCTCCTCCAGCTCGACGGCGTGCGGGGCCGCACCCGCGGTCACCGGCTCAGCACCCTGGACCCCGGGCGCCTTGGACGTGGCCTTTCCGGCTCGCCCCGTCGTCCTGGCACCCGTCGTCGCCTTCGCGGTGCCGGCCTTCGCCGCTGTCTTCGTGGGGGCCTTGGCCGCGGCCCTCGTCGCGCCTGCCTTGGCGGGGGTCGAGGTCTTCGCCGCACCACCCTCGGCTGGAGCAGCCTTGGTCGCCTTGGCCGCAGCTGCCCTGGCAGTGGCCCGTCTCGGCGTGCCTGCGCCCGCCTCGTCGCCATCCTCGCCAGACTTACCGGTCGTTGTCCCACGGGACCGGGTGCCGGCGGTCGAACGGGCCGTCCGGGTCGCGGCAGCCTTCGTGGGCCTGGCCGGCGCGTCGGCTGCGGCTGACCCTCCGGACACGAGGACCACGTCGGGCGAGGACGTCGCCTCGGTAGCCAGGCTGTCGACTGATGCGGACTTGCTCGGTTGCGGACTCACAGACTGATGCCTCTCAACTTCTTCGACGCCACACGGCAAGAACCTGCGCGCTCGCGATGACGGATCATTGTGTCACGCGCCGAACTGGCCCTACCCCACATCTATCAACCCATGCAGGCGGTGCGGATGTTCCCGATCCAGCGATCTGCCAAACATCGCAGAACACGTGGCGGGCGCCGCCAGCCTGGAACGATCATCGGGAACGGGCCCGTGGAGGCCCGAGGGACGCCGCAGGCTGTCCACGGACGGCCGCGTGGGAAGCGGTCGTCGTGGGCACTGTCACCGTGGGCTCAGGGAGTCGTGAAGTGCCTCAGTCCGCGCGCGCCAGCGCCCGAGGACGGCTCGAGGCCTCGAGCGCGCGCGCCACCAGCCTCCCCACGGTTTCGGTCTCCAGCAGGAAGGCGTCATGGCCATGGGAGGAGTCGATCACCGAGAGCGACTCACACCCGGGGATGTCCCGCACGAGATCGCGCTGCAGGTGCAGCGGGTAGAGCCGGTCGCTGGTGATGCCGGCCACCAGCACGGGCATGGTCGCCCGCGACAGAGCGGCCGCGACCCCGCCGCGGCCCCGGCCCACGTCATGCAGGTTCATCGCGCGCGTGGCCGAGACGTATGTCCCCGGGTCGAACCGAGCGGCCAGCTTCGCCGCGTGATGGTCCAGATAGGACTCCACGAGGTATCGGCCACCGTGCAGCGGGTCGGCCCCACGCAGCGCAGTGTTGCCGAACCTGTGCTCGATCTCGTCGGCACCCCGATAGGTCAGCTGCGCCAGCCGCCGAGCGATGCCCAGACCGAGGTAGGGCCCCTCGTGGACGCCGCGGCCGTAGTAGTCGCCGCCGTGCCACGCCGGATCCGCCTGGATCGCGGCGATCTGGGCGCTGTACGCGCCGATCTGGTCCGCGTGGGCCTTGGCGCCGGTCGCCAGGACCAGAGCCGAGCGGACCCGCTGGGGCGCACCGGCCAGCCACTCCAGGACGCGCATGGCGCCCATCGACCCCCCCACCACCACTGCCCAGGCGTCGACGCCGAGGTGCTCGGTGAGTCGCCGCTCGACCTCGAACTGATCGGCGATCGTGACCACGGGGAACCGCGAACCCCAGGGCACGCCGTTGGGATCGGGCGAGGACGGCCCAGTGCTTCCCTGGCAGCCGCCCAGCATGTTCGCGCAGACCCCGAACCAGTCCGCGGGGTCCAGGGCGCAGCCCGGGCCGACGACCCCGTTCCACCATCCGGGCGTGGGATGCCCGGGACCGGCGACCCCGTGCATGTGCGAGTCGCCTGTCAGGGCGTGGCACACCAGGACGGCGTTGGCGATGCGACCCGTCGCGTCGCGGCGGGGCTGCCCGAAGGTCTCGTACGCGACCGTCACCTCCGGAAGCACGCCACCGGACTGCGTGCGCAGCGCCCCGAGCCTGGCGAACCGCCGACCGCCCACGGGGTCTCCCGTGCGCCAGCCGCCGAGCACCGGCGGACCCGCCCCGGCCGGGGCGGGTCGACCGGTCGTCCCGTCCATCAGTCCGACTTGGCCGCCCGGAAGCCCGCCTCCAGGTCGGCCAGGATGTCGGTGATGCTCTCGATCCCCACGGCCAGGCGGACAAGGCCGGGCGTCACCCCGGTGGCGCGCTGCTCCGCCTCCGAGAGCTGCGAGTGCGTGGTGGTGGCCGGGTGGATGACCAGGCTGCGCACATCGCCGATGTTGGCCACGTGGCTGTGCAGCTCGAGTGCCTCCACGAACCGCCTGCCCGCATCCGCCCCTCCCTTGATCTCGAAGGCCAGGACCGCACCGGGTCCGAGCGGGGCGTACTTGCGTCCCAGCTCGTACCACTTGCTGCTGGGCAGCCCGGCGTAGGCCACCGACTCGACCTCGTCGCGCTCGGTCAGCCAGCGCGCGACGGCCTGGGCGTTGGCCACGTGCCGCTCCACCCGCAGGCTCAGCGTCTCGATGCCCTGGGCGATCAGGAACGCGTTGAACGGGGCCACGGCGGGACCGAGGTCGCGCAGCAGCTGGACGCGCGCCTTGAGGATGAACGCGAGGTTGGCCCCCAGCGCGCTGCCCACACCCAGGTCCCGGGCGTACACGAGGCCGTGGTAACTGGGGTCGGGGGTGTTGAAGGTGGGGAACCGCTCGGGGTCCGCCCCGAAGTCGAACCTCCCGGAGTCGACGATGACGCCCGCGATCGCCGTGCCATGTCCGCCCAGGTACTTGGTCGCCGAGTGCACGACGATGTCGGCGCCCCACTCGAACGGGCGGATCAGGTAAGGAGTGGCCACCGTGTTGTCCACGATCAGTGGGACTCCCGCCTCGTGGGCGACACCAGCCACCCCCTCGATGTCCAGGACGTCGTTCTTCGGGTTCGAGATGCTCTCGGCGAAGAACGCCTTCGTGTTGGGTCGTACGGCGCGGCGCCAGCTGTCCAGGTCGTCGGGGTCGTCGACGAACGTGACCTCGAGGCCCAGCTTGGGGAACGTGTAGTGGAACAGGTTGTACGTCCCGCCGTACAGGCTGGGGCTCGAGACGATGTGGTCGCCCGCCTCGGCGATGTTGAGCAGCGCGATGGTCTCGGCGGCCTGGCCGCTGGCGACCAGCAGCGCCCCGACCCCACCCTCGAGGGATGCGATGCGCTCCTCGACCACAGCCTGTGTCGGGTTCATGATCCTGGTGTAGATGTTGCCGAACTCCTTGAGCCCGAAGAGGTTCGCGGCATGCTCGGAGCTGTTGAACGTATAGCTCGTGGTCTGGAAGATCGGCAGGGCACGGGCGTTCGTCGTGCCGTCGGGGCTCTGGCCGGCGTGGATCTGGCGGGTCTCGAAGGACCAAGAGTTGCTCATGTACGGCTCCTGGGTCGCGGCCCTCGTGGGGGCTCCTTGGCTGGCATCGCCGGGACCCCGGATGCGCAGCACCGGCTCCGCCGGCCCCGGCAACCGACACCCCGGCTGTGGGGTTGGGGCCTTGGCTGGCAAGACCCGCGCTTGCATCTGCCCGGGCCCGGGTGGGCTCGGCCGATGCCTGGTCGACACCTGGGGCACCCCACCGCGGTCGGAGGGTTGCCGCCCAGCAAGCCAGGGCTTGACGCTGGGACTCTTGACCTGGTCGGAAACGTACCAGCGAGCAAGGGCCCGGGCAACCGACGCGCGCCGGCTCGCGCTTGCCGTGTCCTCATGCCTGCCCCCTCGGTTCCTGGGGCCCTCGGTTCCTGCAGCGCTCCTCCCCCAGCCCGGCGATCCCCGCTCGCCAGGATCGGGGGTCCAGGCCAGCCGCCATCATCCGTCGGGCCAGACCCGCCAGGGCGTAGACGGGATCGTCGGCGTCGCCGCGATCCAGGGCCATGTTGGCCAAGGCCCCTTCCCCGATGGACCACGCGGTCATGGCAAGCACGCTGGCGACCGGGGCGGCGTGGCCGTCGGGAGCGGCTCTGAGGGCTTCGGCGAGGACGTCACGGGCGGTGCGGAGGGCTGGCGCTTCGGCCACCGCGATCCGGAACAGGATCGTGTCTCGTACCCGGACATCGGCAAGCCCGGCGAGGATCGCCGCCACGTCAGCGTCCGTCAGCAGGTCACCGACGTCACCACTGCTGATCGGGCTGCGTCGGGACGGGGCAGGGGGCAGGAGCAGCGTCGAGAGCGACTCGATCCGCGCGTCTCGCCAGGTCTCGAGCCCCGAGCGGCGCGCCACCGGAGAGTCAGCGCCGAGCAGGCGCAGGTGCCGACCCATGCGCTGGGCCCTCTCGGGTTCCGATGCCACATGGACACGCAGCGCGTCACGACGAGCCGCAGGCGCCATGCCTGCGAAGACGAACTCGGCGCGTACCGCATCCATCTCGGACAGGTCCAACGGCGTGCCCAAGGGTGGGCAGCAGGATCCCTCGCACTCGTGGGACCACCATGTACGCAGATTCGTCGTGATGGCCAGGCCGACCGCCACCCCGCAGTCGCCCAGACGCGCTACGAGATCGCCCAGGATCGCTGCCGTGGGCAGGTCCTCCCGCGCGAGATCGTCCGGCCCGTCGGCGAAGCACACCAGGTCGACCTGACCGCCACCGGTGTTCGCCATGCTCCAGGCCAGGGCAGCGAGCTGCTCGCTCCCCGCCGGCACACCGGCGAGGTCGGCGCGCAACGTCACCGGAGACGTCCGGAACGGCACGTCGCTGATGAGGGCCACAAGGTCGCCGGGCTCGGGCTCGAAGCCGAGCAGGGGCGGGCAGGCGGCCACGAGCCCGCTCGGAGTGGTGATGCGAAGGGCTGAGGGTTGTGCGCTCATGGCCCCACACCCTCAGGCCCGAGCCCCGATCGGGACCCGTGGGCCGGCGAGACTGTGGATGCCGGTGCTCACTGGTCCACCATTCCTGGGTCGGCGTTCTCCGATGGGGCGTCGATGCCCCCGGGTTCCGCCAGGTCACTGCCCTGCTTCTCAGACGTCCTCGCCGACGGCGAGCACCGTGGTCCGCCAGACACCGGCGGGGGCGCGCACGTCGTTGGACTCCCCGAGACGCAGCCCGTGCAGCGCCTGGGCCAAGGGGGACGTCGCGGAGATCCGCTCCTCGTCCAGGAACGCCTCGACGGGGTCGACGATGCGCACGATCCGGCGGTTGCCGTCGGCATCCGAGACGGCAACCCGCGAGCCCAGTCCGATGGGCTGATCGGCAGGCGGCGGGGTCAGCTCCCCGGACGTGCCCAGCGTGATCGCCAGACGGTCATGCTCTGCCTGGAGGCGCTCGAAGTCGGCGACCACTCGTTCGTCGCGCTCCTCCTCGACCAGCAGCGGACGCATACCGGGCAGCACGTCCTCAGCCAGCTCGCGCAGCCGTGCCTGCAGGAGGCGCCGTCCCTGCGCGGTCAGCAGAACCTGGTCCACGGCCACTACCTCCTCGGCAACGCGATGCGTCGCCGAGCCACGCTGGGCTCCGCGCCGCGGTGGTATGACAGGGCCCGAGCATCCCGCGGCCTTGCGCAGCGGAGCACCCGGGCCCTCAAGCGCGCAGGCTAGCGCACTGCTGCCGGCCTTGGTCGCGCGAG
The DNA here is from genome assembly GCA_964638055.1 of uncultured Bifidobacteriaceae bacterium. Classification (GTDB taxonomy): domain Bacteria; phylum Actinomycetota; class Actinomycetes; order S36-B12; family CAIYMF01; genus Prado023. Next base: position 30,415 of record CAZWXF010000006.1, on the reverse strand, counting down.
CCGGGCACCGGCGACGTCCATCCCAGCACCGGGCACCGGCGCGTGCGCCGGCGGCCACCTTGCCAGGTGCTCGCGCCCGAAGAGCGGGCGGACGCTGGCCATCGTGGGGCGCCGGGCACCGGGCCGAAGCCACACGTGCTTCCGGCGCGCGCCCGGTTGCCTTGCCGGACCGTGGGGTCGAACATGACCAAGCAGGAGCCCACCCAGCCACGAGGAGTGCACGCGATGCCGGTCGGACCGCACGAGCGATTCCCCATGATCGGGGCACAGACCGCGGATCTCTACCTGATCCGCTTCGGTCCTGACGGTCAGCTGCAGAGCCCACGCACCGCCGAGGCGTTCCTGGCGGCTGCCGGCCAGGCATCCGACGTCTTCGTGTTCTCGCACGGATGGAACAACACCTTCCAGGCCGCACTGGACCGCTACCGCAGCTTCATCACCGGGTTCATGGCCCAGCGCCGGGCCTTCAACCTCACACCGCGGCAGGGATACCGCCCGGTGATGCTCGGCGTCATCTGGCCGTCGGTCAGCTTCGTGCTGCCCTGGGAGTCCGGCCCGGCGATCGCCGCAGGGGGTGGCGAGTCGCAGGGACAGTCCGCTCGGGACACCGACGAGATGCTCTCCCTGGTGGCCGGCTCCCTGGGAGAGGATGCGGGCAACGAGCTGCGCGAGCTGCTGGAGGGTCGCGATCGACTCGACGCGGACGACGCTCGGGTGGCCGCATCGCTCGTCGCGCCCCTGCTGGGCGATCACGACCCGGACACGGCCGCGGAGGCCCCGGATCTCGACGACCTGCTGGGGATCTGGACCAGGCTCGACAGGGGCATCGGCCCGCTCATCCTGGACGACCAGGACTTCGGCACCGTCAGCGAGCCCGCGGGTCAGTCCGAGACCCCAGATGGTCCCCAGGCGGCGGGCCTGGACCTCGATCCCAGGAACCTGCTGCGGACCGCGACCCTGTGGACCATGAAGTCCCGTGCAGGATCGGTCGGGGCCAACGGCGTGGGACCGGTCCTCACCGAGCTCCTCGGGATGGCCCACGCGCCGCGGGTGCACCTCATCGGACATTCGTTCGGGGCTCGCGTGCTGCTCAGCGCGACAGCGGCGATCCCGGCCCCGCCGAACAAGGCCCATTCGATGCTGCTGCTGCAGGCCGCGGTCAACCGGTGGTGCTTCGCCGACGACGTGGCGACCACGCATGCCGCAGGCGGGTACCACGATGTGCCGGCCCGCGTGGCGCTGCCGGTCCTGAGCACGTTCTCATCCCACGACGCGGCCCTGACCCGCTACTTCCACCTGGCGCTGCGCGGCGGGCACCTGGGCGAGCCCTCGATCGCTGGAGTCGGCGACCCCGAGCTCTACGGGGCCTTGGGCGGATTCGGACCCGCCGGGCTCGGCGAGGCCACGACGGTCGTTCCAGCGGTCCCACCGGGAACCGGCGGCTACCCACTGGACAGTGGCGCACGGGTGATCGCGGTCGACGGTGGGGTCAGCACGGGGACCAATCCCGCGATCAGCGGGCACGGCGACATCAGCAACGCCGTCACGTGGTGGGCCCTGCACTGCCTGACGGGAAGCTGAGCGGACGCGGGTTCAGCCACGATGGCCCAACGACTGATCGAGACCTGGCACCTTGCGGTGCTGCACCTGGCGTTGGACGTCAGCGGACGCACGGCCAGGATCGCCGCCGACCTGGAGGTCGGCGAGGGGGGAGCCCGCCGACAGCTCTGGAGCCGCCGCGATCCGCTGGCGGCCTTCGGCCTCGCCGCAGACGTGACCACGAGCGCGGGCCTGCACGTCAGCCCGGACCTCGTGGGGGCCGTGGCCGGTTCCGTCCGGGAGGAGCTGCCGCCGCAGACGGCCCTGTGGCTGCGCATCATGCCGGCGAGCGGCCTGGTGGCGGCGGTCCCGTGGGAGCGAGACCTCCTCGATACGGTCGACCTACCCATCCTGCGGGTCCCCGACCGCCTGCCCACGACACCGATAGCGGGCCGGGTCTGGCGAGTCGCCCTCGTGGTCAGTGCCGGCAGCGGCCAGAGCTGGGGATCAGACCACGTCAGGGCCCTGGTGGCGGCGCTGGCGGTGAACATGCGACGCGGGGTGGCCGTGGACGTCTTCGCCGACATCGGCACCACGGCGGCTCTTCAGTCGGTTGCCCAGTGGCCGGTGCCGGTGGTCGTCCACGATCCGAGTGCCGGACGGGCCCCCTTGGAGGGCGACGACCGAACCCCCATGCAGGCGTGGGCGCAATGGATCACCGGTGAGCTGGCCGGGCAGTCCGTCAGCGCCGTCCACCTGGCCGGAAGTGCCGCGCTGGACGGCTACGTACCGTGGTTGGGGATGGCCCCCGATCCCGGACGGCCGTATGACCACGGCTCCACGGCGTTCGCCAGCACCGTGCAGCTGCGCAGCCTCACGCAGGCCGTGGGCTCCCCCGTCCTGTCGTTCGCGTCACCGGAGCGTGCCGCCAGCGACGTGGCCATGCGGCTGATCGCCGACAGCTGCGGCAGCGCGCGCCCCGGTCCGACGGTCTACGTCGACATCGGCGGGGCGGGGGCGACGCCCGGAGCCGGTGAGCGCGCGCTGGCCGCCACTCACGCGTTCATCGCCGACCCCCGACTGGCCCCCATGCCGTGGGCGCGTGAGCTCTTCGCCTACATCCAGCCCGAGCTCGTCGCCGTGGCGCTGCGCGATCGCCCGACGTCACCGATCGGTGGGGACCCGGGGGCTCCGGGTGAGCTGACCCGGGGGCTGGTCGGCAGGGACCGTGCCGGTGACCTGCTCGCCGATGCCGCAGAGGTGCCCCGATGGGTCGCCAGCTCCCAGCGCTTCGTGGAGGCCGGCATGGTCTCCCTGATCCGCGGGGACGCGGGGTCCGACGCCGCGGCGACCAAGGCCTCCCGCGACCAGGGTCAGGCGGCTGCCCTCCACGAGGTCAACGACCTCATCGCGAAGTACCTGCGGCCATGAACCGGACCGTCGTGGACTTCGAGCTGTTCGGCGAGCAGACCGTCATGCAGCTTGAGGACGCGCCTGTGGACATCCCCGGCATCCAGGTCAGCCTGCCGTGCGATGTCAGCGCGCTGCCCGCCGCGACGGCGCAGGAGAGCGGGCGGATCCTCTGCGACCGGCTGCGAGCCCACTTCGCCGTCAGCGCCGGGCTGGACGAGCTGGCTGGCCATCCCCCGGGCACCCCCCCGGCACCTCTCTACCTGCACATGGTCGCCAGCACCGCCGACGAGCTGCCCTGGGAGCTGCTCTGGGACGCCCAGCAGGGATTCTGGGCGATGGACACCCGCTGGCCCATCGCGCGCATCGCCCGACGCCGGCGGGTGATGGCCGACCGGGCCTTCGCCCCACCCCTGACGATCGTGGCCGTCCTCGCCGCCGCCGGCCAGAGCGGCGTGCGCCAGATGGAGGCTCTTCTCAGCGCAACGGCCGGTCCCGACGCCCAGGCCCTGGGCACGCGGCTGCACGTCATCTCCGCCGAGGACGCCGTCGCCGACGTCGTGGCGGGGGCCGAACGCCCCGATGTCACGCACGAGACCCTGGCCGGCACTGCGCCTGCGGTGATGGCCCAGCTCAGCGCGGCCAGGCCCCACATCGTCCACCTGCTGTGCCACGGCGGCATGACAGCGGGCGTCCGCACGCTGGCGATGGCGAACCTCGCCGACTACGACGCAGGGGAGTCGACGGGAACGATTCGACTGAAGGTCGCCGATCTCGTGGCCGCGCTCACCCCGTGCGATCCCTGGCTGGTGGTCCTCTCGGCCTGCGAGAGCGCCGGCGCCGCAGGCGGGACCGGCCTGGCCCACGACCTGGCGGGCGCCGGTGTCCCAGCGGTCATCGGGATGCGCCGGCTGGTCGACCTGACCGCCACGAATCGGTTCTGCGCGGCCCTCTACCCGCAGGTCATGGCCGCGGCACGGCAGGCCGTCGACCCCGGCGGCCCACCGGGAGCCCGGATCCTGGACTGGGCGCCCTGCCTGACCGCCGCACGGGGGGCGCTCGGCGGCACCGAGCCCGGAGTCGCCGACGCGTGGTCGGATCCTGTGATCTACGTCCAGGAGGACCCTTTGCGCGTGTTCCCGCCCTCGGCGACCCTGTCGGCCACGGAGTACACCGCCCTCAAGGCCCAGCTCGACGTGTGGTCGGAGTACCTCAGGACGCTGGATCCTGGCACCACGCCGGCCGGTCTCATCACGGAGGTCGTGGGCCGGATCGCAACGCTCACGGCCCAGCTGGAGGTCGGCGGATGAGTCCGGGTGGGCTGGTGCTGCCAGGGCGGGGTGACGCGGCCCTCACGCTGCCCGAGACCCTGGCCATCGACGCCTGGACCGGATCGGAGGGAGCCGCCGGAGCGGTCGACCCGCAGGGGCGGCGGTGGGGCGCGCGGACCGAGGGCCTGCCCGCTTCCCAGGCCGCGCTGCCCTTCGCCGCGCCCGTCGACCCGACGAGGTGGGCCGATCCTGAGGTCGGCTACGCAGTGCTCCTCCCCCAGCCCAGCGATCCGCAGTGGTCCGTCGCGGATCTCGCTGCGGCGGCCGACGCAGAGCAGCCTGTGCGGGACCTGCTGGCGGCGCGCCCGGGCAGCGTGGTGCTCCGTTGGCTCCCCGAGCTGGGCGACAGGTTCCTGCGGCGCAACTTCGCCGACGGGACCAGCCAGGACGCCGCCCTGGGGCTGAGCGCCTTCGGCGTCGCCAAGGGCCGGCTGCCCCGGTACATCGCGATCATCGCCACGCCGGACCAGATCCCGTGGTCGACGCAGTACGCGCTGGCGGTCCGCCACGCGGTGGGCCGGATCCCCCTTGCTGGCGCAGAGCTCGCCAACTACGTGGGTGCGCTGATCAGCGATTGGCCGGAAGCCACCCTGGACGTCGCGGCCCCCGTCGTGTGGACGGTGGACCTGGGCGGCGGGGACATCACCTCGCTGATGCGCGCCACGATCACCGACCCGCTCGTCGCGGCCATGACCGGGACGCTGCGACGCCTCACCGCGCTGGGCAGCGGCGCCGCTCCGACGACCGGCACCGCACTCCTCGAGGCCCTGGCCAGGTCCCGTCCCGCCCTCGTCGTCACCAGCAGCCACGGCCAGACCGGGCCCCTGGACGACCTGGCGAAGATGGGCGCCCGGCTCGGCCTGCCCGTCGACTCCCAGTTCGCGGTCCTGGAGCTCGACGCCCTGGACGCCGCGATGCCAGCGGGATCGGTGTGGTTCGCCCAGGCGTGCTGCTCGGCCGGCAGCGACGCGACCAGCCACTACGACGGCCTGGTCAAGGAGGGCACCGTCGTCGCCGACACCCTCACCGGCATCGCCGCCCTGGGGGCGCGCGTCGCTCCCGCACCGCTGCGGCTGCTGGGCCGCCCGAATCCGGTGCGTGCGGTGCTCGGCCACGTCGAGCCGACGTTCGACTGGACGCTGCGGGTGCTGGCCACGGGCCAGCAGCTGGGATCGGACATCGTGACCGGCCTGACGTCCAACGCGTTCAACGGCCAGCCCATGGGCTACGCGTTCAGCGAGTACCGGGCCGGGGTCGGCGTCCTGCACACACGCTGGGCCGACCGCCGCGCCGCCCTGGACGACGGCGACGCCTCGGTGCGCCCCGAGCTGACCTGGCTTCGCCTCACCGCGCTGGACCGCCAGGCGCTCGTGCTGCTGGGCGACCCGACCGTCACGCTGCCGCCGCGGGCCCGCTGAGCAGGCCACGCCGGTCGAGCCCGTCGAGACCACGCCGG
>CAZWXF010000006.1:0-24579 GCA_964638055.1 uncultured Bifidobacteriaceae bacterium | reverse complement strand
GGCCAAGCCCGGGTCGGGTCTCGACTGGCTCGACCAGCGCCTGGCCGGCTCGACCTACCTCGACCTACGGGGTCTTGTCTCGACGGGCTCGACCAGCGCGTACCGGCTCGACCGGGTCAGCTGCAGCCGCTCGTGCTCCCACAGCCCTCGCACACGTAGCACGAGCCGGCCGGGCGCATCTTCGTGCCACACACGAAGCACAGGGGAGCGTCGGAGGCCTTCCCCCTGATCGCGTCCATGAGCTCGGCCGACGAGTGGATGCTCGACATGGGTCGACCGGCGGTGGCGCCGGCAGCAAGCCCGTCCGGACTCGGGGACAGGCCCACCTGGTCGGGTGCACCCGACCCCTGGGCGGAGGTGGCGGTGTGCGGCTCCGACGATGTGTGCTCACCGACCGGGACAGACTGGGCCAGGCCCTCCACGTCGACCTCCAGCGACGGCGGTCCGTACGTCGCCGAGACCACCGCGGCGCGCTCGGCCGCGGTGAAGATCCCCAGCTCCTCGCGGCTCTCGTACGGCAGATAGTCCAGCGCCAGGCGACGGAAGATGTAGTCCACGATCGACTGCGCCATCCGAATGTCCGGGTCATCTGTCATGCCCGAGGGCTCGAAGCGCATGTTCACGAACTTGCTCACGAACGCCTCGAGCGGAACGCCGTACTGCAGCGCGATGGAGGTGGCGATCGAGAAGGCGTCCATGACGCCAGCGAGCGTGGAGCCCTGCTTGCCGAGCTTCAGGAACACCTCACCGAGTCCGTCGTCAGGGTAGGAGCCCGCGGTCATGTACCCCTCGGCGCCACCGACGGCGAACGACACGGTCTGGCTGGGCCGCGACTTCGGCAGGCGCTTGCGGATCGGCCGGTACTCGACCTGGACGATCGGCTCGGGCGCGGCGTCCTTCTTGGCCTTGCCGTCCGAGAGCGGCTGACCGACCTTGCAGTTGTCGCGATAGATCGCCAGGGCCTTGATGCCCATGCGCCAGGCCTCGAAGTGGATCTCCTCGACCTCCTCCACCGTCGCCGACTCCGGCATGTTCACGGTCTTGGAGATCGCCCCGGAGAGGAACGGCTGGCAGGCAGCCATCATCCGCACGTGACCCATCGGCGTGATGGAGCGCTCCCCCATCGCACAGTCGAAGATCGGGTAGTGCTCGGGACGCAGCCCGGGAGCCTCGACCACGTGACCATGCTCGGCGACGTACTCGACGATGGCCTCGATCGTCTCCTCGGCGTAGCCAAGGCGGTGCAGCGCCCGGGGGATCGTCTGGTTGACGATCTGCATGGACCCGCCGCCGACGAGCTTCTTGAACTTGACCAGGGAGAAGTCCGGCTCGATCCCGGTGGTGTCGCAGTCCATCATGAACCCGATGGTCCCGGTGGGGGCCAGCACGGAGGCCTGGGCGTTGCGCCAGCCGTGCGACGAGCCGATGGCCAGGCAGTCCTGCCACACCTCGCCGGCGCGACGCAGGATGTCGGAGTCCAGGGCGGAATGGGAGCGCAGCGAGTCGGTGGCGGCAGCGTGCTTGCGCATCACCCTGGTGTGCGCCGCGCGGTTGCGGGCATACCCCTCATAGGGGCCCACGACCGAGGCCAGCTCCGCGGAGCGTCGGTAGGCCGTTCCGGTCATGAGGCTGGTGATCGAGGCAGCCAGGGCGCGCCCCCCGTCCGAGTCGTACGCCAGGCCCGCCGCCATCAGCAGCGCACCCAGGTTCGCGAATCCGATGCCGAGCTGGCGGAACTTGCGCGTCGTGTCCGCGATGGCCTCGGTCGGGAAGTCCGCGAAGCAGATGGAGATGTCCATCGCTGTGATGACGAACTCGACTGCCTTCTCGAACCGGACCACGTCGAAGGAGCCCTCGTCGCCGAGGAACTTCAGCAGGTTCAGCGAGGCCAGGTTGCACGAGGAGTTGTCCAGGCTCAGATACTCCGAGCACGGGTTCGAGGCGGTGATGCGGCCCGTCTCGGGGTTGGTGTGCCAGTCGTTGATGGTGTCGTCGTACTGCAGGCCGGGATCGGCGCACGCCCATGCGGCCTCGGCCATCCGACGGAAGAGTGCCTTGGCGTCGACGGTCTCCAGGACCTCGCCCGAGGTCCGTGAACGCAGCCCGAAGGGCTGGCCATCTGCGACTGCCCGCATGAACTCGTCGGAGACCCGCACGGAGTTGTTCGCGTTCTGGTACTGGACCGACGCGATGTCGCGCCCGCCCAGATCCATGTCGAAGCCAGCATCGCGCAGGACGCGGATCTTCTCCTCCTCGCGGACCTTCGTCGCGATGAACTCCTCGATGTCGGGGTGGTCCACGTCCAGGACGACCATCTTGGCCGCCCGGCGGGTCGCACCCCCGGACTTGATGGTCCCGGCCGAGGCGTCGGCCCCGCGCATGAACGAAACCGGGCCCGACGCAGTGCCGCCGCTGGACAGCAGCTCCTTGCTGGACCGGATCCGCGAGAGGTTCAGACCCGCCCCCGAGCCGCCCTTGAAGATGAGACCTTCCTCGCGGTACCAGTTCAGGATCGACTCCATCGTGTCGTCGACCGACAGGATGAAGCAGGCGCTGACCTGCTGCGGGGACGGCGTGCCGACGTTGAACCACACAGGGGAGTTGAACGAGAACACCTGGTGCAGCAGCATCCAGGTCAGCTCGTTCTCGAAGACGACGGCATCGGCCTCGGTCGCGAAGTAGCCGTTCTGTCGACCGGCCCGACCGTAGGTGAGGACAACGCGGTCGATCAGCTGGCGCAGGCTCGTCTCGCGCTGGGGCGTGCCCACGGCACCGCGGAAGTACTTCGTGGTGACGATCGTGTACGCGTTGACCGACCAGAAGTCGGGGAACTCCACACCGCGCTGCTCGAAGACCGTCTCGTTGGTCCGCCAGTTCGTCTGCACGACGTCGCGGGACTCCCAGCTGACCTCGTCGTACGGGTGGACGCCCTCACGCGTGAAGACCCGCCGGAACTCCACGCTGGGCAGCACGCGGGGGCGGGCCTCTGCACGCGGGCGACCCTCCATCCTGGCTGACTCGGGCTTCGCCGCATCCTGCTTCGGCGAGTCAGCCTTCGATGAGCCGGCTGCTGATCTGGTCATGGACGCTCCTGTTCCGTGCGATTCATCGGCTGTGGGGCAACGCGGGTGCCTGGCTGGCCACCCGCTGCGGGGCGGCTGTGCTGGCGACGCCCGGCTGTGAGATCGAGGGTGAGCTCGGAGTGCAAGGGTCCGGTGGCGACATCTGGCAGGGACTCCCCCGGGACCTCCGTGGGTGACGGGAGCTGCGGGTGCTCCCGCCCGGCGCCGACCGAATAAGGGCTCCGCGGCTGGGACGTGCGCAGCGCACCGATCTCCGCCTCGAAGTCAGCCAGGGAGTCGAACGACCGGTAGACGGAGGCGAACCGCAGGTACGCCACCTCGTCGAGCTGGCGCAACGGGCCCAGGATCGCCAGGCCGACCTCGTGCGAGGCGAGCTCGGGCTGCCCGGCCGAGCGCAGCTCCTCCTCGACCTGCTGCCCCAGAAGGGCCAGGTCGTCGTCGGTCACCGGTCGGCCCTGGCAGGCCTTGCGGACGCCGCTGATCACCTTCTCGCGGCTGAACGGCTCCAGAACGCCGGACCGCTTCACGACCACCAGGCTCATCGCCTCGATCGTGGTGAACCGGCGCGAGCACTGCGGGCACTGGCGACGCCGCCGTATCGCAGCGCCGTCCTCGGTGGACCGGGAGTCGATGACCCGCGTGTCAGAACATCTGCAGAACGGGCAGTGCACGTCACTTCCTCCTGTCTGCGACTGGCTCGCGTCGGCAACCCAGCGCCCGCGGGACGCCCCCGCGGTCCGCCGGCGAAGGCACTCCCAGCCGCGCAGACCACGACCCTTGTGGATCGGGCTGGGGACGACCTGAGGAAACCTTGTGAGCCAACTGTGGACTCCTCACCACAATCTGTGGATGTCTTACAACCGTGTAACTACTACATCTAGACCCTAGGGCACATCGGAACCCCACGCAAGGGACACGCTGCTCCGAGGGCGCGTCGAGGCCACGACCCAGGGGACCCCTTGGGCGGGAGCCTCACCCGGCCACAGGAACGACCAGCACCTGGCCTGGCTGGATGACGTTGCTGCGCAGGCCGTTGGCCCGCTGGATCTGCTCCACCACGGCCCTCGGGTCGTCCTCGGGACGCACCGACTCCGCGATGCCCCAGAGCGAGTCGCCGGCCTGGACGACGACGCTCACACCCGCCGCCACAGGCGCCGGTCGGACCTCCCCAAGTGCACCCGCACCCGGGATTCGAAGGACGACCAGTGCCAGCGCGAGGACAGCCCCTACGACTGCCACCAGCACCGCCGTGTAGCCACGCCTGGTCAGGTGCACAGGCGCTGAGCCGGACGCCCCGACCCACGCCCCCCCTGCTGCCGTAATGGCGGCCAACTGAACCACTTCCTCTCCGAGCGGGCGTCGAGGTGGACCTCGACGCGAATCGTACTGGTGTTCGTTCGAACACGTGTGCCTTTCCTATCACCTGCCTCGCCGACACGCCAGCCCTCGATCGAACAACTGTTTGATGATCGGCGGCTGTGGCTGCTAGCCTCGATACCGAGCGTGGGGCCCGGCGACGGGGTCGGGCCCAGACTCCGACAGGGGTCTGACATTCAGGAGGGGTCGCATGGGCACCGTCGTCGAGATGCCCGACGCAGAGCAGCCGCGTGAACTCACCAAGCGGCAGGAGCGCGTGCTGGAGGTGATCCGCCATTCGGTCGCCACGAGGGGCTATCCGCCGAGCGTCCGGGAGATCGGTGAGGCGGTCGGCCTCACCTCGCCGTCGAGCGTCGCCCATCAGCTCAGGGCCCTCGAGGCAAAGGGCGTGCTTCGCCGGGACCCGAACCGGCCCCGCGCGATGGAGGTCCTCGACCCGCGTCGCACCGAGTCGGCCTCCGCACGGCCGGGCGCGCCCGACTCGCCTGGCGGCGCCTCAGCCGCCGTGAGCGAGCACATGGCCCAACTGGCCTCGCACGGCCAGGTCTCGGCAGCCGTTCTGGTCCCCCTGGTCGGTCAGATCGCCGCAGGTGCACCGGTCCTGGCCGATCAGGTCGTCGAGTCCGTCCTGCCACTGCCCCGCGAGCTCGTCGGGGACGGCGACCTGTTCCTGCTTCGCGTGCGCGGGGACTCCATGATCGATGCGGCGATCTGCGACGGCGACTTCGTCGTGGTCCGAGCCGGTCGATCGGCGGAGAACGGGCAGATCGTGGCCGCCCTGCTCGACGATGAGGCAACGGTGAAGACGCTGCGGCGCCGCGATGGGCGCGTCTGGCTGATGCCGCACAACCCGGCATACGACCCCATCGACGGCGACGAGGCGATGATCATGGGCACCGTGGTCGCAGTCCTCCGCAGGATCTGACGGCGCTGCTTCCCCGGCCTGCCCGCCCGGTCGGGCGCCAGGGGTCCGCCAGGCCACGCACGACGCCGCCCACGGCCTAGGCTGACCGGCGTGGACACGGCTCACCCGCAGCGCGAGTCCCGCGAGGCCATCGGAGCCGCTGCTCGCAAGGCCCTGCCGCGTCAGGACCTGGGCTCGTGGGAGGCGCCCGCGCACCGGATCGACCCGGTCGACGTGCTGCGGGAGCAGGGCAGGGCAAGGCTGCAGGACCTCGTGCCCATCCGTCACGGACGGATGAGCACGTCGCCCTTCGCGTTCTTCCGGGGCTCGGCCGGGGTCATGGCTGCCGACCTGGCCAGTCAGCCCGACACCGGCCTCATCGTCCAACTGTGCGGCGACGCCCACATCGCCAACTTCGGGATGTTCGCCTCACCTGAGCGGACTCTGCTGTTCGACCTCAACGACTTCGACGAGACCCACCCGGGACCCTTCGAATGGGACGTCAAGCGCCTGGCTGTCTCGGCGGTGCTCGTCGCGCGCTCCAACGGCTGGAGCAGCGCGGACCAGCGGGCCATGGCGCTGACCGCTGCCGCGGCCTATCGGCGCTCGATGCGTGAGTTCACCAAGCTGACGACACTCGACGTGTGGTACTCGCGCCTGGACGTCACAGAGCTCGGACAGCTGGCCAAGTCGCTGCCCCAGGACGCCGTGCTCGCACGCGTGGAGCGCTCGATCGCAGGGGCACGCAAGCGCACCAACCTGCAGGCGATGGGCAAGCTGACCACCCTGATCCGCGGCGAGCGGAAGTTCGTCGAGGACCCTCCGCTGCTCACCCGCGTGGGCCCGGAGCACGCCGAGCTGCTGGGCCTGGACGCCATGCTCGACTATCGATCCACCCTCGTGTCGGACCGGGCCGCCCTGCTGGACAAGTTCCACGTCGTGGACGTCGCGCGCAAGGTTGTCGGCGTGGGCAGCGTCGGGACACGCTGCTACGTCCTGCTGATGCAGGCCGTCGATGGGCGCGGTCCCCTGATGCTGCAGTTCAAGGAGGCCACGTCATCGGTGCTGGAGCCGTTCACGGCGCCGTCCGAGTACGCCCACCACGGCGCGCGCGTCGTCGCCGGACAGCGCCTCCTGCAAGCAGCCTCGGACATCTTCATCGGCTGGACCACCGCCACCGACGCGCAGAACGTCAACCACGACACCTATGTCCGCCAGCTGCGAGACATGAAGTTCTCGCCCGACCTCTCGGCTCTGGACCGGCCCGGCCTCGAGCTGGTCCTCAGGGCGTGCGGGTGGACGCTGGCCCGTGCCCATGCCAGGTCGGGCGAGAGGCTGGCCGTCGCCGCCTACCTGGGCCGCGGCGGCAAGTTCGAGCAGGCGATCTCCTCGTGGTCGATGGCGTATGCCGATCAGGTCGAGGCCGACCATGCAGGGATGGTCCAGTCGATCCGGATGGCCCGGCTGCCGGCGATCACCGGCGTGTGACCCGCCCCCGGGGGCGCGCGATCTCTCAGGTCCGCACCGGGTCGGGCGCCGAGCCCAGCTGGGAGTCGAGCCGTCGCAGCACGCCGAGGACCACCGCCTCGTCGGTGGTCCACCAGAACGGCGGCAGGCTGCGACGGAGCCGAGTGCCATAGCCGGTCGTCGCCAGGCGCGGGTCGAGGATCGCGACCACCCCCCGGTCCTCGGCAGATCGGATCAGGCGCCCGGCACCCTGGGCCAGCAGGAGCGCGGCCCGCGGAACCGAGACCGCGGCGAACCCGCTGCCCCCCGCGGCGTCCACCAGCTCGGATCGTGCGGAGACGAGCGGATCATCCGGTCGCGGGAAGGGGATCCGGTCGATGACGACCAGAGAGCACGAAGCCCCGGGGACGTCGACGCCCTGCCAGAGGGACAGTGTCCCGAGCAGGGAGCTGTGGTCGTCCTCGGCGAAGGCTCGGACCAGGGCCGCGACCGCGTCCCCCTGACGAGCGACGATGAGCCTGCGGTCCGACACTCCCCCGAACCGCTCCCCCAGCAGCACGGCAGCCCGCTCGACGGCCCGCCACGAGCTGAACAGCGCCAGGGTCCTGCCTCCGGCCGCGTCAAGAAGATCGCCGAGCCGGTGGATCGCCGCATCCGAGGTCCCCTCGCGCCCCGGTCGCGGCAGGTCCGCCGCGCAGTAGAGGACCGCCTGCTTGGCGTGGTCGAAGGGTGACCCCACGTCCAGGCCGATCCAGGTGACCGCCGCGGCGCCGACGGCCGCTGCGGTCGGCTCGAACGTGGCACCCACAGCCAGGGTCGCGCTGGTCAGGACGACCGGGCCCGCCTTGAACAGGCGCTCGCCGAGCAGTCCGGCCACGGCGATGGGGGCCACGTTCAGCGTCGGCGAGCGACCCCCGCTCGACCCGCTGACCCACACCACGACCGAGTCGTCGATCCCCAGGGCGGCCCCGGCGACGTCGTGGACCTCCTCGATCCCGGCCCGACCCGCCATCCGGGCGGCCACGTCCTCTCCGGTTGCGCCAGCATCGGCCCTGATCCCCACGAGGGCTCGTTGGCAGGCGTCCCGGGCAGAGGTCAGCGCGATCACCAGATCCTGGGGCAGGGCACGCAGACGCCCCTCGGGCACTGCTGCCAGCACGTCGGCCAGGAACTCGAACGCGTCGGCCAGCGCATCCTCCTCGGACTCGCCCAGGAACTGCCGGGCACGGCCGAGCGCGCGATCCAGGGCGGGTCGTCCGAGCTGGGCCGTCAGTGCCCCGGTGACCCGGTCCACGAGCTCATGCGCCTCGTCGACGATCACGGCCGCATGATCGGGCAGCACCCGGGAGTCTCCCTGCAGGTCGATGGCCAGCAGGGCGTGGTTGGTCACGATCAGGTCGGCTGTGCGGGCCCGGTCGCGGGCGGCCTCGGCGAAGCACTCGGTTCCGAAGGGGCACCTGGTCGCGCCGATGCACTCACGGGCCGAGACCGACACCGCCGACCAGACCCGGCTGTCGACCGGCTCAGGCAGGTCGTCCCGATCGCCGGTGTCGGTCCTCTGGGCCCACTTGCTCACGCGCTGGGCCTGTCGACCGAGCCACGATGTCGGCTCGTCGAACAGCGTGGGTCCCTGCGGGTCGCCCGATCCACGCTCGAGGCGCTCCCGGCAGACGTAGTTCCCGCGGCCCTTGAGCACCGCGAACGAGATCGGCTGGCCGAGTGCCTCGCCCAGCGCCGTGGCCACCGCAGGCAGGTCCTTCTCGACCAGCTGACGCTGCAGGGCGAGGGTGGCCGTGGAGATGACGATCGGCTCCTTCCGGCGCAGCGCCTCCGCTGCGGCCGGCACCAGGTAGCCCAGGGACTTGCCCGTCCCAGTTCCCGCCTGGACGAGTACCGCATCGGAGCCGCTTCGCAGCACCCGTCCGATCTCCTCGGCCATGCGGACCTGCCCCGGCCGGGTCCGCCCCCCGATCGAGGCGACCGCCGCGGCCAGCAGCTGCTCGGTCCCCGGCGGCTCGTCCGAGTCCTCGTCGGTCATGCCGGGGCGACCTGCGCGCTGGCGGCCAGCAGCTCGGCAGCCAGCGCCGGGGTCACCCAGGCCTGCACCTGCGCCCCCGCGCCGGTGTACTCGACGGCCACGTCGTGGCCCTCATCGTGCAGCCGTGCCACCAGGTCGCCCCGATCGAACGGGATCAGGACCTCGACGTGCTCCGATGGGGTCGGCAAGCGGTCCTCGATCGCGGCCAGGAGATCGCCGATGCCCTCGGCCGTCCAAGCCGACACGACCACCACGTCGGGCGCCAGAGCCCGCAGGCGGGTGATCACCAGGGGGTCAGCGACGTCGCTCTTGTTGACCACCAGGAGCTCGGGAGCCTCCTTGGCCCCCACCTCGCCCAAGACCTGGCGGACCGCAGCGATCTGCTCCTCCGGGTGCTCGTCCGCACCGTCGACGACGTGCAGGATCAGGTCGGCGTCGGCGACCTCCTCCAGCGTCGACCGGAACGCCTCGACGAGCTGATGGGGCAGGTGCCGGACGAATCCGACCGTGTCCGCGAGCGTGAAGACCCTGCCGCTGGGCGTGGCCGCGCGGCGCACCGTCGGATCGAGCGTCGCGAAGAGGGCGTCCTCCACCAGCACACCGGCGCCGGTCAGCCTGTTGAGCAGGCTGGACTTGCCCGAGTTCGTGTACCCGGCCAGCACCACCGCCGGAGTGTCGCTTCGAGATCGGGCGGCCCGCTTCGTGCGCCGTGCCGCTGAGATGCTCGTGATCTCGCGGCGCAGCCTGGAGATGCTCTCGCGCACGCGGCGCCGATCGGTCTCGATCTTCGTCTCGCCGGGGCCGCGCGAACCGATGCCCTGCCCGCCGGCGACTCGCCCGCCCGCCTGCCTCGACAGGGACCCGCCCCAGCCGCGCAGCCTCGGCAGCAGGTACTGCATCTGGGCCAGGGAGACCTGGGCCTTGCCCTCCCGACTGCGGGCGTGCTGGGCGAAGATGTCCAGGATCAGCCAGGTCCGGTCGACGACCTTGACCCGGGTCAGCTCCTCCAGTCGGCGCAGCTGGCCGGGGGTGAGCTCGCCGTCGCAGATGATCGTGTCCGCACCGACGCTGGCTACCACGTCACGCAGCTCGGCGACCTTGCCCGCGCCGATGTACGTGGCCGGATCGGGCTTGTCCCGGCGCTGGATCAGGCCCTCGCAGACCTCGGAGCCGGCCGTCTCGGCCAGACGGGCCAGCTCGGCCAGGGACCGCTGCGCCCCTGTGGCGGTGCCGCTCGTCCAGACGCCGACGAGGACCACGCGCTCCAGCCGGACCTGCCGGTACTCGACCTCCGTGATGTCCACCAGCTCGGTGCCCAGCCCCGGTACACGCCGCAGCGCCGCACGGTCGAGGGCGTCGGCCTCGCTGCGGTCGTACGCGAGGGCGGCGCCATCGCCGGTCGGACTCGGGTCAGACATGCTGGAACCACCATCTCGCGCTGATCTCGCCTGTTGCCAGGATGACGGCAGGGCCGGACAGCTCCACCTCGCCGTCGGGTCGCCAGGTGACGCCGACGGTCCCACCCGGGACGTCCACCCGGACAGGCTGCCCGTCAGGACCTGCCCCGATGCGGCGACGGGTCGCGACAGCTGCCGCGCACGCGCCCGTGCCGCAGGACAGTGTCTCCCCGACCCCTCGCTCGTGCACCCTCATCGCCACATGATCCGGGCCCAGAACCTGGACGAACTCGACATTCGTGCCCGCGGGGTAGGCCTCACTGGGCCGTACGATGGGCGGCTGCTCGAGGCCACCGGCCTCGGCCAGGTCCCCGACCCAGGTCACGGCATGGGGGTTGGGCATGAGGACCCCGACGGCCGGCAGCGTCTGGCCGGCCCGGTCGGCCGGGGTCACCGTGATCTCGGACTGCGTCAGGAACGTCGCCGGACCCATCTCCACCGTCACTTCCACCGGCACGCCCGCGCTCATTCCGGGATCCTCTGCCTCCACCGGCCCGCTGACTGCCACCGTGACCCTGCGGGGACCGCCGCGGGTCGCGATCGTGAACGTGCCCGGCTCCTCGAGACCGGCGGCCACGAGGTGCGCGGCGAAGACTCGCGCCCCGTTGCCGCACATCGCCGCGAGGCTCCCGTCGGCGTTGCGGTAGTCCATGAACCAGCGGGCCACCCCCGCCTGGTCAGACACCTCGGGGCTCATCGCCGTGGGCGTGACGGCCAGGACCCCATCGGCGCCGATCCCCCGATGCCTGTCGCAGAGCGCGGCCACCAGCTGCTCGCCGAGGTCCTGCTGCGGGTCGGGGTCGGTCAGCAGGACGAAGTCGTTGCCGGTGCCGTGGCCCTTGGCGAACGGGATGCCTCCTGCGCTCATGCGCCAAGCGTACGCGGGAGCACTGAGAGCCGATCCAGGATCCGCATAGCTGTGGACGAGGGATCCTCGGCAGACAGCCACACCGTCCTCGGGTCCCGGGCGAACCAGCGGCGCTGCCGACGCGCGAACCGCCGTGTTGCCAGGATCGTGTCCGCCACGGCTGCCTCACCAGTGAGGTCCCCATCGAGGAGTGCAAGGACCTGTGAGTACCCGAGCGCGCGTGAAGCGGTCCTGCCCTGCCTGAGGCCCCGCGGCAGCAGGGCGCGGACCTCCTCGACGAGGCCCCCATCGAACATCGCGGCCGCGCGCGCCCCGATCCGCTCGTCGAGCACGGCGGGCGGGGCGTCCAGGCCGATGCTCACGTGGGGGACCAGCGCCGGGCCACTGCGGGGGAGCTGGGCAACGAACGGCTGCCCGGTTAGCTCGAGCACCTCGAGGGCCCTGACGATCCGCCGGCCGTTGCTGGACAGGATGGCGGCTGCGGCGGCCGGGTCCCGCCGGCTCAGCTCGGCGTGCAGGGCTGCAGCGCCCTCCAGGTCGAGGCGGGCCTCGATCCGGCTGCGGATGCTCGGGTCCGTTCCCGGGAACCGCAGGTCGTCCAGGAGGGCGCGGACGTAGAGCCCGGAGCCGCCGACGACGATCGCGGGCCTCTGGAGACGGCCGAGCTCCGCGAGCACAGCCCTACCCAGGGCTTGGAGGGCAGCGACGGAGAGGTCATCGGTGACGTCGAGGATGTCGAGGAGGTGGTGAGGCACACCCGCGCGCTGGTCGACCGGGACCTTCGCCGTGCCGATGTCCATCCCTCGATAGACCTGGAACGCGTCGGCGTTGACGATCTCGGCGCCCAGTGCGCGGGCCAGCTCGATCGCGACCGCCGACTTCCCGGCTGCCGTGGGACCGACCAGGCTCACGACCACCGGCGGGAAGGCAGCAGAAGCGCGGGACTCCCCGGAACCGACGCTCATGCCCCCACGCGCAGCGTCGGCATGCCCAGCGCGACCGAAGGAGTCCCGCCGGGGCTCCTAGCCCCCGACCCCGAGGGAGTCGCCGAGGGCGCGGGACCGCACCCGACCTGACCCAGGGCCCAGGCATCCCCGGCCCGTGTGGCCCGGACGGCACCGGCGTGGCCCAGCAGGTGATGCGGGGCGGCGGAACGCACCTCGACCAGGGCGCAGTCGCCCGGACGAGCCGCCTGGCCCCCGGTGAAGTGGACCAGCCTGCCGTCCCGAGCCCGGCCGGACCGGCGCAGCGTCTCACGGTCCTTGCGTCCCGCGCCCTCGGCGACCAGCACCTCGACCGTCGAGCCCACCTGGCCCCGGTTCTGCGACCAGGCGATCTCCTCCACGGCTTCCACGAGGCGCTGGTACCGCTCGGCGACCACGTCAGCGGGCACCTGCTCGGCCATCGACGCCGCTGGTGTGCCCGGGCGGGGCGAGTACTTGAACGTGAAGGCCGAGCTGAACCGGGCCTCCCGGACGACGTCGAGGGTCTGCTCGAAGTCCTGCTCGGTCTCGCCGGGGAAGCCGACGATGATGTCGGTCGTGATGGCGGCGCCCGGGATGCTCGCGCGGACCCGCTGGAGGATGCCGAGGTACCGCTCCTGCCGATAGGAGCGGCGCATCGCCCGGAGGATCCGGTCGCTGCCCGACTGCAGGGGCATGTGCAGGGAGGGCATGACCGCGGGGGTGGCGGCCATCGCCTCGATGACGTCGTCGGTGAAGTCACGCGGATGGGGCGACGTGAAGCGGATGCGCTCCAGCCCCTCGACGCGGCCGCACCGGCGCAGCAGTTCGGCGAAGGCTCCGGCGCCCCACCCGGAGTGCCGTCCGTAGGCGTTCACGTTCTGCCCGAGCAGCGTCACCTCGATGGTGCCCTGCGCGACGAGGGACTCGACCTCGGCGACGATCTCGCCCGGTGCGCGGTCGCGCTGATCGCCGCGCAGCGAGGGCACGATGCAGAACGTGCACTTGTTGGAGCAGCCGACGCTGATCGCCACCCACGCGGCGAAGACCGACTCCCGGCGCGTGGGCAGCGCTGACGGGAAGACCTGCAAGGACTCGGCGATCTCCACCTGTGCCTCGCTGGTGACCTCTGCCCGACGAAGCAGGGCCGGAAGAGCATCGAGGTTGTGCGTGCCGAACACCACGTCGACCCAGGGCGCCCGGGCCACGATGCCCGAGCGGTCCTTCTGTGCCAGGCAGCCACCCACGGCGATCTGCATCCCGGGGCGGGACCGCTTGACGCCTGCCAGGTGGCCGAGGTTGCCGTACAGCCGGTTGTCGGCGTTCTCCCGCACCGCGCAGGTGTTGATCACGACGACATCGGCGGACTCCTCGGCCCGTGCCGCCAGGTATCCCTGGGCCTCCAGGAGCCCGGCGATCCGCTCGGAGTCGTGCACGTTCATCTGGCAGCCCAATGTGCGGACGCAGTACGTCCGCTGGCGCTCCACAGCCTCGACCACTTGGCTCCACCTCACGACGACCTGCGGCGGGTACCGCGCGACATGCACAGGGTAGGCGCTCGGACCCTGGCCTCCCCCTCCCGCTCCCGGGGCTAGTCCAGGGGCGCCGCGGCGCCGATGGACTCCACATGCTCACGGACCAGCCTCATCACGAGGTCCGGCGCAAAGCCCTTGCGCGCCAGGGCCGAGGCGAGCCTGCGTGCCTGGACCCGGGACGGGAGGTCGCTCATCCTTCGGGCGGAACGGGCCAGCACCCCGCGAGCGGCGGCCTCCTCGTTCGCCGCGCACGGGGCCAGTGCGGCTTCGATGCACTCCGGGGGTACTCCCTTGCCGAGCAGCTCCCGGCGGATCGACCCGGTGGACAGGCCGCGGCCCTCCTGCCGGGATCGTGCCCACTCCCGGGCGTAGGCCCAGTCGTCCAGCAGCCCGACCTCCAGGAAGCGGGCCACTACGGCATCAACCGCCCCAGGTGAGAAGCCCCTCTCGGCCAGCGCCCGAGCAAGCTCTGCCGAGGTCCGAGCCCGGTGGCCGAGCAGTCGGAGAGCTGCCGAGCTCGCATCGGCGATCTCCCCCACGCTGCTGGCATCCGTCGCGACGCCCTGCTCCCCCGGATGGGACCGCACACCGCCCCGTCGGGCTCCCGCGAGCGTACCCGGCCACGCTTCGGACGCCCGCCGCTGCCCGGCTGCAGCCGGCCCGGTCATCGTCGCCCCTGCCGATCTCGTGGGGTGGCCGTCAGTCGATGGGTTGGGGAGCCACAGGCTCTGCGGGGGCATCGACACGAGGCCCGACCCCCAGCTTCTCCTTGATGCGCTTCTCCAGCTCGTCGGCCAGGTCGGGGTTGTCCCGCAGGAAGGCGCGGGCGTTCTCCTTGCCCTGCCCGAGCTGGTCGCCGTCGTAGGTGTACCAGGCTCCGGCCTTGCGCACGAAGCCCTGATCGACACCCATGTCGATCAGCCCACCTTCGCGGGAGATCCCGATCCCGTACAGGATGTCGAACTCGGCCTGCTTGAACGGCGGGGCCACCTTGTTCTTCACGACCTTCACGCGGGTGCGCGAGCCCACCGGCTCCGTGCCGTCCTTGAGGGTCTCGATGCGACGCACGTCCAGGCGGATCGAGGCGTAGAACTTCAGCGCCTTGCCACCCGTGGTGGTCTCCGGGCTGCCGAACATCACCCCGATCTTCTCCCGCAGCTGGTTGATGAAGATGGCCGTGGTGTTCGTGCTGCTCAGCGCGCCGGTCATCTTGCGCAGCGCCTGGCTCATCAGCCGGGCCTGCAGACCGACGTGGCTGTCGCCCATGTCGCCCTCGATCTCGGCCTTCGGGGTCAGGGCGGCGACGGAGTCGATGACGACCAGGTCGATCGCCCCCGAGCGCACCAGCGTGTCGGCGATCTCGAGTGCCTGCTCGCCTGTGTCGGGCTGCGAGACGTACAGGTCGTCCAGGTTGACCCCGAGCTTCCCCGCATAGACCGGGTCGAGTGCGTGCTCGGCGTCGATGAACGCCGCGATGCCGCCCGCGCGCTGGACGCTGGCCACCGCATGCAGGGCGACGGTCGTCTTGCCGCTGGACTCCGGGCCGTAGATCTCCACAACGCGCCCTCGGGGCAGGCCGCCGATCCCCAGGGCCACGTCCAGCGCGATGGATCCCGTGGGGATGACGTCCATGGGCACAACGGGCCGGTCCCCCAGGCGCATGACCGTGCCCTTGCCGAACTGCTTCTCCAACTGGGCCAGCGCTGAGTCCAGCGCCTTCTCCCGGTCTTGAGCTCCCATGACCTCTCCTCGGCCTCACGGCGGGCTCCCGCCTGGTCCTTCAACTGACGGGCTGGACGCTAGACGGGCGGTCTGACATTGCGACCCGCTGCGCTCAGATCTGTGGAACGAGGCGTCAGCACCTCATCCTCCAACAGTAGGACGAACACGTGTTCGATGGTGGGAGCGACACGCCGCAAGGTGCCCTCGCAGCACATCCTGGTGGCCCGGTCGCAAGGCGAGCCGCTCAGCGCAGCTCCGGCGGCACCGGCGCGTGCCGGCACACCGCATCCCAGACGCTTCGCGTCGGAACCCCGGCGGCAAGGGCCTCCATCACGCTGCGCCCGCCCAGCTCGGCCAGGCTCTGGTCGTCAGCCCACGACCGGGCATACGTGCGCCCCAGCGCGATCTCCATCCGCTCCCAGAAGTCAGCCAGGCGCATGTGGGCCTCAGGCCGCTTGTGCCACCGGGCTGGCCTGGGCAACCTGCGTGATGGCCTGGATCGCCGCGTCCTGGGCCTCGAGGTTGCTCACCTCGTCGCAGACCGCCTGCAGCAGGACGGACACGGGGACGTCGAGGGCCCCGCAGATGGATGCGAGCAGCTCACTGGAGGCCTCCTTGCGGCCCCGCTCGACCTCGGACAGGTAGCCGAGGGAGACCTGCGCCGAGGCGGAGACATCCCGAAGGGTCCGGCCCTGACCGAGTCGGTTGCGACGAAGCTCCTCGCCGATCACACGACGGATGATCACCATCGCCATCCCCTTTCCGTTCAACGAAACGATACCCGCTGCCTGCGGCAGCGGTAGTGGGGGCATCCGGACTGGTCGGTTCAGCGGGAGGCCTGATCACCGACGACGGCCTGGCGGACCAGGTCGAGGGCGGCCTCCACCGCCGCATCGCGGATCCGGGTCCTGTCCCCCGACACAAGGCGCGAGACCACGTGCGAGTCCGTGGCACCGTCCAGTGCCGCGTAGAACAGCCCCACCGGCTTGCCTGTCGCGCTGTCGGGCCCGGCCTCCCCGGTCGTGGCCACCCCGAGGTCAGCGTCCAGCAGCTCGCGAACGCCACGGGCCATCTGGGAGGCCACCTGCGGATCGACAGGTCCGCAGCGCTCCAGGAGGGCCGCGTCCACCCCCAGGACGCTGACCTTCACGGCCACGTCGTAGGCCACGACTCCGCCCACGATGGCCTGTGAGGAGCCGGGGACGTCGGTCAGCGCGGCCAGGACGAGCCCCCCGGTCAGCGACTCGGCCACGGCAAGGCGGAGGCCCTGGTCGGCCAGTGCCTGGACCACGTCGGTCGCCCTGGATCTCGCTGCCGGATCCGCCGGGCGCGTCACGAGGATCCGCCGGCCGCCTTGGCCTCCTTCGACCCCCGCCTGGTCCGGTAGGCCTTGTCGACGTAGTCGATGCCGGTGGCAACGGTCAGGATCACCGCGACCACCATCGTCGTGTTGCGGACCCACCACAGGACGGTCATGTCCGGCGTGATGGGCAGCAGGAACATCACGATGCCCACCATCTGGAAGATCGTCTTGAGCTTGCCTCCCCGGCTGGCCGGGATGACACCGTGCTTGAGCACGATGAACCGGATCAGGGTGACGCCGATCTCGCGGAGCAGGATGACCACGGTGACCCACCAGGGCAGCTCGTGCAGGACGCTCAGGCCGATGAGCGCCGCTCCGGTCAGGGCCTTGTCGGCCAGCGGGTCGGCGATCTTGCCGAACGTGGTGACCAGACCCTGCTTGCGGGCCAGCCACCCGTCGACGAAGTCGGTCACCGCCGCGACGATGAACACCAGCGTGGCGCCGACGCGCGCTGCCTTGTTGTCGCCGCCGTCGAGCATGAGCAGGTACCAGAACACCGGGATCAGCAGGATGCGGGCCAGCGTCAGCAGGTTGGGTGCGTTCCACAGCTGGGCCCAGCCGGTGACGACCCGCTGTCGTGTGATGCCCGCCTCGACGCCGCTGGGACGTTCCGGGTCAGGAGCGGACATCCCCACCCCTCACGATCAGGTCGAGCCCGTCGGTGGCAGTGACGATGCCGAGCACGGTGTCGCCGACAGCGGGCTGCGCGCCGTGCAGCGACACGATGCAGACCGAGTCGTCCGGCCCCTGGTGGGCCGCACGGCCCTCGGCACGGCCGTCTGCGACCTGCTCGACGAGGACCTCGACCGGGGACCCCACACGGGCCAGGGCTCGCTGGGCCATCAGCTCGTCGACCATCGCGGCGACCTCGGACACCCGGGCCGCGATCTCGTCGGTGTCGACGTGCCCGGCCAGCGTGGCCGCCTCGGTCCCGTCCTCGTCGGAGTACCCGAACACACCGACGGCGTCGAGCTGGGCGGCGGCCAGGAAGTCGATGAGCTCGGCGACGTCGGCCTCGGTCTCCCCCGGGAAGCCGACGATGACGTTGCTGCGGATGCCGGCCTGGGGGGACTGCTCGCGGATCGCGGCGATGAGGTCGAGGAACGGGCCGGTGCCGCCGAACCGGCGCATGCGGCGCAACAGGTCAGGGCTGGCATGCTGGAAGCTCAGCTCGAAGTAGTCGGCGACACATGCCGTCGCCACGATCGTCCGGATCAGGTCCGGGCGGACCTCCGCGGGCTGCAGGTACGACACTCGCAGCCGGGCCTCCGGGACGGCCGAGGCGAGCTCCCCCAGGAGCTCGGGCAGTCGGTAGCCGCTGGGCAGGTCCTTGCCGTAGGACGTGGAGTTCTCACTGACCAGCAGCAGCTCGCGCACGCCCCGGTCCACCAGCCATCGCGCCTCGTCCACAACCTCCTCGGGCGGCCGGGAGACGAACCGGCCACGGAAGGACGGGATGGCGCAGAACGTGCAGCGGCGGTCACAGCCACTGGCGATCTTGAGGGGAGCCACGGGCCCGGTGGTCAGTCGGCGACGCAGCCAGGCCGGGGAGCGCAGGTCGATCGTCGTCGACGTGGCCGTTCGAAGGCCGCCGCCATGGCCCGGCGGCTGGTGGCCGAGCCCTGAGCCGGATCGGGCGGCGGGCGAGATCGGCAGCAGGCTGCGCCGGTCGTGCCGCTCGTGGCTGCCCAGCGACCGCCCGGCCAGGACGTCGGAGAGACGTACGACGATGTCAGGATAGTCGGCGAAGCCCAGCACGGCGTCTGCCTCGGGCAGCTCGTCGGCCAGCTCTCGGCCGTAGCGCTGCGCCAGGCAGCCGACGGCGACGACCTTGGGGCGGGCCCGCCCCGGTCCACCTTCCGCGGCACCGCCCTGAGCGGCCGACAGCAGCGTCTCGATGGACTCGGACTTCGCCGCGTCGATGAAGCCACAGGTGTTCACGACCACGACGTCGGCCTCGTCGGTGTCGGAGCCGACCGCGAACCCTCCCGCGGCGATGCGTGCCGCCAGCTCCTCGGAGTCGACCTCGTTCCGGGCGCAGCCGAGCGTGACCAGAGCGACCCGCTCAGTGTGCACTCCGGCAGCGTAGGTCACCGCGACATCAGTCGGCTGGCCGGAGGTCGGCCAGGGCCTCGTCGAGGTCCTCGGGCCGCACCAGCACCTCCCGGGCCTTGGAGCCCTCGGAGGGGCCGACGACCCCGCGGGTCTCCATCAGGTCCATCAGCCGGCCGGCCTTGGCGAAGCCGACGCGCAGCTTGCGCTGCAGCATCGAGGTCGACCCGAACTGCGTGGTGACGACCAGCTCGATGGCCGCGATGAGCAGTTGCAGATCCTCACCGACCTCCTCGTCGACCTCGCGCCTGCTCGCCGGCTCGACGAGGACGTCCTCGCGGTAGCTGGGGGCCATCTGCTTGCGCACGTGCGCCACGACCGAGCGGATCTCGGACTCTGGCACGAACGCTCCCTGGATCCGCACCGGCTTGGACGAGCCCATCGGCAGGAAGAGTCCGTCGCCCTGGCCGACGAGGTTCTCCGCACCGCTCTGGTCCAGGATGACCCGGCTGTCGGTCTGGCTGGAGGTCGCGAATGCCAGGCGGCTGGGAACGTTGGCCTTGATCAGGCCGGTGACGACATCCACGCTGGGACGCTGGGTGGCCAGGACCAGATGGATGCCGGCCGCGCGCGCCAGCTGCGTGATGCGCACGATGGCGTCCTCGACGTCACGCGGGGCGACCATCATGAGGTCGGCGAGCTCGTCGACGATCACCAGCAGGTACGGGTAGGGGGCGAGCACGCGCTGGGAGTCCGGGGGCACCGCGATCGCACCGCTGCGGACGGCCCGGTTGAAGTCGTCGATGTGGCGGAAGCCGAAGTGGGCCAGGTCGTCGTAGCGGGCGTCCATCTCGCGCACGACCCACTGCAGGGCCTCGGCTGCCTTCTTCGGGTTCGTGATGATGGGGGTGATCAGGTGCGGGATGCCCTCGTACGCCGTGAGCTCGACGCGCTTGGGATCGACCATCACGAGGCGGACATCTGCCGGTGTGGCTCGCATGAGGATGCTGGTCACCAGCGCGTTGATGCAGCTCGACTTGCCCGCACCCGTGGCGCCGGCCACGAGCAGGTGCGGCATCTTGGCCAGGTTGGCGCAGACGTACCCGCCCTCCACGTCCTTGCCCAGGCCGACCAGCAGCGGATGGTGGTCCGCCTGCGCGCCGGGAGCCCGCAGGGTGTCGCCCAGGGACACCATCTCGCGATCGGTGTTGGGGATCTCGATGCCGATGGCGCTCTTGCCGGGGATCGGGCTGAGTATCCGCACATCCGCGGTGGCCACCGCGTAGGCGATGTTCTTGGCCAGCGCGGTGACGCGCTCGACCTTCACGCTCTGGCCGAGCTCGACCTCGTAGCGGGTGACCGTCGGGCCCCGGGTATAGCCGGTGACCTGTGCATCGATCTCGAACTGGGTCAGGACGTCGGTCAGCGAGGCGACGACCCGATCGCTGGCAGCGCTGCGCGCCTTGGGTGCCGAGCCCGCGCGCAGCAGGCTCGCGGCAGGCAGGTCGTAGTCCGGGGCGCCGGGCAGGCGCAGCTGCTCGGCCTTGGGCCTGACCAGCGCGACCGTGCTGTGGGTGTCCGACGCGTCGTCGGGATCGCTGGGGATGACCTTGGCCACGAGGGCCGCCAGGGCTCGGTCGCCCTTGGGTGTGGCGCCGCCAGCCTCGGCCGCCGGGCCGTCTGCCGACCCCGTCACATCATCGGCCGGACCGTCCGTGGGGTCCTCCCCGCCCGCCAGGGGGGTGACGAACGCCTCGTCACCTTCCAGCGGCCCGGTGTACGGCTGTGTCGCCTGCTGCTCGTGGCCCCGCAGGCCGTTCACCAGACCCCTGGCCCGGCGCATGAGGACTCCGTGGGCCGCGGCCAGCATCCCGGGGGCCACCGACGCCTGATCGCCGGGCGCCTGCGGCGCAGTCCCGGTCGCCTCGGCCGCCTCGGCGCCCGCCTGCGATCCCGCGGCGATGCGGTCGAGGGCGGCCGCCCCCGCCGCCGCACCTGCCGCTGCGTTCGCTCCGGTCAGGTCGACGGCCATGTCGCCGGCGGGTGCGGCAGGCTCGTCCGGGAGGCGCCGCAGCGTGACCACGTTGCGCAGGTCGATGAGGCGCTGCCTGGCCTCCGACAGGGGTGTGGCCGTGACGACCATGACGCCGAAGACGACGATCGCGACCAGCCAGATCGTCGTGAGCCAAGGGCCGACCGCGGCCACGACGGGCGCGGTGACGATCCATCCGAGCCATCCGCCGCCGGCCTGCATCGCTGCGACCCCATCTCCGGGCTGGGGGGCGCCGTGCGAGATGGCCCAGAGGCCGCACGCGCTGGCCAGCAGGATCAGCCAGCCGATCGCCATGCGCCCGGTTGCGGGGCCCTCGTCGGGGTGGCGCAGGACTCGTGCGGTGAGCCAGAGCAGGAAGACCGGGGCGATGACGTCCAGGGCCCCCAGGGCGCCCGTCACGACGCTGGTGACCGGGTCGGTCAGCCAGCCGTCGATGCCGAACCAGACGACGGCGGCGACCATGAGGGCGAGGGTGAACAGGGCAAGCCCAACGCCATCGCGGCGATGGGTGGCGTCGAAGTCCCGGGCGCTGCGGCCCAGCCCCCGCGCCATGCCCCCCAGCAGCCCGGCGACGAGCATCCAGATCCAGGCCAGGAAGCGCCCGACGGCGCGCAACGCTCGGCCGAGGATGCTCGGCTGGTGGCGCTGGACCGGCTTGGGCGCGGTGCGGGAACCCGACCGCGTGCTCCCGGAGGGGGCCGGGCGACGGCTCGTCGAGCGCGTGCCGCTCGACTTCGGGCCGGCGCTGGACCTGCTGCGCGCGGTGGGGCTGCTGCTGCGCGTGGGTGTCCTCGTCGCCATGGGCGCGAGGTTACCCGCCGACGCCCCCGGGCCCCCGGGACTGCGCGCCTGCCGGGAGACGTGTCGGGGTCAGGTCTCCACCACCACCGGCACGATCATCGGCCGGCGACGGTGGGTGGAGCTGACCCAGCGGCCCACCTGGCGGCGGACGACCTGCTCCAGCGCGTACGTGTCGGTCCCGCCCTCGGCGAGGGCAGCCTCGAGCGCACTGGTGACCCGCGGCAGGACGCTGTCGAAGACCCCCTCGTCCTCGGCGAAGCCCCGGGCGTGCAGCTCCGGGCCCGCCACGACGCTTCCCGTGCCCAGGTCGACCGCCACGAAGACGGAGATGAAGCCCTCCTCGCCCAGGATGCGCCGATCCTTCAGCGAGGCCTCCGTGATGTCGCCGACCGAGGAGCCGTCCACGTAGACGTACCCGCACGGGACCTCGCCCACGACCTGAGCCTTGCCACCCACGAGATCGATCGCCGAGCCGTCCTCGGCGAGGATGACCCGCTCGCGGGGGACCCCCGTGCGGATCGCGAGCTCGCCGTTCGCCCGCAGGTGCCGCCACTCGCCGTGCACCGGCATGACGTTGCGCGGTGTGAGCAGGTTGTAGAAGTAGAGCAGCTCGCCGGCGGAGGCATGCCCCGAGACGTGGACCAGGGCGTTGCCCTTGTGGACCACGTCCGCCCCCCAACGGGTCAGCCCGTTGATGACGCGGTTGATGGCGTTCTCGTTGCCGGGGATGAGGGAAGAGGCCAGGATCACGGTGTCCCCGGGCCCGACGGTGATCGGATGGTCGCGGTTGGCGATCCGCGACAGCGCCGCCATGGGCTCGCCCTGGGACCCCGTGCAGATCAGCACGACCTCGTCGTCGGGCAGCCCCGTCAGGTCGTCGGCGTTGACCAGGAGCCCGGGCGGCACGCGCAGGTAGCCCAGGTCGCGGGCCACCCCCATGTTGCGGACCATCGAGCGCCCCACGAACGCTGCCCTGCGGCCGTGGGCCCGCGCGGCGTCGAGCACCTGTTGGATGCGGTGCACGTGCGAGGCGAAGCTGGCGACGATGACCCGGCCCTGGGCGCGGGAGAACACCCTGTCCAGGACAGCGGCGATGTCGGCCTCGGGGGGCACGAACCCCGGCACCTCGGCGTTGGTCGAGTCGACCATGACCAGGTCGATCCCCTCGTCGGCAAGCCGCGCCAGGCCCCGCAGGTCGGTGATCCGGCCGTCGAGGGGGAGCTGGTCCATCTTGAAGTCGCCCGTGTGGACCACGGTCCCCGCCCTGGTCCGGATCGCGACTGCCAGCGCGTCGGGGATCGAGTGGTTCACGGCGAAGAACTCGAGGTCGAACGGCCCGACCTTCTGCCGCCCGCCCTCGCGGACAACCACCGTGCTCGCCTTGATCCGGTGCTCGCGAAGCTTGGCCTCGACCATCGCCAGGGTCAGGCGGGACCCGAACAGGGGGATGTCCGAGCGCATCCGCAGCAGGAACGGCACCGCCCCGATGTGGTCCTCGTGCCCGTGCGTGAGCACCACGGCGACCACGTCGCCCAGGCGGTCGGCGATGTGGGAGAAGTCGGGCAGGATCAGGTCGACACCGGGCTGGGACTCCTCCGGGAACAGCACGCCGCAGTCGATGATCAGCAGGCTGCCGTCGAGCTCGAGAGCGGCCATGTTGCGGCCGACCTCACCCAGGCCGCCGAGGGCGACGATCCGCAGGACACCCGCAGCCAGTGGCGGGGGTGGACCCAGCCCGGATCGCCAGGGGCTCATGCCAGACCGGCCACGCCCGCGGCCGCCAGGTCCGCACGCAGCACCTCGACCTGGGCGGGCGTCGCGTCGACGAGCGGCAGCCGGACCGGGCCCGAGGGGAGCCCCTGCTCGCGCAGCGCCGCCTTGGTGAGGATCACGCCCTGCGTCCGGAAGATGCCGACGTAGGCCGGGATCATCGAGGCGTTGAGCTGGGCCGCGAGGGCGACGTCTCCACGGCGGTGGGCGGCCATCATCTCGGCGACGCGCTCACCCAGGACGTGCCCCACGACCGATACCGCGCCCACGGCGCCCACCGAGAGCAGTGGCAGCGTGAGCGCGTCGTCGCCGGAGTACCAGGCCAGGCCGGTCGCGGCGATGACGGCGGCCGCGGCGGCCACGTCACCCTTGGCATCCTTGTTGGCCACGATCCGGGGATGCTCGGCGATGCGCACGAACGTGTCGTGGTCGATGGGCACCCCGGTCCGCCCCGGGATGTCATAGGTCATGATCGGCAGGTCGGTGGCGTCCGCGATCGCCAGGAAGTGCGCCGCGATCCCCACCTGGGGTGGCTTGTTGTAGTACGGAGTGACGCACAGGAGGCCGGCCGCTCCGGCCTCCTGTGCCTCACGGGCGATGTCGATGGAGTGCCGCGTGTCGTTGTTGCCGGCCCCGGCCACGACGTGGGCGCGACCCCCCACCGTGTCCAGGACCACCTTGAGGCTCTGGATCTTCTCCGAGTCCCGCAGCGTCGGCGACTCCCCCGTCGTGCCGTTCACGACCAGACCGTCGTTGCCGTGCGACACGAGGTGATCGGCCAGCGCGGCGAGGCCGTCGAAGTCGACCTCGCCGTCATCGGTGAACGGGGTGACGATCGCCGTGAGCATGTGGCCGAAAGGGGCGCGGGCCCGATCCCCGGGCGTCGTGGTGGGGGCAGCTGCATCCATGCGTGAACAGTAATGCCCGACCCGCCCCCGGCGTCCCACGCCGTCCATTCCCGAAGCGGGGCCGAGGATCCGAACCAAGGGCCCGACGGATGGTCTCGACGGGCTCGACCGGCGAAGCCCGACGGATGGACGGGCTCGACCGGCGAAGCCCGACGGATGGTCTCGACGGGCTCGACCGGCGAAGCCCGACGGATGGTCTCGACGGGCTCGACCGGCGAA
>CAZWXF010000005.1:25006-57655 GCA_964638055.1 uncultured Bifidobacteriaceae bacterium | reverse complement strand
TCGACAAGCTCGACCAGCGCAGGCCTGGACAGCGTCGGTCGAGCCCGTCGAGACCAATCCCAAGGCACCGTGCGATGGGTCTTTCAAAGCTCGACCGGCGCGGGGGAGATCACCAGACGGGCACGGGCACGGGCGCGCAGCGCCCGTCCCTGCCCCGGACCCGCCGCCACTCGCCTGCTGACCTCGACTCCCAACTCCTCGCCGGATACCTCACACCGCTCCAGGACGGCACCGTTGGCGGCCGCTATCCGCTCGGCCGCGGCGCAGGGGTCCGTGGCCAGGGTGAGCACGGAGGCGCCTGCCAGTGCCGCCATGTCCGCTGCGCTCGCGGTCCTGGCCCGCTCCACCAGCAGCGCCGCGAAGTGACCCACCGCAACGCTCGCCGAGACGAGCAGGCAGACGATGAGCGCCCCGAGGACGGTGACCGACCCGTTCTGGTCCCTGCACATCAGCTTCCCTCCCGCAAGGTGGTGGCGGTTGCCGACAGCTGGCGCTGCAGGGGCCTCAGGAGCCTCGGCCCCCGCGGCGCCGAGTCGCTCACCCGTACCGTGATCTCATCTGCGGTGCCGACGACGCTGACCTGGCCACCCGGCACCTGCCGAAGGACGATCCCCCGGACGTCTTCGACGGTGTCCCCCCTGGCTGCCGCCCGTGCCGCCTCCCTCGCGGCCTGGACCAGTGACGCCTGGTGCGCCACGAGGGCGACGAACCACAGGAGCACGACAGTTGCGAGCACCAGGGTGGGCAGCACGACAGCCGCCTCGGCGGTGACCATGCCCCGATCCCGCCGCGACCGTCGCACCGCGGCCCGGCCAGCTGCGCCCCGGCGTTCGATCCCGACGGGAACCGAGCGCCGGGCGGCGGTCACGGACCGCCACCCGGCCTGATCGTGCTCGGCCATCAGAAGATGAGCTCGAAAGCCTTGGTGAAGACCCGCCAGAGCAGGTCGACCATGGTGTTGCTGGTCAGCAGCTTCAGCAGAAGCCCGGCCAGCGCGCAGACCGCAACCGTGCCGACGGCGTACTCCGCGGTCGACATCGCCCGGTCCTCGTCCCGCAGCCTGAGCATGAGCCCGTTCATGGACTCCCCCGTTCTCTCTCCCCGGTCCCCCGGGATGCCGCCCCCCGCGGGCGGCTGGCTGAACTCTGCTGTCGTGATGTGCCTTCGGGAACCCCCTCGCCATGGATCTGTGGACGCCCCGCGTGGACTCAGGCAAGGGCCAACGGGGCGAGGGCCGCCACGACCGGCACGACCCCCAGCAGGGCGAAGGCTGGCAACAGGCACAGCCCGAGCGGCAGCACGGCCAGCACCCCCGCCCGGCGCACGCGAGCGAGGGCCTCTCGGCTTGCCTCGTGTCTCAGGTCCGCCCCCGCCTGGCGCAGGAGACCTGCGACAGGTGCGCCACTGCGCTCCGATCGAGCGACCGCGCGCGCCAACGGTCCCATCCCTGCGACGTCCTGCCACACCGCCCAGGCCTGGTGCGCCGGCTCGGCGAGCTCACAGCGGACATGCACGTCGAGCAGGACCTCCCGGGAGGCTCCCCCCACTGCGTCCGCGACGACGGGCAGGCACCTGCTCAGGGGCATCCCCGCGTCGAGCGCGGCGGCCAGCAGCTCGGCGACAAGTGGCGCCTCGGACACCAGCTGTGCACGCCAGCGCCGCACGCTGCCCGATTCCAGCCTTCCCAGACCCACGGGGACCAGTGCCACCAGCACGGCGCCGAGGGCCGCGCCCCCCACCCCACCCACCATGGCCCAGGCCGCCACTCCCGCCAGCAGGGCCACCGGCACGCGAAGGGCGCCGCCCGGCCCCTCGCCGTGCGATGCCCGCAGAGCGTGCCCGAGGGACGTGGAAGCATCCCCGTGGTCGACGGGCCCCCCGACGCGGCGCGGTCCCGGCAGTCCCCAGGCTCCTGGGCGCCGGGTCAGGACGAGCACCGCCAGCGCAGCGAGCGTGGCGGACAACGCAGCCATCACGGTCCGCCTGCCTGCCGGACGATCCGGCGCAGCCAGAGCATGCCGAGCAGCTGCAGCATCAGGCCCAGGGCCAGGGTCACTCGACCGTGCCCCGTGCCCAGCAGCCAGGCGAAGGGGCGGGCGCCGGTCCATGACCCGACCACGACTCCCAGCACCGGCAGAGTGGCCAGTATCCGCGCGGAGGCTCGGACCGCGGCGATCTCGGCCCCCAGTGCGGACCGCACCTGGGCGTCGGCGCGCAGCCCCCCGCTCACCCGACTCAACGCCTGCGACAGTCCCGACCCGGAACCGAGCGTCACCTCCCAGCAGGCGGCGACGGCCCGCAGGCCCTCGCATCCGGGCCGGCCCGCGTCGACGCGCAGACCCGCGGGGATGTCACCGCCCACGCGCACCGCCCGCAGGGCAGAGGGACACGGGTTCAGGGGGAGGGAGCTCACAGCGTTCCGGAGGGCGGCATCGGGCGGCACGCCAGTGTCGAGCTCGGCCACGAGGGCCGTGACCAGCTCGAGGACGCGGCCCTCACACTCGGTCCGGTGCGGCCAACGCGCTGGCCATCGGGCGTCCGGCATCTCGAAGGGGAGCGGGAGAGCCCCGACCCGGGGAACGCCAAGCAACAGGACGACGGCCAGTGCGGCCAGCCCGGCCGCGAGAGCCGGGCCACCCGTCACGGCAGGCCTCCGACGCGGCCGGCCAGCTCGGCGAGCCCCGGACCGGGGGTCAGTCGACCGTCCGCCCGCGTCAGAGCCGTCCTGACCTCGACCGGTGCCGAGCCGCCCCCCGTGACGACACCGACCTCGTCGATCACCCGGCGCCCGGAGTCCTCACGCCCCACGTGGACGACGGCGCTGACTCCCGCCCGGAGCTGGGCGAGCATGGCGTCCGGCTCAACCCCTGCGGCCTGCCCAAGGGCGGCGATGCGCTCTGGCACATGCACGGGCGAGTTGGCATGAACGGTGGCGGCACCGCCCTCGTGCCCGGTGTTCATCGCGGCGAGCATGTCGACCACCTCGGCACCCCTGACCTCCCCCACCACCAGGCGGTCGGGGCGCATGCGCAGCGCCTGCCGGACGAGAGTCCGCATGCTGACCTCGCCTCGGCCCTCGATGTTCGGGGCCCTCGCCTCCAGACTCACGACGTGCG
The DNA here is from genome assembly GCA_964638055.1 of uncultured Bifidobacteriaceae bacterium. Classification (GTDB taxonomy): domain Bacteria; phylum Actinomycetota; class Actinomycetes; order S36-B12; family CAIYMF01; genus Prado023. Next base: position 54,539 of record CAZWXF010000005.1, on the reverse strand, counting down.
GATGGTCGGGGTCGAGCTCCCACGTGTCCTCGACCACCACGACGCGCTCGCGCTGGGGCATGGCGCCGATCAAGGCACCCAGCACCGTGGTCTTCCCGCTGCCGGTGCCGCCGGTCACCAGGAGCGCCGCACGACGCGAGACCATCGCCGCCAGCCAGTCCGCTCCGCGCTCGTCGAGACTGCCGTTGGCCACGAGGTCCGCCAGGCTGAATCGCCGGCGTCTGGGTATCCGCAGTGAGATCACCGTCCCGCGCACGCTCAGCGGGGGGATGATGGCGTGCAGTCGCTGGCCGTCGGCCAGACGCGCGTCCACATAGGGGGCGCTCTCGTCCAGCCTGCGCCCGGCCCGGGCGGCGAGGCGGACTGCCAGCTGGCGGACCGAGTCCTCGCCGCTGAACTCGACTCCGGCACGCTCCAGCCCCGAGCCCCGGTCCCACCACACGTCGTGCGCACCGTTGACGAGGATGTCGGTGACGCGGGGGTCTGACAGCAACGGATCGATGGGGCCAAGGCCCGTCAGCTCAGCCTCGAGGGCGGCCACGACCCCCACCACCTGGGCCCTGTCCAGGACCCTGCCGCTGTCGCGCAGGGCCGCAGCGATCGCCTCCTCGCTGACGTCCCCCGTTGTCAGCAACCGGCTGCGGACGTCCACGAGCAGGTCTGGGTCGAGCCTCATGAGCAGGCCTGCCATACGCGAAGGCCGAAGCGCTCCAGGGCGCGTCCGACGCGGCCGCCCAGCAGGTCCGAGCAGTCGGCACGCTCGGAGAGGTTCCGCATCGTCGGCAGGGCGAGCACGGTCGGCGGGTCGACAGCACACCTGCCCAGCTCGGCCTCGGCATCGCTGACCGACATCCATCGCGTCTCGCGCAGGACGACCAGAGTCCTACCCGAGCGCTGACCCCCGCTCAGGGCTCGAACGACCGCCTTCGTCCCGACCAAGGACGAGGGGGCGACGACCACCTCGACATCCAGCGAGACCCCGGCGAACGCGTCGACCGTGACCCTTCCCAGGTCGACGACACCGGCTCTGAACTGGCTTCTGGCGGCCTGGGCGAGTCGACCCACAGTGGCGGTGAGCGCGCCTGGCGACAGCTCCCGGGCGCCGCTGGCGACATGCATCTCCCCGACCCGAGGCAGTCCCGAACGCAGCGTGAGTGGGTCGAGGGGCTGGTCGCTCATGGGGATGTCGCCGAGCCGGGCGCCGCCACCTCCCAGCCCCAACGGGATGTCCAGGCCGTCCGAGAGCCGATCGCCGTCGACGAGGAGGCACTCGCCGGCCGCGTGCGCGCAGGCTATGGCGATCGTCGTCGTCCCGATGCCGCCGACCAGGCCGGTGACCCCCATCACCGTGCCGCTGCCGGCCTGTGTGAGCTGGCCGGCCAACCACGGACCACCCTGGGGGAGGGTCACGAGGTGCCGGACACCCAGGGAGCTGGCCACGCTGTGCGCCGATGCTGTCTCCCCAGCGCAGCACACGACGGCGTCCCAGGCGCCGATCCAGGACGAGGGGTCCTCCCCAGGACCCCCGAACGTTCGGCCGACCTGAGCCCAGTCCAGCACCCTCAGTGCCCCGGCAGGCCGATCAGCGGCCTCGGCGAGTCGTACGACTGCCCCAGGACCAGCCCCCACCGCCTCGCGAACAGCCTGCATGACGACGTCCCGTTGCGTGAGGAGCCCGATGCGGACCTTCATGTGCGACCACCCCCGTATGCCCGTGATGGTGGCCCGCCGCGACGAGTAGGAACCGGCTCATCTCCGAAGCTGTGGACAGGCCCTCACGGCCCGCCTCAGATTGGGCAGCGCTGCGACCGAGCGTCGAACCCGGGAAATGGGACGGCCCCCGCCGGGGGGGTGCGGGGGCCGTCAGCGCGTCGGCTCGGGGGGGAGGAGCCGACGGTCCGGTCTTCGAGGACCGGCGCGCCAACAAGCATGGCGTCAGTTGGCGGTTAATGCAAGGGCAAACCAAACCCAATCTGAGGAAAGTTCAACCAGTTGCCCGCAACCACTCGGCTGGCTCCCGGGCGCCCGATTCGATCGCACCGGCGACCATGCCCAGGAAGTCCGCGACCCGGTCCGGGGCCCCCGTGGCGTAGCCCCGCAGCGAACGGACGTACGAGTGTCGAGGGATGGCCCGGAGCCCCACCTCCGGGGCTCCCAGCATGGAGGGATCGACCCCGCGAGCGGCCAGCACCAGCCGGGGAAAGGCCCGGGCGACGAGGCCGGACCCCCAGCTGAACGGCCTCAGCACGGCCAGCTCGGCATGTGCCACCGCGGCCACCAGGATCGCGGGGGCCCTGGTCGCGCTCATGAGCTCGAAGAGCGCCGCCAGGCGCGCGGGCACATCCGCAGCGTCCGGGACGACACCGATCCGCAGTGGATCGTCGGGCTCGCCTGCCCGAGGCCGGCCGAGCTCCTCGTCGGCGGACCAGCCATGGGCGACCACCGAGTGCATCCTGGCCAGTGCCTGGGCCGGAGCCCCTGACACGATCGGGACGAGGCGGGGCGCCTCCGCGTGCATCGCGCTCACACCGGCCAGCAGCCGGCCCAGGGGGGAGGCGTCCATGGCGCTGCCGTCGCGCACCCGCTCGATGCCGACCTGACCACCCTCGAACCAGGCGTTCGCCCACGCTGCGCGCACAACCGACTCGGCCGCGATCTCCCCGGCGCTGCGCCTGACCTCGCGGTCCCAGAGCAGGGAGTCCACCGCGGAACGCGCCGCAGCCAGGCGCGGCTCCAGCCCCGGCAGGTCGACGAGGTCCAGCAGCGGGTCACCGGCGACCTGGTCCACGATCGCCTACTCCGGGGCCTCTGCCGCCAGCCCGGCCCCGATGAGGTTCATGACGGTCGGGTCGGCCAGCGTGGTGACGTCGCCGAGCGACCGGTGCTCAGCCACGTCCCGCAGAAGCCTGCGCATGATCTTCCCCGAGCGGGTCTTCGGCAGCTCCGGCACGATCAGCACCTGACGCGGCTTGGCGATCGGCCCGATCTCGTGGCTGACGTGGGCCCGCAGGGCGGCCGCCACCTCCGCGCCCCCCTCGACGCCAGCCCTGAGGATCACGAACGCGACGATGCCCTGGCCGGTCGTGGCGTCGCTGGCCCCGACGACGGCCGCCTCTGCCACGCTCGGATGGGAGACCAGCGCGGACTCCACCTCGGTGGTGGAGATGCGGTGCCCCGAGACGTTCATGACGTCGTCCACCCTGCCGAGCAGCCAGATCGCGCCGTCATCGTCCAGCTTGGCGCCGTCGCCTGCGAAGTAGTACCGCGGCCAACGCGCCCAGTAGGTGTCCACGTAGCGCTGGTTGTCCCCCCAGATCCCGCGCAGCATGCCCGGCCACGGCTCGGTGAGCACGAGGTAGCCTCCGCCACCGGGCCCCACCGGATCACCGTTGTCGTCGACCACCGCGGCACCGATCCCGGGCAGCGGCTCCATCGCGGAGCCGGGCTTGGCGGCGGTCAGTCCTGGCAGCGGGCTGATCATGATCGCCCCGGTCTCGGTCTGCCACCAGGTGTCCACGACGGGCGTCCGCTCCCCGCCGATGACCCGGCGGTACCACATCCAGGCCTCCGGGTTGATGGGCTCGCCCACGGAACCGAGCAGACGCAACGAGGACAGGTCGTGCTGTGCGGGCAGGTCCTCCCCCCACTTCATGAACGTGCGGATCGCCGTGGGGGCGGTGTAGAGGATGGAGACGCCGTACTTGGCGATGATCTCCCACCAGCGGCCGCGGTGCGGCGTGTCGGGAGTCCCCTCGTAGAGGACCTGGGTGGCGCCGTTGGCCAGGGGTCCGTACACGATGTACGAGTGCCCGGTCACCCAGCCGACGTCGGCCGTGCACCAGAAGACGTCGTCGACCTTGAGGTCGAAGACGTTGTAGTGCGTATAGGCCACCTGGGTCAGGTACCCACCGCTGGTGTGCAGTATCCCCTTGGGCTTCCCGGTCGTGCCCGACGTGTACAGGATGAACAGCGGGTGCTCGGAGTCGAAGGACTGCGCCTCGTGGGTCTCGGGCTGACCGGCGACGATCTCGTGCCACCAGTGATCGCGGCCGTCGGTCCAGTCCACCGGCCCGCCGGTGCGGCGCACGACCAGCACGCTGCTGACGCCCGGCGTCTGGGCGATGGCCTCGTCGACGGCCGGCTTGAGCGGGGACGCGGCGCCCCGACGGAACCCACCGTCGGCGGTGATCACCACCTTCGCCTGGGCATCGTCGATGCGCGAGCGCAGTGCCTCGGCCGAGAACCCTCCGAAGACGACCGAGTGCGGCGCGCCGAGTCGGGCGCAGGCCAGCATCGCGATCACCGCCTCGGGGATCAGCGGCAGGTAGATCGCGACCCGGTCACCGGCCACGACCCCCAGCTCGGCCAGCGCGTTGGCGGCCTGGGCGACCTCCCGGGCGAGCTCCTCGTAGGTGATCGTGCGCGTGTCGCCGGGCTCACCCTCGAAGTGGATGGCCACCTTGCTCCCCAGGCCCGCCTGGACGTGGCGGTCAACGCAGTTGACGGCGACGTTGAGCCGCCCGCCCACGAACCAGCGCGCGAAAGGGGCATCGCTCCAGTCCAGGGCCTCGTCCCAGGGCCTGTCCCAGGTCAGGCGGCGGGCCTGGTCCTCCCAGAACGCGATGCGATCGGCCGCAGCACGCTGGGCCAGCTCGGGCGTGGCGTTGGCGGCCGCCGCGAAGCTCGGATCCGGCGGGAAGGTCCGTTCCTCGCTGAGCAGGTTCTCCAGGGCCTCTGTGCTCACAGTCGCTCACCTCTCGCGGTTCGGTGCGGCACGTGGGTCTCTCACGGCGCCTGAACGCGCGGTCGCCCGAGCACATGTCGCTGGATCAGCGCGCGCAAGGCTATCCGCCCGATGCGTCGCCCGGAACAGCACGCGGCCCCGCTCCGACGCTGCCATAGTGAGCCGGTGCCGACGACCCTGTTCGAGCGCCCGACGCTCGCGCAACGCGTGTGGCTGCTTCGGGTGCTGCGCCAGGAGACGGTCGGCGGCCTGCTCATGCTCGCGGCTGCGATCGTGGCGATGGTCTGGGCGAACTCTCAGTGGGCTTCGGACTACCTGGTGCTCATCCACACAAAGGTGGGTCCGGAGTCCCTGCACCTGAACCTGCCGATCAACGTCTGGGCCGCGGACTTCCTCCTGGCCTTCTTCTTCTATCTCGCCGGGCTCGAGCTCAAGCACGAGGTGGTGCACGGGACGCTGAGCCAGCCAGCGCAAGCGGTGGTCCCCATCGTGGCGGCGGTGTGCGGGATGGCCGTCCCCGCGCTGATCTTCTGGGTGGTCACGTCCTCTGACCCGGTCGCCAGCCACGGCTGGGGGATCCCGATGGCAACCGACATCGCCTTCGCACTGGCGGTGCTGGCGATCCTCGGTCGGGGCCTGCCCCTGGCCCTCCGCGCGTTCCTGCTGACCCTGGCGGTGGTCGACGACCTCGGTGCCATCACAGTGATCGCGATCTTCTACTCCGACTCCTTCCACTCGGCCGCGTTCGCGGGGGCGCTTGCGTGCGTCGTCGCCTTCTGGCTCATCCAGCAGCGCTGGCGACGCCGCGCGTCGGTCATGGCACTGGTCCCCCTGGCCGGGCTCACCTGGTACCTGACCCACGAGTCGGGTGTCCATGCGACCGTCGCGGGCGTCGCCCTGGGACTGGTGACCCGGGTGTCCCAGGACAGCCACGAGCGCCGGTCCCCTGCAGAGAGTGCGGAGCACGCCCTACGACCCTTCGTGGCAGGCATCGCGGTGCCTGTGTTCGCCTTCACCGCGGCCGGCGTGCCGATCGTCCCGATCGATGGCGGCCAGGAGGCCAAGCCCTTCCTGGAGCTCCTCGGCTCCCCCGTCGCCCTGGGCGTCATGCTGGGCCTGCTCCTGGGAAAGCCCATCGGGGTCGTCGGCGGCTCCTGGCTGGTCGCCCGATTCACGAGGGCCAGCCTCAACCCGGCGCTGCGGTGGGCCGACGTGGGTGCAGTCGGCTTCCTGGCCGGCATCGGCTTCACCGTCAGCCTGTTGATCGCCGAGCTCGCGTACGCGGAGCATCCCGTGCTGCTCACCGAGTCCAAGGTGGGCATCATCATGGCGACGGTCGGCGCGGCGCTGATCTCGGGTGCGGCCCTGGCCTGGCGGCGCCACGCGCTTGCCGAGGTCATCGACGAGGAGGAGGCCGACCTGGACGCGGACGGCATCCCGGATGTCTACCAGGACCCGGGAGCACTGCCCGCCGATCCCGCAGCGCGGTAGCGTACGCCCCGACAGTCCCCCGGCAACCAAAGCAGTCGACCTGAGGCGACGCCGACTCGTCCCAGCCGAAAGGACCGCGCCGATGGCCAGCGACCAACAAGCGAGCGTGACCTCATTGGTCGGCTCGGCGATCTCCGACACCCAGTCGCTGGTCAAGGATCAGATCGAGCTGACAGCCTGGGAGCTCAAGCAGTCGGCGAAGACCGCTGCGAGCTCGTCGGGCCTGTTCCTCGGGGCCGCCTTCCTGGGGATCCAGTGCTTCACCTTCCTGCTCGTGGCGGCCGCATACGGCCTGGTCGCAGTGGGCCTGCAGGTCTGGGCAGGCTTCCTCATCGTGGCCCTGGTCCTGGGGCTGATCACGGCCGTCCTGGGACTGATGGGACGCAAGCGCGCCAAGCAGGTCAAGGGTCCGGAGCGGTCGGTGGCGGCACTGAACGCCACGACAGCAGCCCTGTCCCGTTCGGCCAAATGACGCTGCCTGACCCCGAAGAGGTCGTCCGGGTCCCGGGCCCATGGCAGCACCGCGATGTCGCGGCCAACGGCTCACGGTTCCACGTGGCCGAGATGGGGTCGGGTCCCCTGGTCCTGCTGCTGCATGGATTCCCGATGTTCTGGTGGACCTGGCGTCGCGCCCTCCCCGTGCTGGCCCGGGCCGGGTACCGGGCAGTCGCCATGGACCTGCGCGGATACGCCGGCTCGGACCACCCGCCGCGCGGATACGACCCCATGACGCTCTCCCATGACGTGGCGGGGGTCATCCGATCCCTCGGCGAGCGACGCGGGGTTCTCGTCGGGCACGGCTGGGGCGGGTTCCTGGCCTGGACCACCGCGGTCGTGCACCCCGAGACGGTCAGCGGCATCGCCCCGGTGTCCATGCCCCACCCCAGGCGGCTGCGGGAATCGCTGCTCTCGGACCCGGAGCAACGACGCGCATCGAACTACGTGTACGGGTTCCAGCTGCCCGCGTCGCCGGAGCGCGACCTCCTCGAGGACGGCGCGGCGCAGGTGGGCCAGCTGCTCCGGGCCTGGTCGGCCACACCGGAATGGCCCGAGGAGCAGGAGGCCGCGACCTATCGGGCAGCGATGCTCCTTCTGAACTCCGCCCACTGCGCGCTGGAGTATCACCGATGGGCCCTGCGGTCGATCCCGCGTCCCGACGGCGTTCGCTTCGCGCGCCGGATGAAGGACCCCATCTGGTGCCCTGTCCTGCATGTCCACGGGTCCGCCGACCCCACTGTGCTCGTCGGGAGCGCCGTAGGGTCGGACACGTTCGTCCGCGGCTCCTACTCCTGGGCTGAGATGCCCGGAGTCGGGCACTTCCCGCACGAGGAGGCACCCGAGCAGTTCCACCGACTGCTGCTGGACTGGCTGGCGGACCAGCGGGCCAGCGGCGAGGGGCCGGACTGACGATCCCGCGCCGTCGGCCGTTCGGCCTGGTCTCGACTGGCTCGACCGGCTCGACCAGCGTCTCGACCGGCTCGACCAGCGGGGCCTGTGCCGGCGCCCATGGGGATCAGTCCCGGCCGAAGCTCGCCGGGCACCCCTGCGTGGTCGCGGGGGCCGTGGTGGTCATCGACGCTCGGACCTGCGGGATGACCTGGTCGGCTGCGAGCGCGAACCCCGTCGAGTCGTCGCCCTCGAGCGCAGCGAACACGATGCCGATGATCCGGCCGTTCGGGTCGAGCAGTGCTCCACCGGAGTTGCCGCCGCGCACCAGGCCCCGGAACACCTCGACCTCACGCGACCCGGGCCCCTGGGCGGCGGGCACGTGGGAGGCGCCTCGCACCCTCGCCGGCTCCAGCCTCAGCGGCCCGCCGCCCGGGAAGCCGGCCACCACCGAGGACACCCCTCGGGACACGTCGACCACCCACTCCGGGGCTGGAGCCCGCAGGCCGGGGACGTAGAGGACTGCCAGGTCATCGGCAGGGTTGAAATGGATGACCGTCCCCGCCAAGGGCGCGCCGGGGCTGGACAGCCGGATGCTCACGCGCTCGGCGCTGGCCACCACATGGGCGTTCGTGACGACGCGCTCAGGGGCGACCACGACCCCGGATCCCACGACGGAGGTCCCGCATGCCGGAGCCGTTGCGCCGATGGCGACCACCGATTCCCGGGCGACGCGCACAGCGGCCTCGGGGATCGGATCCCCGCTCGGGTCGTCCACAGGGGGCACGGTGGCGGGATTGAAGGCGAGGCTGGGCAGATCCAGGCTCGTCAGGAGGGAGCGGACGTCGGCCAGGACCTGGCTGCCCGGCTCTGAGAGAACGACGTCGAGGAGGCCGTACGTCCTCGACCCGTGCACAACGTCGCTGGCGATCGAGTTGGGGGCGTAGGCCAGGACCGACATGAGCATCCACATCGCTGCCAGCCAGGCAAGCCCGCTCACGGCCACGCCGGCGACGCTGTCCATCACGCGGACCGGCCTGGCCGTCACGGAGTCGCGCATCCTGCCAGCGGCCCCACTGAGGACGACCTGTCCGACGATCCCCAGGATCGTCATGGCCGCCACGGTCAGCGCGGCCTTCACCCAGGGCGTGATGTCGGCCCCGCTCAGGACCCCCGCCATGACCCATCCGGCCAGCAGGGCACCCCCGACGAAGCCCATGAAGGCCGCCGACGTGGCCACCACGCCGGCTCGCCAGCCAGCCAGCACCATGATCGCAAGGCCAATGAGGATGAAGAGGTCGAGCCAGCCGGCAGGAGTCACAGGGAGATACGCACCTCCCGGGTGGCGGGCCAGGGCTGCGCCCACCCGCCGCGCTCGAGGAGCCGGTCCAGGACCATCCCGGTGAACCCCCAGACGAGCATGTCGGCGACCTGGAAGCCCGGACCGCGGAAGCCGAGGGGGTGCACGACCGTCACCCTGTTGCCCGGGTCCGCCAGATCGGCGATCGGCACCCGCATCGCCCGCGCGACCTCACGCGGGTCCTGTGCGCCCACAGGCACGGGACGATGCCACCACGCAAGTACAGGCGTGACGGTGAATCCGCTGGGCGGCAGCCAGATCTCGGGCAACGTCCGCATGACGGTCACTCCCGAGGGGTCCAGACCCGTCTCCTCCCGGGCCTCACGCAGCGCGGCGGCAGTTGCGTCGAGGTCCTCGGGATCGACCGCCCCGCCGGGGAAGGCCGGCTGACCTGCGTGCGATCGCATGTCCGCGGCACGCTCGATGAGCAGCACGTCCGGGCCTGCCGAGTCCTGCCCCAACAGGATCAGCACGGCCCCCGGTCGTCCCGGACCCACTTGGGGGATGCGCGCCTCAACGAGATCCTCAGCGGTCACCCCCTCCAGCGACGCCATGAGACCGCGCATCCAGTCCGGGGCGGACGCCTGGGATCCTGGCGCGTTCATGGCGCGACCTTCGAGAGCCTGGCGGCCACGATCGGATCGAGCGGGCCGATCCCGGCGCTGGGACACAGCGAGAGCAGCGGGCAGACCCCGCATGCCGGCCGGCGGGAGTGGCAGATCCGCCGACCGTGCCAGATCATGCGATGCGAGAGCATGGTCCAGTCGCGCCGCGGGAACAGGCTGCAGACGTCCGCCTCGACCTTCTCCGGATCCTCATGAGTCGTCCAGCCGAACCGCCGGGAAAGCCGGCCAAAGTGGGTGTCCACGGTCAGGCCCGGGACCCCGAACGCATTGCCCAGCACGACGTTCGCCGTCTTGCGGCCCACACCCGGGAGCCTGACAAGGTCCTCCATGCGTCGCGGCACCTCGCCTCCATGGTGCTGCACCAGGCCGCTGGCCATGCCCTGCAGGGATGCCGACTTGGCCCGGAAGAATCCCGTCGATGCGATCATGGCCTCGAGCTCGGAGCGATCGGCTCCCGCGAGCGCCGCTGGGTCGGGGTACGCGTCGAACACCTGCGGTGTCACCTGATTGACCCGCGCGTCCGTGCACTGCGCGGACAGGATCGTTGCGACGAGCAGTTGGTAGGGAGTGTCGAAGTCAAGCTCGCAGTGGGCGTCCGGGTACGTCGCGGCGAGGATGCGCCCCATGCGACGAGCTCGCCGCACCAGGGCGATTCGCGAGCTGTCAGGCGCAGCGACGGCATGCGCGGTGTGTGACGTGCCGGACATGGGCCAAGACTAGGTGCGAGCATCCGCGCGCGGGGGCCCGCTCCCACTTCCGGTGGCGGGGCATGGCAACAGGGCCTGGGCTACTGTGTGCCGTCGCGGGGCCATGCCCCCTTGGAGCCCCCCGGGAGGTGCCGAGCCGTGCAGGATCGCCTGCGCACTGCGCCCCTCTTCGCCGCACTCGACGACGATGCCGCGGCGGCGCTGCGAGCATCCATGGTGGACCAGAGACTGGTCCGCGGAGACGTCCTCTTCAATGAGGGCGAGCCCGGCGAGCGCCTCTACGTGATCGAATCGGGCAAGATCAAGATCGGCCAGACATCCACGGATGGCCGGGAGTCGCTGCTGGCGATCCTCGGCGCCGGCGAGATGTTCGGCGAGCTCTCCCTGTTCGACCCCGGCCCACGCACCGCCGCGGCCGTTGCCGTGACCAACGCCAAGGTGCTGTCCCTGGGACACGAGGCCCTGCTGCCGTGGCTCGTCGGCCGCCCGGACCTGGCCGTCGCGCTGCTGGCGGCGCTGGCCCGCCGCCTCCGGCGCACGAACGAGGCCCTGGCTGACCTTGTCTTCTCCGACGTCCCGGGGCGGGTGGCCAAGGCCCTGCTGGACCTCGGGATGAGGTTCGGCGAGCCGCAGGGCGATCACCTCCTGGTGACCCACGACCTGACACAGGAGGAGCTCGCCCAGCTCGTGGGAGCCTCCCGCGAGACGGTGAACAAGGCCCTCGCGGACTTCTCCCAGCGCGGCTGGATCCGCATCGAGCAGCGCAGCGTCACCCTGCTCGACCTCGACCGCCTGGAGCGCCGCGCACGCTGAGCGTTCCCGCGGGCGCGCCGGGCGTAGATTGGCGCCCATGGCCGATGTGACCAAATGGGAGTACGCCACCGCCCCCCTGCTGATCCACGCGACGCAGCAGATCCTCAACAACTGGGGTGCCGACGGCTGGGAGCTGGTCCAGGTCGTCCCCGGTCCCAATCCCGAGCAGCTCGTCGCGTACTTCAAACGGCCGGTGGCTTGGTGACGCAGGTCGCCGATCGACTCGCGGCCCTGGGGCTGACCCTCCCGGCGGTCCCCAGACCGGTGGCCGCCTACGTCCCCGCTGTCCGCACGGGCTCCCTCGTCATGACGTCGGGACAGCTGCCCACACAGGAGGGGCGGCTCCTGGCGACCGGCAAGGTCGGCGCACAGGTGAGTCCCGAGCAGGCCAGGGACCTGGCCGCCCTTGCCGCGCTCAACGCGCTCGCCGCGCTGGGAAGTGTGATCGACGACCTCGACGATGTGGTGCGGGTGGTGAAGGTCGTGGGGTACGTGGCCTCGGCGCCTGACTTCACCGGCCAGCCCGCGGTCGTCAACGGCGCCAGCGAGCTGCTCGCCGCCGCCTTCGGGGCCGCGGGGACCCACGCCCGGTCCGCCGTGGGGGTCACGGTCCTGCCCCTGGATGCACCGGTCGAGGTCGAGGTGACGGTCGAGGTTGGCTGATGGCCCTGCGACTGCCCCCTGAGCTGGTGCGCCGCGCCCGGGAGCTCGCCGCCGGCGGCGCCTGGGAGATCCCGGCCTGTCGTCCAGCCGCCACCGTCGTGCTGCTCCGCGACGACGGGGGCCAGATCGAGGTGCTCCTCATGCGCCGGCCCGCCACCATGGCGTTCGCCCCGGGCATGCACGTGTTCCCCGGAGGCCGGGTCGACCCGGAGTCGGACGCACGCTGTCCGTTCGTGGACGTGCCGGATGTGGGGCCCTGGGTCCTTGGGCCCGGGCAGGACGACCCCGAGGGCCTGGCGCGCGCGATCGTCGCCGCGGGCGTGCGCGAGACCTTCGAGGAGGCCGGGGTGCTCCTGGCCGTGGACGGGTCCGGGCGCTACCCCGCACCCGATGCCGGCTGGGCGCAGGACCGCGTCGCCAGCGACGCCCGGGGGGCCTTCCCCGACATCCTGCGCCGCCGCGGCCTGGGACTGTCGGCGCGCCTGCTGATCCCGTTCGCCCACTGGGTCACCCCGGAGGTCGAGAGTCGCAGGTACGACACGCGATTCCTCCTCGCCGCCGCCCCGGCGGGCACGCACGTCGCGGCGCACGACACGGAGACCGAGTCCGCCGTGTGGCTTCGGCCCGGCAAGGCGCTGGCCGACTACGCGGCCGGCAGCCTGCCGATGCTGCCGCCGACCGTCGCGGTGCTGGAACGCCTCGCCGGGTTCCCGACCGTGGATGATGCGGCCCGGTGGGCAGCTGGGAACCCGACCGTTCCGCTCATGCCCCGGCCGGTCGTCACCGGGCACGGGCCCGAGGCAACGGTGGAGTGGGTCCTCGTGAACGCCTACACCGGCGAGGTCCTCGGAGCCGGGATGGAGCCGCGCGGCTCCGAGGTCCAAGGCGTGCCGGGATGAAGCCGCCTGCCCTGGCCACAGGTCCATGGGAGGCCGGCCAGGTCACTGCCCGGGCCCGCGCAATCCGGGCCGCGAACCCCGGTTGGATGACCCTTGACGGGACCAACTCCTGGCTGCTGGCCGAGCCGGGGGCATCGTGCGCGATCCTGATCGACCCCGGGCCGGACGACCCCGCCCACCGCCGCGCGATCCTGGCGGCCGCCGACGCGGTCGGTGTCCGGATCACGCTGATCCTGCTCACGCATGGCCATGCCGACCACAGCGAGGGGGCGTCGGCGCTGCACGAGGCCACGCGAGCGCCTGTTCTCGCCCTGGATCCGCGCCGCAGGCTGGGTGAGGAGGGCCTGTCCCATGGCGATGTCCTGGGGACAGGGGGTCTGGAGCTTCGAGTCGTGGGCACACCGGGGCATACCCGGGACAGCCTGACCTTCGTCCTGCCCGCGGATGCCGCGCTTCTGACCGGGGACACGGTCCTGGGTCGTGGGACAGCGGTCATCGCCCACCCGGACGGCCAGCTCGGCGCCTACCTGCGGTCCCTGGACGCCCTGGCCATCGAGGCCGAGGAGCTGGGGGCCCAGTGGATACTGCCGGGGCACGGCCCCGCCCTGAGCGATGCGCCTGCGGTCATCGACACCTACCGCAGCCATCGCAGCGATCGTCTCCGGGCCGTCACCGCAGCCCTCGGACGCGGACTGACCGATGTCGAGGAGCTGCTGGACGCCGCCTATCCCGAGGTCCCGGCGGCCCTGCGGCCAGCCGCCCGGCTCTCGCTGCTGGCCCAGCTCGAGTACCTCCGGGAGGTCGAAGGGCGGGGCGGACCAGAACCATCGGGGCCGCGACGGCATCCCCACGATGACGGACCGTGATCCGGGCAGCTGCCCATAGTCTGGCGCTGTGAGCGTCCCGCCCCGAATCTTCCCGGGCGCACGGCTGCACATCGTCAGCGGCAAGGGCGGGACCGGCAAGACCACGGTCGCAGCGGCACTCGCCCTGGCCCTGGCTGCCGGGGGACGCCGGACGCTGCTTGTCGAGGTCGAGGGCCGTCAGGGGATCGCCGCACTCTTCGACTCCGGGCCACTGCCCTACGAGGAGCGGCGGGTGGCCCGAGCGCCTGGGGGCGGCGAGGTGCTCGCCCTGGCGATCGATCCCGAGGCCGCTCTCCTGGAGTACCTGGAGCTCTTCTACAACCTGCGCAGAGCCGGGTCAGCCCTGGCTCGGATGGGTGCCATCGACTTCGCGACCACGATCGCCCCCGGAGTCCGCGACGTGCTGCTGACAGGCAAGGCGATCGAGGCGGTCCGGCGCACCGAGCAGGGCCGGCACATCTTCGACGCGGTGGTCATGGACGCGCCCCCCACCGGCCGGATCGCCCGCTTCCTCAACGTCAACTCCGAGGTGGCCGGCATCGCACGGGTGGGCCCCATCCACACCCAGGCGAACTCGGTGATGACGGTGATGCGTTCCCCCCGGACGAAGGTCCATCTGGTCACGCTGCTCGAGGAGATGCCCGTCCAGGAGACGCTCGACGCGGTCGCGGAGCTGACGGCCCAAGGGCTCCCCGACGGAGCGATCATCGTGAACAACCTGCAGGCGCCCGTCCTGACCCCGAGCCAGCAGGCTGCCTGCCTGGGCCTGGCGGAGCGCAGTGACGCGGGACTCCCCGCAGGCCTGCATCGGCAGGACCTGCTGGCTGCGATCGGGAGGGCCGAGGTCGTGACCGCCAAGCACGCAGCCAGCGACGCGCAGATCCTTGCCGCGCTGCTGGACCAGGCACGTGACCACGCCCTGCACGTGGAGATGACCCAGGCCGAGCGGGCCCGGCTGGGAGGAGCCGGACGCCCGATCGTGGACCTTCCGCGCATCCCGTCCGGGATCGACTTCGGGGCCCTGCTCGACCTGTCCAGCGCCCTGCGGGAAGCCGGCCTGGGAACGCAGGCCCCCCGATGAGCACTCCGCCGACCCGGGCGCCGGGGCTGCTGGACATTTCCGCGCTGGTGACGGACCCGGCGGTCCGCATCATCGTCTGCTGCGGCGCCGGAGGGGTCGGCAAGACGACCGCCGCCGCCGCCCTGGGCGTGCTGGCCGCCGAGTCCGGTCGGCGTGCTGTCGTCATGACGATCGATCCCGCCCGGCGCCTGGCGCAGTCCCTCGGGCTGTCCGAGCTGGGCAACGTCCCGGCGCCGATCCCGGGGGTGGACACCTCCTCCGGCGGTTCGCTCGACGCCATGATGCTGGACATGAAACGCACGTTCGACGAGGTCGTGATCGCCCATGCCGAACCGGCCCGGGCCCAGGCCATCCTCGACAACCCCTTCTACCAGGCCCTCTCCAGTTCGTTCGCCGGCACGCAGGAGTACATGGCGATGGAGAAGCTGGGGCAGTTGCACGCACAGTCGCAGGAATCGGGCATCTGGGACCTGATCGTCGTCGACACGCCGCCGGCCCGTTCCGCCCTCGACTTCCTCGACGCACCCAAGCGATTGGGGGCGTTCCTCGACGGCAGGCTGATCCGCATCCTCGGGGCGCCCGCCAGGGCGGGGGGCCGGGCGTACATGCGCCTGGTCACGGTGAGCCTCGGGGTGTTCAGCAACGTGCTCAACCGGATCGTCGGGGCCGCGGTGCTGCGCGACCTGCAGACGTTCGTCGCCTCCTTCGACGCCCTCTTCGGCGGGTTCCGGGAGCGGGCCGACGCCACGTACGCCCTGCTGGCCGACGACGCCACGCGCTTCGTCGTCGTTGCCGCGCCCGAGCCGGACGCCCTGCGCGAGGCCTCCTACTTCGTCGAGCGCCTCGAAGAGGACGGGATGCCCCTGGCGGGCCTGGTCCTGAACAGGGTCATCCCTGTGACGTTGCCCACGTTGACCGCCGAGCTGGCCGGGGCGGGGGCCCAGCGACTGCTCGATCTCGACCCCGACCCGGAGTCCGCTGAGGCGATGATCGCCGGGCTCCTGGAGCTGCACGCGCAGCGGATGGTCGCCGCCGGCCGCCAGGAGCACCTCGCACACAGGTTCGTCGCAGGGCATCCGGGGGTGGCGATCGCGCGGGTTCCCGCCCTCCCGCAGGACGTCCACGATCTGGCCGGACTCAGGCAGGTCGGCGCCAGCATGATCCTCTCCGACACATCAAGTGGGACGCCCATATTGTTCCCGTGACGTACCATTCCGGGATGGCCCCACGTCAGGCGCCCCTTGGGCGCAGACTGTCCAGGGCGGTTCCCAGGCTGGTGGTGATGATCTTCGTCGCCGGTCTCGCAGGTGTCGTCGTCGCCGGAATGGTCCTTCCCTTCGTCGCGCCACCGGGGATCATGGCTCGAGACGCCATCGAATCCTTCGAGGACCTTCCCCAGGAGTTCCGGGCCCCTGCCCTGCCCGCGCAGACCCGCATCTACGCGGCCGATGGCAAGAAGCTGGCGACCGTGTTCGAGGAGAACCGCCGCGAGGTGACCCTGGACCAGATCGCCCCGGTCATGCGCCAGGCCATCGTGGCGATCGAGGATGCCCGCTTCTACGAGCACAACGGATTCGACGCCCGGGGCATGATGCGCGCGGCGCTGACCAACCTCGAGTCCGGCCAGGTGAGCCAGGGCGGTTCGACGTTGACGATGCAGTACGTCAAGAACGTGCTCGTCACCGCTGCCGACACGCAGTCCGAGCAGGCCGCAGCCCGCGAGGACACGGTCACACGGAAGCTTCGGGAGATCCGCTACGCGCTTGCCCTCGAGAACCGGCTCACCAAGGACGAGATCCTGACCCGGTACCTCAACATCGCCTACTTCGGCGCCAAGGCCTACGGCATCGAGGCTGCATCGCACCGCTACTTCTCGAAGTCCGCGAGCAAGCTCTCCCTGGTGGAGGCAGCGACCCTCGCCGGCATCGTCCAGCGCCCTTCGCAGTTCGACCCCACCCGCAATCCGAGCCAGTCCAGGGCGCGCCGGGACCAGGTCCTCACGCGGATGTCCGACCTTGGCTACATCACACCTGAGAAGGCCGCCGCCGCCAAGGCCATCCCGATCAAGAAGTACCTGAAGCCGCGTGTCCAGCTCAACGGCTGCACCACCTCGTTGGCGCCGTTCTTCTGCGACTACGCGATCCGGATGGCCAAGCAGCTGCAGGCCCTGGGCGCCACGGAGGGTCAGCGCGAGGCAGCCTGGCGCGCCGGTGGCCTGAAGATCTACACCACCTTGGACCTGAAGACGCAACGGGCTGCGGAGGGCGCCGCGATGAGGGCCATCCCGGCCAAGGACCCCAGCGGCAAGGCTGTGGCGCTCACCATGATCCAGCCGGGCACCGGCAACGTGCTGGCGATGGCCCAGAACCGCAAGTGGGGCATCAAGGGGGCCGGAAAGACCACGTACAACTACAACGTCGACCTCGCCGACGGCGGGACCCGGGGGATGCAGGCGGGCTCGACCTTCAAGATCTTCACGATCGCCGCGGCGCTCGAGGCTGGGATCAGCCCGTTCGAGGTCATCAACTCCCCGAACAAGGCGGAGTTCTCGAACTGGCCGGAGTGCGAGGGCAGCGGGACGTACAAGGACTTCGAGACGCAGAACTCCACCCGGTCCGGCAGGTTCGACATGTTCCGCGGGGCGGCGTACTCGGTGAACACGTACTTCATGGAGCTGGAGCGCCGCGCGAGCCTGTGCCGCACGGTGGACGTCGCCCAGCGCATGGGCCTGAAGCGGGCCGACGGCAAGGCGCTGATCCCGTACCCGTCCTTCACCCTGGGCTCGGACGAGGTCTCCCCGATCACGATGGCCAACGCCTTCGCCACGATCAGCGCCCACGGCGTCTACTGCTCGCCCCGGGTCATCGAGAAGGTCGTCGACCGGAACGGCCAGGCGCTGTCGGTGCCCGCCCCCCGGTGCACGCAGGCGATCAGTCGGAACGTGGCGGACGCCGCCGCGGCGATCCTGACCAACGTCGTCGACGGCTCGATCCCCGGGCGTACCGGCGCGGCGATGACGATCGGCCGGGACACCACGGGCAAGACGGGGACGACGACGAGCCACGCAGCCGTCTGGTTCGCGGGGTCGACGCCGGACCTGAGCACAGCGGTGTGGGTCGGTGACCCCCGGGGCGGGTTCCGTCATCCGCTCACCAATGTGACGATCAACGGCCGCTACTACCGCGAGGTGTTCGGCCTGAGCATTCCCGGGCCGGTGTGGAAGTCGGCGATGCAGGGGGCCCTGACGGGAAGTCCACCGGCGGCGATGGAGCTGAGCAACGAGTGGGGCCTGCTGCCCGCCCGCCAGGCCGGCAGCCCGCGACAGCAACGGCGCGACTTCGGGCTTCCGTGGTGGGTACCGATCCCTGAGCAGTTCGGGCTGGCAGGCCAGGCCCTAGGCGAGACCGCCGGTCCAGGTGGAACCACGGGCCAGCGACCCGCCGCGCCCTGAACGCACCCCCTGACGCGCGGCGGGTTCCGGTGTGGGCACGGGAGTGTGCCAATCCCGCCGTCTGTTGCCAGACTGACCGCATGCTGGCGACGAAGGCTCTGGGCGCGACCGCCATCGGATTCGGGCTGGGAGCCGCAACGCTCGGCTACTCACTGTGGGAGGCACGTCGCTATACCCTGCGCCAGGTCGAGGTCGGGCTCCCCGTGCGCGGCTTCCCCCGGCCGCGGCCGCTGCGGATCCTGCACCTGTCCGACCTGCATGTGTCGCCTCGGGACGAGGACCGGATCGCCTGGATCCGGGACCTCGCCCGGCTCGATCCTGACCTGACGGTTGTCACCGGGGACTTCCTGGGCGCCGAGCAGGCGGCGCCCCTGGTGCTGCGGGCCGTCGCGCCGCTCCTGGATGCCCCGGGCGCCTTCGTGCGAGGGTCCAACGACTACTACGCCCCCCGGCGCGTGAACCCCCTGCGCTACTTCACCGGTCCCAGTCGTCTCCCGTCGCATCCCAGGATCGCCGGGAACGACCTCACGGACGGACTTCTGGCCGCCGGGTGGCACGACCTGGACAACAGGGCCACCCAGCTGGCAGCGGCCGGCTGGCGCGTGGCAGCCCGCGGCGTGGACGACCCACACATCCGACTGGACCGGTACCAGGAGGTCGCCGGGCCCTACCCTCCGGGAGCCGATCTTCGCCTTGCCGTGACACATGCCCCGTACCGGCGGGTGCTCGACCAGATGACGTCGGACGATCCTGACCTCATCCTCGCCGGCCACACGCATGGCGGCCAGATCTGTGTGCCGGGATTCGGAGCACTGGTGACCAACTGCGACATCTCCCGGGACCGGGTCAAGGGCCTGTCCGACTGGGACGGCGTACCCCTGCACGTCTCGGCGGGACTCGGCACGAACCCCTACACACCCATCCGCCTGGCCTGCCGACCTGAGGCGACCCTGTTGACCGTCCACTGACTGACCGTGCGCGGACCTGGCTGGTCCACCAGGGCGGCGGCATTCTGAGGGTGTGGCCGCAGATGGTGAGAGGGCCGACATGTGCGCCCGGCCCTCTCTTCGATCCTTCTCGAGTGGGCCTGGGATCCCTCCCAGGGCACTCTCGTCGGGATGGCGGGATTTGAACCCACGACCTCTTCGTCCCGAACGAAGCGCGCTACCAAGCTGCGCCACATCCCGATCCAGCAGCGCAGAGTCTAGCGGCCCTGTGCCGAGGCGCCCAAACCGCCGCAAGTCCGCACGTCACACCTCGGCGGCGATGAGCTCGGCCACCTGCACGGCATTGAGGGCGGCGCCCTTGCGCAGGTTGTCGCCCACGACGAACATGGCCAACCCCCGTCCTCCGGGGACGCTGGGATCGGCCCGAAGGCGGCCGACGAGCGATGGATCGTTGCCAGCAGCCGCCAGCGGGGTCGGCACGTTGACGAGCCTGACCCCCGGGGCCTCGGCGAGCAGCTCCAGGGCTCGCGCCGGCGAGATCGGGCGAGCGAACTCCGCGTTGATCGTCAAGCTGTGGCCGGTGAAGACGGGCACGCGCACGCAGGTTCCGCTCACCGCCAACTCGGGGATGCCCAGGATCTTGCGCGACTCGTTGCGCAGCTTCTGCTCCTCGTCGGTCTCACCCGACCCGTCCTGCACGAAGCTGCCCGCCATGGGGATCACGTTGAAGGCGATCGGCGCGACGTACTTCTCCGGATCGGGCAGGGACACCGACTGTCCGTCGTGGGTCAGGGCGGTGATGTCCTGGGTCATGGCCGACTCCACCTGGCCGGCCAGCTCCGACACCCCTGCCAGCCCGCTGCCGGAGACCGCCTGGTAGCTGCTGACGATCAGGCGCAGCAGACCCGCCTCGGCGTGCAGCGGCGCCAGGACGGGCATGGCGGCCATCGTGGTGCAGTTGGGGTTGGCGACGATCCCCTTGGGGATGTGCATCAGGGCGTCCGGGTTCACCTCGCTGACCACGAGAGGAACGTCGGGATCCATCCGCCAAGCCGACGAATTATCCACCACGACAGCACCTGCCTGCGCGAAGATCGGTGCCAGCACGCGCGACGTGCTGGCACCAGCCGAGAACAGGGCTATGTGCAGGCCGCTGGGGTCCGCAGTCGCCGAGTCCTCGACGGTGACCTCGCGGCCACGCCAGGGCAGCGTCGAGCCGGCCGAGCGGGCGCTGGCGAAGAAGCGGACCTCCCCGATGTCGATGCTGGACTCGTCGAGCAGCTTGCGCATCACGGCACCGACCTGCCCTGTGGCACCGACCACTCCCACGTTGACGCTCATCGCCCTGTCCCTCCGTAGACGACCGCCTCGCCCTCGGCGTCGAGACCGAAGGCCGTGTGCAGGGCCTGGACCGCCTTCCGGGCATCCTCGCTGCCGATGGCCACGGAGATCCGGATCTCGGACGTGGTGATCATGTTGACGTTGACACCGGCGTCGGCCAGCGCCCGGAAGAAGGTGGCCGAGACGCCCGGGTGCGAGCGCATGCCGGCTCCCACGAGCGAGACCTTGGCGATCGTCCCGTCCCAGCGCAGCTCCCGGAAGCCGATCCCGGCCTTGTGCGACTCGAGCGCCCCCAGTGCCGCCTCGCGGGAGGACACAGGGCAGGTGAACGTGACGTCCGTGGTGCCTGCCTCCCCGATGGAGACGTTCTGCACGATCATGTCGATGTTGACGTTGGCATCCGCGAGCGCGGTGAAGATCAGCGCTGCCTCGCCAGGATGATCCGGCACGCCGACGACCGTAATCTTGCAGTCGTTCACGTCGTGGGCGACGCCGGCGATGATCGGCTGTTCCATCAGTGCCCCCTCTGGGGGTTGGGCCGCGGCGGGCAGCGGGTCACTCGGGCTGATGACCCAGGTCCCCTCCTTGCCCGAGAAGGAGGAGCGCACATGGATCGGCATGTTCGACCGCCGCGCGTACTCCACGCAGCGCAGGTGCAGGACCTTGGCGCCGGCGGCAGCCAGCTCCAGCATCTCCTCGAAGCTGATGCGGTGCAGTCTGCGGGCCTTCGGGACGATCCTCGGATCCGCGCTGAACACACCGTCCACATCGGTGTAGATCTCGCAGAAGTCCGCGCCGAGGCCGGTGGCCAGCGCGACCGCGGTCGTGTCTGACCCACCCCGCCCCAGTGTGGTCACGTCCTTGCTGTCATAGGACACCCCTTGGAACCCGGCCACGATGGGGATGGCCCCCTCGCCCAGTGCGGACTGGATGCGACCGGGCGTGACGTCGATGATCCGGGCGGCCCCATGGGCGGAGTCGGTGATGAGCCCGGCCTGTGATCCCGTGTAGGACTGCCCCTCCTCACCCAGGTCGTGGATGGCCATGGCGAGCACGGCCATGGAGATCCGCTCGCCGGCAGTCAGCAGCATGTCCAGCTCGCGGCCCGGGGGGTTGGGGCTCACCTCGTTGGCGAGGTCGAGCAGCTCGTCCGTGGTGTCACCCATGGCCGAGACGACGACCACCACCTGGCTGCCCGCCCGCTTGGTCGCCACGATCCTCTCGGCGACCCGACGGATGCCGGCAGCGTCAGCGACGGAGGACCCGCCGTACTTCTGCACGACGAGGGTCATTCGGGACTCCTGAGGGATGGACTCACGGGCGATGGCAGTCTACCGAGTCAGGCGGTCCCGACCGGGGGTAGAGATCAACCCCCGCCGACCTCCCGACGCCCGGCGAAGGCACGTCCGAGCGTCACCTCATCGGCGAACTCAAGGTCCCCGCCCACGGGCAGGCCGCTGGCCAGCCGGGAGATCCGGATGCCCAGGGGACTGATGAGCCGGGTGAGATAGGCGGCGGTCGCCTCCCCCTCCAGGTTCGGGTCCGTGGCCAGGATGATCTCGGACACCTGGCTGTCGCCGAGTCGGGACATGAGCTCGCGTATCCGCAGGTCATCCGGGCCGATTCCGTCGATGGGCGAGATCGCCCCGCCCAGGACGTGATAGCGACCGCGGAACTCCCGCGTGCGCTCGACCGCGACGACGTCCCTGCTCTCCTCCACCACGCAGATCACGGACGCGTCGCGTCTCTGGTCGCCACAGATGCTGCAGAGGTCGCCCTCGCTGACGTTCCCGCAGGTCCGGCAGAACCGGATGCGCTCGCGCAGCGCGAGAAGGGCGGCGGCAAGGTCCCCCACCTCCTGAGGGTCGACCTTGAGCAGGTGGAACGCGATGCGCTGGGCGCCCTTCGGCCCGATGCCGGGCAGCCGCCCGAGCGCATCGATGACGTCCTGGATGACTCCCTCGTACATGTCCCACCCCTACGAATGGTCGATCTCGCCGATGGGCCGGGCTCCGAGCTCCCTGGTGATGAAGGCCAACCCGTCGCGCGAATCGGAGGGGACGTCCGGATCGTCGATGCTGGCCTCGTCATCGGAGGCCGACCCCGGGATGCTCCGCGGCCCTCGAAGCACCGCTTCCGAGTGCGCCCCCGGGCCCGTGGCGGGTCCCCCCGCGGCCCCCACGGGCCCTCCGGCCCCCCCATCGGGGGCCTGCGACCTCGCCCGGCCTGCCCGGCCGGAGGAAGTCGGGGCGGCGGCGGGGCGCGAAGGCGGTGCGGGCGCGTCCCGAACCGTGCTCCCACGCGCGGCTGACGGACCCGCGGCGCCGGGATCGTGGACCGCGCTGATCCGCACGTCGATGCCGAGCAGGTCGATGAGGACCTGCCGGAGGCGCTCGTCGTGACCCTTTCCGGAGATGGCCATGACGTTGCCCGACTTGGAGACCGCCAGGCAGAGGACCCCATCGTCCACGGAGAGGGGGACCGCGTCGTGGAACAGGGTCCAGGCGACTCGGCTCGACTCGGCCAGGCGGTCCAGGACCTCCGCCCAACGGCCTCGCACCTGGTCGAGAGGGAGTACGGGGCCCTCCTTCCCGACATCGCGGCCGGTTGCCGCGGCGACGGGCCGCGCCACGGGAGCGGGACTCGACGAGGCGTCCGCGCCCAGCGGCGACGGCGCGGTGCCGCCGCCACCCTGTGTCGCGCCGGCCCGATCCCCCCGCCTGTCCGGGCGCTCGCCGGCTGGGGCGGGGACCGCGGGCGCCTCGAGGGGGGGTGGCACGCGCCGCGTGGTCCGCAGGACCGGCGCCCGGGGGATCGCCGGCGCGGGCTCCCGCTCCCCGGCCAACCTCGAAGCAGGCGTGCCGGCCGGGGCTGCGACGGGGTCCGGCTCTGCAGCGACACGATCCGCCGAGCCCGGCCCCCCCTGGTGGACCACTCCTGCCGCGGCCTGGCCAGGGGTCGTGCTCCCACGGACCTCGGGCCGAAGACCGCCCTGCGCCAGGCCCCGTTCCAGGGCCTCCACCCGGGCGACGAGGCCCGCGCCATCCCCCGCCGCATCAGGCAGCGCCAGTCGCGCGCAGAGCAGCTCGAGCTGCAGGCGCGGTGCGGTGGCACCCTTCAGCTCGCTCAGCCCTGCGCTGAGCTGATCGGCGACCCGGGACAGCCGGGCCGGCCCCAGGGCCTCGGCCTGGGCCATCATGCGATCGGAGGCCTCGGCGGCGATGTCGAGCAGGCCGTGTGCGATCGCGTCCGGGTCGGCGCGCAGGACGATCAGGTCGCGCATCCGATCGAGCAGCTCGCCGGCGAACCGGCGCGGATCGTGACCGGCACTGACCACCCGGTCGACGATGTCGAACATGTCGGCTGCCGACCGTGCGGCGACGGCGCCGACGAAGTCGTCGACGATCGCACCGTCGGTCAGTCCGAGGGCGCGCGATGCCTCCGCCAGGGTCAGGCCCTCCGGCCCGGCTCCGGCCAGCAGCTGTCCCAGGAGGGACAGGCTGTCCCTGACGCTGCCACCTCCCGCACGCGCCACTGCGGCCAACGCCGCCGGCTCGGCCGGTATCCCCTCCCGCTGGCAGACGCTGGCCAGATGCGGGACGAGGATCCGACCGGGCACCAGGCGGAATCCGTAGTGGAAGGTCCGAGACCGGATGGTGGGGATGATCCGGTCGGGCTCGGTGGTGGCGAAGATGAAGCGAAGATGGGCAGGGGGCTCCTCGATCAGCTTGAGCAGCGCGTTCGCCGCCTCGGGCGTCAGCTGGTGGGCCTCGTCGAGGATGTAGACCCGGAACTGCGAGAAGGCGGGCGCGTAGATGGCCCGCTCCCGCAGGTCCTTGGCATCGTCGATGCCTCTGTGAGTCGCTGCGTCGAGCTCCACGACGTCGAGGGATCCTGGCCCGTTCGGCGCCAGGTCGACACAGCTCTGGCACTGCCCGCACGGGCTCGGGGTCGGGCCTGATTCGCAGTTGAGTGACCGAGCGAGTATCCGGGCAGTGGAGGTCTTCCCGCAGCCGCGAGGCCCTGAGAACAGGTACGCGTGATGGATGCGCCCAGATGTCAGGGCACGACTCAGGGGCTGGGTCACATGATCCTGGCCGATGACCTCCGCAAGCGTGCCGGGCCGGTAGGTCCGATAGAGCGCCAGTGCTGCCACCGGGTCACCCTAGCCGGGCCCACTGACATGCGTGCCCGCCCGTCGTCCCCAAGGTTGTCCACAGCCTGGGGAGAAACTACATCGACGTAACTACTCCCCTGGCCTTCACCGGATCACAGGGCCCCGCCCGCTGCCGACGGCGCGGTGGCATCCACACCGGGGTCCCCCACCGTCTCGCGGGCGAGGTAGTCCTCGAGCAGCATCACGTTCTCGCCGACCCGCTGCGCGACCTGCAGCAGGGTGGACATCGCGGCGACCTCCTCCACCTGCTCCTTGAGGAACCAGTGCATGAACTGCTCGCCCAGGTAGTTCCGCTGGTCCCGCGCAGCAGTGATCATGTCCTCGAACTGGCGGGTGACCTTCTTCTCCTGGGCCAGGGCCAGCTCCAACGGCTCGGCAGTCGAGTCGAACTCCGTCCGCACCGACTCGACCCCGGGGATGGTCACCGCAGCCTCCCGGTCGACCAGGTACTGGACGATCATCATGGCGTGGTTGCGCTCCTCGAGAGCCTGCCGGTAGAAGTGCGCCGCGAGCTGGGGCAGTGCCTGCCGGTCGTACCAGACCGCGATGGCGATGTACTGCTGCGACGCTGCGAACTCGTGGCCGATCTGCTCGTTGAGCAGCTCGTGGACCGTGCTCATGTCTCCTCCTGCCCAGGCCGATGGTGCTCGGCCCGCCCGAGCCTGGCGACGAGACTACGCCCGGGGCGAGCCACGGGCGGTCGATCCAGAGCCCGGTCAGCCCCGCCCCGAGCGGGGGCCCTCGCCGGATGACTCCCCACCGGGACAGGCAGGAGCCCCTGAACCGCCTGGATCCGGGGTCAGGGGCTGCGCTCTGGGAGGTCTCGCCGCGGTGGCGGTGGGATTCGAACCCACGGTGGGCTCATCACCCACACACGATTTCGAGTCGTGCTCCTTTGGCCGCTCGGACACGCCACCGCGGGAGATTCTAGGGGCCCGTCATGGTGGTCCGGAAACTGCGACTCCCTATGCTGGCCGCCGTGCCGGTCGGTCCCCACAGCCTGCCCTGGCCCGCGGACGACCGCCTCGACCCGGATCTGCTGGCCCACGGCGACTCCCGCAACGTCATCGACGGGTACCGGTACTGGCGGCTGGAGGCCATCCGCGCGGACCTCGCGCTGCGTCGCTCGCCACTGCACGTCGGGATCGAGAACCTCGAGCACGACCTCAACATCGGCTCCATCGTGCGCACGGCCAACGCCTTCAATGCTTCCGGCGTCCACGTGGTGGGGCGGCGCCGCTGGAATCGCCGTGGCGCGATGGTGAGCGACGCCTACCTCGACGTCCACCACCACACCGACCCCGAGGCACTGCAGATGTGGGCGCGGGAGCGCGGACTGGTCATCGTGGCCCTCGAGAACCATCCGGGCGCCGCCCCCCTGGAGGGGTTCGGCTGGCCACGCGACACACTCCTGCTCGTCGGCCAGGAGGGTCCGGGGCTGAGCGTCGCCGCCCTGCAGGTGGCCGACCACACCGTGGCCATCACCCAGCACGGATCGACTCGATCCCTGAACGTCGCCGCCGCCGCTGCCATCGCGATCCACTCCTGGGCCGTGGCTCACCCAGACATCGGGGCCTCAGAACGCAGTTAGGCTTGTCCCTATGCTTGGCGCCTTCCACCAAGTGGCGGGCATCGCCACGCTGGGCCCGGAGTGGCTCGACCCCCAGAACCTCGCACAGTTCGGCGAGGCCGCCTTCTGGGTTGCCCTGGGCATCATCTTCGCCGAATGCGGCCTGCTGATCGGCTTCTTCCTGCCCGGGGATTCGCTGCTCTTCATGGTCGGGCTCTTCATCGCCTCCGACGTCATCCCCCTGCCGTTGCCCCTGGCCTGCCTGCTGCTCACGGTCTCGGCGATCGTGGGCAACCTCTGCGGGTACTGGATCGGCCATCGGGCGGGGCCCAAGCTCTTCAACCGGCCCGACTCCCGGTTCTTCCGGCAGGAGTACGTCGACAAGACGCACGGGTTCTTCGAACGGTTCGGCCCCCGGGCCATCGTCCTGGCCCGCTTCGTCCCGATCGTGCGGACCTTCATCACGGCCATGGCCGGCGTGGGGAAGATGGACTTCCGGACCTACGCCCTCTACTCCTCGATCGGCGGCTTCCTGTGGGCCACCGGCATCACGGTGGCCGGCTACTACCTGGGCAACATCAAGGTCATCCAGGACAACATCGAGCTGATCATCGTCAGCATGGTCCTGGTGTCCGTCATCCCGATCTTCCTGGAGCTTCGCCGGGCACGGAACAGCCAGGCCTCGTGACCCGCAGGGGATCGCCGGT
Organism: uncultured Bifidobacteriaceae bacterium; assembly: GCA_964638055.1. GTDB lineage: Bacteria > Actinomycetota > Actinomycetes > S36-B12 > CAIYMF01 > Prado023. Next base: position 27,710 of record CAZWXF010000005.1, on the reverse strand, counting down.
GCCGGCCCCCTCCTAGGCTGGCCCCATGATGCACCCCTCGGTCGACCCCCGTGCGGACCTCCTGGAGCAGATCCGGACCAAGGCAGTCGTCCACGGTCGCGTGACCCTGAGCTCGGGTCGGGAGGCGGACTACTACGTGGACCTGCGTCGGGTGACCCTTGACAGCCGTGCGGCGCCGCTGGTGGGACAGGTCATGCTGGACCTGACCCAGGACCTGTCCTATGACGCAGTCGGCGGGCTGACTCTGGGGGCCGACCCGGTCGCCACGGCCATGCTCCATGCCGCCGCCGCGCGGGGCAGGAACGTCGACGCCTTCGTGGTCCGCAAGGCGGGCAAGGCGCACGGGCTGCAGCGCAGGATCGAGGGCCCGGATGTCGCGGGTCGTCGCGTGCTGGCCGTCGAGGACACCTCGACGACCGGGGGCTCGGTCCTCACGGCCGTCGACGCGCTGCGCGAGGCCGGCGCCGCGGTCGTCGGCGTGGCCGTCATCGTCGAGCGCGGGGCGGCCGCGGCCATCGACGCTGCCGGGCTGCCCTACCGGGCCGCCTATTCGCTGAGCGACCTGGGGCTCGCGCTCTGATGGCGACTGCGTGCGTGACCGGTGCCACCTCAGGGATCGGCAGGGCCTTCTGCGAGGCGCTCGCCGCGCGTGGCTTCGACGTCATCCTTGTCGCACGCGACGAGTCGAGGCTGGTGGAGGTGTCCGACCTCCTGACGGCCCGTGGCGTCAGGACCGAGATCCTGCCTGCAGACCTGGCCACCGACGAGGGCTGCGGCCGGGTCATGGATCGCTTGCGCCGGACCGAGGAGCCTGTCTCGGTCCTCGTGAACAATGCCGGGTTCGGCCTCGGCGAGCCGTTCCTCCGCAGCTCCCTGGCGGACGAGGACCGGCTCGTCGACGTGCTCGTCAGGGCATGCATGCGACTGACGCACGCGGCCCTGCCCGGCATGGTCGATCGCGGCGAGGGCCACGTGGTGAACGTGTCCAGCATCGCCGGGTGGACGCCCCTGGGAACCTACTCGGCGGCCAAGGCGTGGACCACCGTCTTCACCGAGGGTCTGGCGGCCCAGCTCCGGGGCACCGGCGTCACCGCGACGGCGCTCTGCCCCGGGTTCACGCACACCGAGTTCCACTCGCGCGCCGACATCGCCACCGAGCCCATCCCGTCATGGGCCTGGCTCGACGCGGACACCGTTGCGCGCCAGGGACTGGCCGATGCCCTTGCCGGATCGACGATCAGCACCCCATCACGGCGGTACACGGCGTTCGCCTGGCTGATCCAGGCGATGCCCCGTCCCCTGCTCCGGCGGGCGCTGACGACCCGGATCAACCCTCGACGGCCCGTGTCCCACGGCCAACCCCTGGGTGGGGTAGGTCAGTGACCCACCACGTCCTCGTCGCCCGGATGCAGGCCCACGAGCGCAGCATCTTCGGGGACATGTCTGCCCTGGCGACCGCCACGGGGTCGATCAACCTGGGCCAGGGCTTCCCGGACACCGACGGTCCGGCGATGGTGCGCGACGCCGCCATCGAGGCGATCCGCACCGGCCAGGGGTCCCAGTACCCACCGGCCCACGGCCTTCCGGTGCTCCGTCAGGCGATCGCCGAGCACCAGGCCGCCTGGTACGGCCTGCACTGGGACCCGGCCACTGATGTCGTCGTCACGACCGGAGCGTCGGAGGCGATCACGGCAGCAGTCCTGGCGTTCGTGGAGCCCGGCGACGAGGTCATCGTGCTGGAGCCGTGGTTCGACCTCTACGGCGCGGCCATCTCCCTGGCCGGCGGCAGCCGGGTGCCTGTCGCTCCCCAGCCGGGCACGTTCCGACCGGACGCCGCCGGCGTTGCCGCTGCGGTCACACCGCGGACGCGCATGATCATCGTCAACTCGCCGCAGAACCCTTCGGGCATCGTGATGACAGCCGCCGAGCTCGACGCGATCGCCGCCGTCGCGATCGAGTCCGACCTGCTGGTCCTGGCAGACGAGGCCTACGAGCACCTGTGCTACGACGGGCTCCGGCACATCCCCATCGCCACGCGGCCCGGCATGTCCGGGCGGACCATCACGGTCGGCTCAGCGGGCAAGACGCTGTCGTTCACCGGATGGAAGGTGGGGTGGGCGACCGGCCCCGCAGAGCTGATCGCCGCCGTCCGGGTCGTGCGCCAGCACCTGAGCTACGTCTCCGGAGGGCCGTTCCAGTGGGCCGTGGCCCAGACCCTCAACAGCCTGCCCCCGCAACACTGGCAGACCTTCCGCGCCGGCCTCGCCCACCAGCGGGACCTGCTCACCGAGGGCCTGTCCGCCCTGGGACTCGTGGTCCTGCCCAGCCAGGGCACGTACTTCCTCATGACGGACATCAGCGGCCTGGGCGCGACTGACGGCGACGCGTTCTGTGCCGCCCTGCCAGGACGAGCCGGGGTCGTCGCCATCCCCGTTTCGGCGCTGTGCGATCACCCCCACGTGGGGCGATCCTGGGTGCGCTGGGCGTTCTGCAAGCGTCCGGAGGTCCTGGCCGAGGGCCTGGATCGACTTCGCAGGGCCCTCTGAGCCCAGTCTTCCCATGACAGCCGGACCACCCCAGTGGGTCCGGCCCCTGCTCAGCCGCGTGGCGAGAGGACGGCGCGGTACGCCGCGAGCCTCGACGATCCGGTTTCCCTGGATCCTTGGTCGGGGGTCTCGACGGGCTCGACCGACAGACCGGACCG
>CAZWXF010000005.1:0-24906 GCA_964638055.1 uncultured Bifidobacteriaceae bacterium | reverse complement strand
GGGTCTCGACGGGCTCGACCGACGGGCCGGACCGACGCGCTGGTCGAGCTCGTCGAGACCAAGCCCGTCGAGACCTAGCCTGCGGCTACCCCCAGGACCGGGGACAGTCCGGCGCTGAGCCCGACGGCCTCGGGATCGCCGCAACGGACCAGCCAGTTGGCCAGCATCCGGTGCCCCCCCTGCGTCAGGACTGACTCGGGATGGAACTGGACTCCCTCCACGTCAAGCGTGCGGTGCCGCAGGGCCATGACCAGTCCCGAATCCGTCCACCCCGTAACCTCCAGCTGCGAGGGCACCGAGTCCGCGGAGACCGCCAGGGAGTGGTACCGCGTGGCTCGCAACGGGCTGGGCAGGCCCTCGAACACGCCCTGGCCGCGGTGCTGGACCATCGAGGTCTTCCCGTGCAGCAGTTCGGGCGCCCGCTCGACGGTCCCGCCGTAGACCGCCCCGATCGCCTGATGACCCAGGCACACACCGAAGACGGGGACGGTCCCCGCGCACTCACGCACCATCTGCATGCAGACCCCGGCATCATGCGGATCCCCCGGGCCGGGGGACAGCAGCACGCCTGCGTAGGACAGCCCGTCCATCGGGCGCACCTCGTCGTTGCGGCGCACGTCGACCGTCGCCCCCAGCTGGGCGAGGTACTGGGCGATGTTGAACACGAACGAGTCGTAGTTGTCCACGATCAGGATGCGGGCAGCCATGCGCCCCATTGTGACCCCGCTACCGTTGTGCCGTGGACGCAGAGCCTTCGGGTGGTCGGCAACCCGGCGCTGGCCGGTCCACAGGCCTTCGACGGATCTCGCTTTCAGACATCGCCGCCCTGATCGTCTTCGGACTGGCGGGGCTGATGTTCGCCGCCAGCAGCCGAGGCGTCGCCAGTCCGCAGCGCTCCGATGTCTCCGGCGGCCTGGCCACAGCGATCGCGGCCAAGCAGCAGCACAACGCTGCCATGGCCGAGGAGCTCCAACGGGTACGCGAGCAGCTGGACGTCGCGCGGGGGGCGCTCGATCCCTCGGCGGAGCTCGCGACCGTGAATCAGCAGCTCGACGTGCTGTCGTCTGAGGTGGGACTGACCCAGGTCAGCGGCCCCGGTGTCACAGTGACACTCTGGGACGCCCAGCCGCCTGACCCGCTGCCCGAGGACCTCACCGCCGACGACTTCGTCGTCCACCAGCAGGACATCCAAGCTGTGGTGAATGCGCTCTGGCGTGGGGGGGCAGCCGGCATCACGGTCATGGACCATCGCCTCGTCTCCACCTCTGCGGTGCGGTGCGTGGGCAACACCGTGATCCTCGATGGCCGCGTCTACTCCCCACCCTTCGTGATCGCCGCGGTGGGACCGGTCCAGAACCTGCTGCGCAGCCTTCGTTCCGACGACACCGTCGCGGCCTATCGGGCGTGGGCGGCCGAGGCCGGTCTCGGGTATGCCCAGCGAACCGACGGCAACCTCCGGCTCCCCGAGTACCGCGGCCCCCTCGGGCTCTCCCCGGACCCCGGCGCTGCCGATGCCCCCGCAGCCACGGGAAGCCTCGGTGAGGCCGCGGGCACTGGCCCCTCGATCAGCGGGTCCGCCCTCGCGGCAGGCGTCGTCCAGGGCGCGGTGCCACGGTGACGGTGCCGTCGACGCAACCTGCTGCCCCGGCGTCGTCGCGCACGTGGAGCCGTGTCGGCGCCGCGGGAGAGCTCCTGATCACCCTCGGCGCCGTGGTGCTGCTGTACGTCGTCTACCAGCTCTGGTGGACCAACGTCGTGGCCGGTCGCGAGGCCCACCATGTCGCCTCGGTGCTGCGGCAGGATTGGCAGGAGCCTCCTCCCGCCGCCAGCGCTCCGGGTGGGACAGTGACGGAACCGGACTTCGCAGAGGCGTTCGCCCTCATGTACGTCCCTCGGCTCAAGGACAAGGTCTGGGCCCTGCCGATCCTGGGCACCGTGCAGATGGCCGACCTTGCCCGAGGTGTCGGCCACTACCCCGATAGCCAGCTGCCGGGGGAGAAGGGCAACTTCGCGGTGGCCGGGCACCGTGCAACGCATGGGGAGCCCTTCCGCGATGTCGACCAGGTGAAGGTGGGCGACGAGGTGGTCGTGGAGACCCGTGACACCTGGTTCGTCTACCGCCTGACCAGGACGAGGATCGTCCAGCCTCACGAGACGTGGGTCGTCGATCCGGTCCCCGGCGAGCCCGGGGCCACGCCGACCCAACGCATGATCACCATCACGACCTGCAATCCGCGCTGGGCGAGCTACGAGCGCTGGATCTGGTGGGGCGTCCAGACCGACGCGGTCAGCAAGGCGACGGGCGACGTGCCCGAAGCCCTCAGGGAAGGTGGCTGATGTACGGCTGGCTCTGGCGCCACCTTCCCGGACCCCGTGCAGCGCGCGTGGCCATCTGCCTGGCGCTGCTGGGGCTCAGCGTGGTCGTCCTCTTCGGCTGGGTGTTCCCCTGGGTCCAGCCGAGACTCCCCTTCACAGACGTCACAGTGGACTCCGCGATCAAGGAAGCTCCCGAGTCTTCCACAGGGTTATCCACAAGCTGGGGAGGAATGACAGGAATGTGATTCCCGCCACACCCCGCAGGCGTGGAGGCTGCATGCCACGTCAGCACCCGGACTCGAGGAAACTCCAACGATCAACCAACGAACCGTGAAAACGCCGACAGCACCGCAGTTGCGGGTTCAACGCCAGCGTGTCGACACCACGAACCCACCCATGATCAGCACGAAGCCGATGAGCATGTTCCAACTACCCAACGCCTCGATCAGGGGAAGGTCCGGTACGAGGTAGGAGATCACTATCCACAACAGTCCCAAGAGGAACAGGGTGACCATGAGGGGGGCCAGCCAGCGTGGGGAAGGCCCTACGATCTTGGGCGCGGCAGGATCCTCGGGAACGCGTGCCTTCGGCCGGAAGCGGCCCTTCGACTCGGGCATGCGACTCCTCCTGCGACTCGACCACTGCCGACACGATGTTACCCCGCCCGCTGCGGCCTCAGGACAGCCCCACCAGCGCCTGGATCTGCGACGTGCGCACAGCCGCTGCGAGCACCAGAGTCCCGACCACCACGAGCGTGCCGCCCACGTGAGCTGCCTGCGCCGTCACGCGCGTGCCCGGGCCGATGGCCAGGACCGCCCTTCCTCCCGGCTCTCGGTGGACAGGGAGGCTCAGGAGGTAGCCGAGCACTGCCCCCGTGGCCGCCCCGCCGAGGTGAGCGCGCCAGTCGATGCCCGAGACCACGAACCCGAGCCCCACGTTGAGGGCGAGCAGGACGACCACCTGCGTAACGTCACGATTCAGACGACGGCCGATGACGATCCACGCGGCCATCAGCCCGAAGATCGCGCCGCTTGCTCCCACGGAGAGGGTCAGCACGGGTGAGAAGCAGTACGACGCGACCGATCCCCCGAAGCCAGCCACGAGGTACAGGACCAGGAACCGCCGGTGCCCGAGCATCGACTCCAGCGCGGGCCCGAGCAGCCAGAGGAAGTACATGTTCAGGGCCAGGTGAAGCCAGCCCGCGTGCAGGAACATCGAGGTGAACAGCCGGAACCACTGCCCGTCCAGGGCGATCGCCGCGGGGTACATGCCCCAGCGGGCGTTCCCGCCCGCCAGGTCTGCGGCCCCGACGGTGAGGAAGGCGATGCAGCAGCTCACGATCAGCCCCTGCGTGACGGCACCCTCCCGGGAGAGGCGGCCCCCCAGGAGGGTGCGCGGCTGTCGGACAGCGACAGACCCCTCACGGATGCACTCGGGGCACTGGTAGCCGACCGGAGCCACGGTCATGCACTCAGGGCAGATGGGCCTCTGGCAACGGGCGCACCTGATCCAGGTGACGCGCTCCGGGTGGCGGTAGCAGTGGGGGGCCTCGGCTGCGGCGCTCGCGGGTTGGCCGTAGCTCACTTCTGGATGTCGATGGACGCGATCGTGATGGCTTGGCGAGGACGGTCCCCCGGGCCCGTCGGGGTCTTGGCGATGGCGTCCACGACGTCGCGGCTGGCCTGGTCGGCGACCTCGCCGAAGATGGTGTGGCGCCGATTCAGATGAGGGGTCTTGCCGACCGTGATGAAGAACTGGCAGCCGTTCGTGCCGGGCCCTGCGTTGGCCATCGCCAGCAGGTAGGGCTTGTTGAACACCAGCTCGGGGTGGAACTCGTCGCCGAAGGTGTACCCCGGGCCGCCGCGCCCGGAGCCGGTGGGATCGCCGCCTTGGATCATGAAGCCTGAGATCACCCGATGGAAGATCACGTCGTTGTACAGGGGCCCGTCACCCTGCGAACCGGTGCGCGGGTCGATCCACTTCTTGGACCCGTCCGAGAGCCCGATGAAGTTCGCGACCGTCTTGGGCGCATGGTTGTCGAAAAGGTCGATGAGGATGTCACCGGCGGACGTGTGGAGTATGGCGTGACTCATGGCCACGATCCTCCCACACGTCCTCACACGGCCCGGCCGGCGCCAGCGGCTCCCCGGCCGAGGGGGCCCCACGGGCCAAGTGGAGACGAGGGGACTTGAACCCCTAACCCCCGCCTTGCAAAGGCGGTGCTCTGCCAGTTGAGCTACGTCCCCGCAGTGGCGTCAACGACGGTGTATCCAGGTGACACGACCACGAGACCTCGCACACCCCACGATCGGAGACCCGCGGGGCCCGATGGGCCGGCCGCTGCCTCGGCCGGCGGGTGAGCGTGGAACGGCCTCAGCTCAGATCGGTCGGAGCGGTCGCCTCGTTCCAGAGGTCCCGCTCCTCCTGAGCCGCCGTGACCCGGCTGTAGACGACGTACCCCGCGGCAGCGATAGCCACGAGAACCAGAAGCTTCTTGAGCACAGCGACCTCCCGAATCCCTCGATCGATCCAGTGCACGTGGCGAGCTCGCGCACGTGGGCCTAAGTGGACTTGAACCACTGACCTCTTCCTTATCAGGGAAGCGCTCTAACCGTCTGAGCTATAGGCCCGTCATGCCCCTCAGGCACCCCCGAAGACTACCCCACCGCCTCATCCGAAAAGAACTGCAGCCAGGCTCACTGCTCCTGGCTGAGCGTGACCTCCAAGCCACCGCCGACGCCCACCGAGAGGTTGTACATGAAGGCGAAGAGCGTGCTCACGATCGTGACGAGGACCACTTCGAAACCGGCGATGATCAGACCGATCCCCATCACCTTCGAGAACTCGAGGAAGCTCGTGATGGTCGCCCCGTTCTCGCCTCCGACGTCGGTGGCGGTCCTGGTGACGGCACTGATGACCCCTGCGGCGTCAAGCGCTGCCCAGATGGCCGCGATCGACATCAGGATGATGACTGCCAGCACGAGCGCCAGGAGGAAGGACTGCTTCATCACCGACCACGGATCGATGTGGGTGATGAAGAGCCTGGCGGACCGGGGCGAGACACCTCCGACATGCGCTGCGGGGGCCTGCACCATCGCCGCGGCCGGCGGCGTGTGGCCGGCTGATCCCCCTGCCGGCGCATGTGGGATCGAGGGACCTGGCTCAGGCGGGACAGACGAAGGCGAAGGGAGGGCGTCGGTGGCCACGGGGACTGCCGCCATCGCCGTGGTCGAGGCCGCCGCTGCAGTTCGCGGCATGGTGCGCGACCGGTTCGGTCGCGATGAGACAGGGCCCTTCTGTGGGGCGGTCATGTCATCGACGGCCGCGGGGACGATGGGGGATGCGCTCTCCCGGACGGCCTCGGCTGGCGCTTCAGGCGGCTTCTCCCTCACCCGAGACCTGCGTGGAGCGCTGCGCACCACCGCAGGCGGTGGTGTCGGCTGCGGGGATGCCGGGATGCTGGACGGCGCGGTGGGCTCGATCAGGACGAGGGGACGGGGGCGGGTGCCCGGACCGGACATCCGAGCGGCAGGCCCGGGTCGACCCACTGCACGATCTGCCCCCGGCTGGCCCTGGTGGTTGTCACCCATCTCGGCTCCTTGTTCGGGCAAGGGCGTCCTAGGCACGGAGGCACCTTACCGGCGATGGTATACCGGCCACCCGCCGTGGACCTCCGGATACTCGCGTCACCGCGTCTGCTCATCCGGTCTGCTCATCCGGCCCGTCCGGGGTCAGCTCAACGGGCTCGGGGGCCGAGGGATCGTCAGCGGCTCCGCCCGCCGTGGCGAGGTCCGCGTCGGACTCGTCGTCGATCTCCTCCTCACCGGCACGGGCAACGCCGACGATGGTGACCCCTGAGCCCAGGTCCATCAGCGAGACGCCCATGGTCGACCGACCCGTCGACCGGATCTGGTCGACTCGCGTCCTGATGACGATCCCGTTGCTGGCCACGGCGTAGAGCTCGTCGGAGTCCTGGCAGATCAACGCCCCCACGAGGGAGCCTCTCTGCTCGACCAGCTTCATCGCCGTCACGCCGAACGTGTTGCGGCCCTGGGTGCGCCACTGCGTGACCGGTGTGCGCTTGGCGAATCCGCCGTCGGTCACCGTCACCAGGGAGGAGTCCTCACGAACGACCTCCAAGGACAGGGCGTGGTCCTCGGGACGCAACCGGATGCCCTGGACTCCCGAGGTCGCCCTGCCCATGGGTCGCAACGTCGTGTCGTCGGCACGGAAGCGCACCGAGTGGCCCTTGGCCGAGACGAGCAGCAGATCGTCGTCGGGGCCGACGAGCTGGGCGGAGATCAGCTCGTCGCCGTCGCGCAGGTTGATGGCTGCCAGTCCGTTGGCCCGGATGGCCCCGAACTCGCTGAGCCGGGTCTTCTTGACCATTCCGCCGCGCGTGGCCAGGACCAGGTAGTCGGCCACGTCGAAGTCGCGCAGATCCAGCACCTGCGCGACCTGTTCGTCAGGCTGGAACGCCAACAGGTTCGCCACGTGCTGGCCGCGTGCGTCCCGCCCGGCATCGGGCAGCTCGTACCCCTTGGCCCGGTACACCCGCCCCTTGGTCGTGAAGAAGAGGATCCAGTGGTGGGTGGTGGTCACGAAGAAGTGGCTGACCACGTCGTCACCCCGCAGCTGGGCGCCTCGGACGCCGCGCCCGCCGCGTCGCTGCGCCCGGTACTGCCCCGTCTCGGTCGCCTTGGCGTAGCCACCGCGGGTGAGGGTGACCACGATGTCACGTTCCGGGATCAGGTCCTCGTCGGGCACCTCGCCCTCATCGGCCACGATGCGCGTGCGCCGCTCGTCGCCGAATCGGGCCACGACCTCGGCCAGCTCCTCACTGATGATCTGGCGCTGCCGCGCGTCGCTGGCCAGGATCTCCCGGAACAACAGGATGTCGGTCATGAGGCCGTCGTAGCGGGACTGGAGCTCCTGGCGCTCCAGCGCGGCGAGGCGACGCAGCTGCATGTCCAGGATGGCCTGGGCCTGGACCTCGTCGATGTCCAGCAGCCCCATGAGACCCACCTGCGCCGCGGACGCCGATGCCGCAGCACGGATCAGGGCGATCACCGCGTCGATCCGGTCGATCGCAGCGAGCAGGCCGCGCAGGATGTGGGCCCGCTCCTCGGCGACACGCAGTCGGTGGGTGGTGCGCCGCCGGATCACCGCGACCTGGTGAGCGACCCAGTGACGCACGAATGCGTCCAGGGACAGTGTCCGTGGGACACCGTCGACCAGGGCCACCATGTTCGCGCCGAACGTCTCGCGCAGCTGGGTGTGCTTGTAGAGCTGGTTGAGCACCACCTTGGGCACCGCGTCGCGAGCCAGGACGATCTCCAACCGAAGCGTGTCGCCGCTGGACTGGTCGATGATGTCGGCGATCCCCGTCATCCGGCCCAGCTTGTGCAGCTCGACGATCTTGGCCAGGAGGTTGTCGGGGTTGACCTGGTACGGCAGCTCGGTGACCACCAGGACTGTCCTACCCCTGCTGTCCTCGGTCACCTCGACGACGGCGCGCATCGTGATCAGCCCCCGACCCGTGCGCTGGGCCTCCTCGATCCCGCGCCGCCCGACGATCAGCGCCCCGGTCGGGAAGTCCGGCCCGGGGATCCGTGCCATGAGGGCCGCCAGCAGCTCCTCGCGTGTGGCTTCGGGATTGGCCAGGGCCCACTGGACGCCCTCGGCCACCTCTCGCAGGTTGTGCGGCGGGATGTTGGTGGCCATCCCCACCGCGATCCCGGCGGATCCGTTGACGAGCAGGTTGGGGAACCGCGCGGGCAGCACGGTCGGCTCCTGCGTGCGCCCGTCGTAGTTGGGGATGAAGTCGACGGTCTCCTCATCGATCTCCCGGGTCATCTCCATGGCCAGCGGGGCCAGGCGGCACTCCGTGTACCGGGATGCCGCGGCCCCGTCGTTCCCAGGTGACCCGAAGTTGCCCTGACCCTGGACGAGCGGGTAGCGCAGGACCCACGCCTGTGTCAGGCGCACGAGGGTGTCGTAGATGGCACTGTCGCCGTGCGGGTGGTAGATGCCCATCACGTCGCCGACGACGCGGGAGGACTTGGAGAAGTTGCGGTCCGGACGGTAGCCGCCGTCGTACATCGCGTAGAGGACCCGGCGGTGGACGGGCTTGAGCCCGTCGCGAACGTCCGGCAGCGCCCTGGACACGATCACGCTCATCGCGTAGTCCAGGTAGGACCGCTGCATCTCCGACTGCAGGTCGATCTGCTCGATGCGGCCCTCGGCCGTGGTGGGCTGATCGGTCATCAGATGTCCAGGAAGCGCACGTCGCGGGCGTTGCGCTGGATGAAGGAGCGCCGGCTCTCGACGTCCTCGCCCATCAGCGTGCTGAACAGCTCGTCAGCCTGGGCGGCGTCATCCAGGGTCACCTGGAGCAGGACTCGCTCGGCGGGGCTCATCGTGGTGTCCCGAAGCTCCTGCCAGTTCATCTCGCCGAGGCCCTTGTACCGCTGGATGGCTTCCTCCTTCGGAAGGCGCTTCCCGGCTTGCATGCCGGCCTCGAGGAGTGCGTCGCGCTCCCGGTCGGAGTAGGCGTACTCGGCGGGGGCCTTGGACCACTTGATCTTGAACAGGGGAGGTTGTCCCAGGTACACATGTCCCTGTTCGATCAGCGGACGCATGTACCGGAACAGCAGGGTCAGCAGGAGGGTGCGGATGTGCTGACCGTCCACGTCCGCGTCGGCCATCAGGACGAGCTTGCCGTAGCGGACCTTCTCCCGGTCGAAGTCCTCCTGCACCCCCGTGCCCATCGCCGAGATCAGCGACTGCACCTCGGCGTTCTGCAGCACCTTGTCCAGGCGCGACTTCTCGACGTTGAGGATCTTTCCCCGGATCGGCAGGATCGCCTGCGTCCTGGGGTCCCGCGCCTGCCGAGCCGAGCCCCCGGCCGAGTCGCCCTCGACCACGAACAGCTCACACTCCGACGGCTCCCGGCTCGAGCAGTCGATCAGCTTGCCCGGCAGACCGCCTCCCCCCAGCAGGCCCTTGCGGTTGCGTGCCAGGTCTCGTGCCTTGCGCGCGGCCATCCGGGCATGGCTGGCCTGGATCGCCTTGCGCGCCACCTCCTTGCCCTCGGCTGGATTGGCCTCGAACCAGGCGCCGAGCTGGTCGAACACAACCGCCTGGACGACGGTCTTGGCCTCGGTGTTGCCGAGCTTCGTCTTGGTCTGGCCCTCGAACTGGGGCTCCCGCAGCTTCACGCTGATGATCGCCGTGAGCCCCTCGCGGATGTCCTCGCCGGCGAGGTTCGGCTCCTTCTCCTTGAGGATGTTCCACTTGCGCGAGTAGTCGTTCACGAGGCGGGTCAGAGCGGTCCGGAAGCCCTCCTCGTGCGTGCCACCCTCTGTCGTGCTGATCGTGTTGGCGAACGTGTAGACGCTCTCGGTGAACCCGCCGTTCCACTGCATGGCGATCTCGGCGGAGATCCCCTTGGCGATGTCCTCCGCCTCGAACTCGATGACGGTGGGGTGAGCGGGTCCCCGCTTGGCGTTGAGGTGGCGGACGAAGTCTGCGATGCCTCCGTCATACCTGTAGACGACATGGCGGGGACCTGCCACCTTGTCGTCGATCTCGTCCTCGTCCGTGGCCGGGGCCCGCTCGTCGGTGAGGACGATGGTCAGGCCGCGGTTGAGGAACGCCATCTCCTGGAAGCGGCGCGACAGGGTCTCGAAGTCGAAGTGCGTCGTCTCGAAGATCTGGTCGTCCGGCCAGAAGGTGACAACGGTCCCCGTGTCCTCGGTCATCTCGTCCTGGGACAGGGGCGCCTGGGGTACTCCACGGACATAGGACTGGCGCCAGATGTGGCCCTCCCGGCTGACCTGGACCCGAAGCTCCGAGGACAGGGCGTTGACCACGGAGACCCCGACACCGTGCAGGCCGCCGGACACCGAGTAGCCGCCTCCGCCGAACTTGCCCCCCGCATGCAGGACGGTCAGGACCACCTCGATGCCCGGACGTCCCTCGCTGGCGACGATCCCGACGGGGATGCCTCGCCCGTTGTCGACGACCTGCACGCCACCATCAGCGCGCAGTGTCACGTCGATCCGGTCGCAGTGGCCAGCCAGGGCCTCGTCGACGGAGTTGTCGACGACCTCGTAGACCAGATGGTGCAGGCCCCGCTCGCCCGTCGAGCCGATGTACATCCCCGGGCGCTTTCGGACAGCATCCAGTCCCTCCAGCACCGTGATCGCACTTGCGTCATAGGTCACGTGGGACTCCTGCTTGCAGGTGATCGCGGGCAGCCGGATGAGAATCGACCCGGCTGATGGCCGAACGATGAGCCGTGCACGAGTTTACCCAGTCGCCCACGCCAGACCGGGCTCTGTCCACACACACCGGGGCGTCCACACACCGGGGCCCCGCGCTGCACGGTCTGGCGACCGCGCCTCAGCCGTAGGTGTCGCGCGGTCCCCTGCCCCGCACGCGAAGGCGGCCCCGGGTCGTCCGACCGACCGGGCCGTTGATCCGGATGTCGCGCACCGCCCCGGTCCCGACCGCCGAGTCGATCGCCTGTCGCAGCTCGGGCAGCATCAGACGCAATGACTCCGCCCACGCCGTGGACGTCGTCCGGATCTCCAGGATGCCGGAGGCGGGGTCGAAGCCCTCCGGCCTGGCGTGCTCGGCGTTCGTCGCCCCGACGATCTGCGGCCACAGCGCGTGCAGCCGGGCCGCCGCCAACGACTGGGTCCAGCCACTGTCGCGGAGCAGTCCCTCGACGAGATCCCCCAGCCGGGCAGGGTCCCTGGCATCCGGGCCGGGCCCGCTGAACTGGATGCCGGGGGAGCGCCGGATCCGTGCGCGGACCAAGCGGGTCGTCCTCGACGAGGCCGCCGCGGACGAGCCCGGCACGGCGGCGTGGTCCTGCTCGCGCGACCCGGCCCGCGCCCTACGCAGGGCAGCGCGGGCTGCCTCCGGGACGCTGTCGTCAGGCATTGGCCTGGGCCCCACCTCGGCGAGCCAGCTCGGGGGTCACCCGGATGGCGCGCGCCAGCAGCTCCGCGGGGACGTCGGGCAGGGCCGCGGCGGTGACGATCACCTGCTCGACCCCCGCCACCGCACGGGCCAGGCGGTCGCGTCGTGCCTCGTCGAGCTCGGCGAACACGTCATCGAGGACCAGGACGGGGTCTCCGGCAGGCCCGGCTCGTTCCTGCAGCAGCTCGAAGCAGGCCAGGCGCAGAGCCAGGGCCAGGGACCAGGACTCCCCGTGCGATGCGTAGCCCCGCACCGGGAGTCCACCCAGGCTCAGCGACAGCTCGTCGCGATGGGGACCGACGAGCGTCATCCCGCGGGCCAGCTCCTCGTCCCGGCGCCGGACCAACGCATCCTGGATGCGCCCCTCCTCGATGTCCCTGTCCTGGGACACGGTCCCTGGGACACCCGAGACGTACTCGGCGGTCACATCTGTCCCCTCACCGGGCGCGACCGATCGGTAGGCGCGCGCCAGCGGATCAGCGAGCGCGGTCACGAGCCTGGCGCGGGCTGCCGTGAGCTCCGCGGCGACGGGGACGAGACGCTCGTCCCACACGGCGAGCGTCTCGACGGCGGCATCGCGAGCCCTTGTCCCACCCCCGCGAAGGGTCGCCGCCGAGCGCAGCAGCGCGTTGCGCTGGCGCAGGACCCGTTCGAGGTCGCCCAACACGGCCACGTACCGTGGGGCGAGCCCTGTCAGCAGGTCATCGAGGAGCTCACGTCGCTGTCCTGGGTCACCCTTGACCAGGGACAGGTCCTCAGGGGCGAACATGACACGCTGCAGGTGCCCAAGGACGTCCTGGGCCCGGGGCACGGGCGCACGGTTGACCCGTGCCCGGTTGGCGCGGCCGGGGACGATCTCGATCTCGACGAGCGACTCGCGGGATCCGCGCTCCACCGCGACCCGGACGACGGCCCTGTCGGCTCCCCGACGCACGAGCGGGGCATCCGTGGCGACCCGGTGCGAGCGCAGTGTGGCCGCGTAGCCGATGGCCTCGGCCAGATTGGTCTTCCCGCTGCCGTTGGGACCCAGGACCAGTGCCACGTCTGCACCCAGGTCGACCTCTGCACGGGCATAGGAGCGGAAGTCGACGAGGGACAGGTGGACGGCACGCACTACGAGACGAGACGCACGGGCATCAGCAGGTACAGGTAGTCGTCGGCGGCATCGGCATCGAAGGATGCGGCACCGGTGAGCACGGTGGGCTTCGTGGGCAGGGTGAAGGCCATGTTCGTCACCGGTCGTCCGATCGCGGCCAGGCCGTCGAGCAGGTATCCGGCGTTGAACGCGATGCGCTCGATGGGACCCCCGGTCAGCTGGCACTCGATGGCATCTGCTCCGATGGCATCGTCGCCCGTTCCGGCCTCCAGGTGGAGCTCGGAGCCGGAGAAGGTCATCCGGATCGCCGAGGACCGCTCAGCCACGAGCGAGACGCGCTTCACGGCCTCTGTCAGGGCC
Source organism: uncultured Bifidobacteriaceae bacterium (assembly GCA_964638055.1). Taxonomy (GTDB): domain Bacteria; phylum Actinomycetota; class Actinomycetes; order S36-B12; family CAIYMF01; genus Prado023. The sequence continues at coordinate 12,143 of CAZWXF010000005.1, read as the reverse complement.
GCTGTCTCCACACGGGCGACGATGGGCGACTGGCTGGGCAGCAGCGACCTGTACTTCGGGAAGTCCCCGTCGAGCAGGCGCGTGGTGGTTCGCCGGCGCATTCCCTCGATGCCCAGCAGCCCCTCGCCCGCCCCATGGGAACCGAAGGCGAGATGGACATCCTCGGCAGTGGCCAGTGCCTTCGCCGTCTCGGCGAGGGTCCGTGCCGGGACCAGGGCCGACGCCGAGAAGTCCGGGGACATCGGCTGCCAGCGCAGCTGCCGGACCGCGAGCCTGTAGCGGTCGGTCGCGGCCAGCGTGATGACCTCTGCGTCGACCTCGACCCGCACGCCCGTCAGGTACTCCAGCGTGGGATCCCGCCAGGCGGCCACTGCCACTTGGGCGACCGCGGCGGCGAAGACGGCGCCGGGCACGCTGCCGTTGACCTCGGGCATCGCCGGCAACGTCGGATAGTCCTCGACGGGAAGGCTGGGAAGCTCGAAGGTGGACCGCCCGCTTCGGACGCGAACGCGACTGCCCTCTGCGATCACCTCCACCGGCGCAGCCGGCAGGGACTTCGCGATCTCGACCAGCAGTCGACCCGTCACCAGGACCGTTCCGGGCTCGAAGATCTCGGCTGGCGTCTCCACGCGACCGGAGATCTCGTAGTCGAAGGCGGAGATCGACAGCGAGGGGGAGGGAAGGTCGCTGGCTTCGAGGCGCAGACCGGACAGGAGAGGGTTCGAGTGCTTGGCCGGCACGGTGCGGCCCGCCCAGGCGACGGCTTCGGCGAACTGGCTGCGGTCGACCTGGAACTTCATGCTTGCCCCTCCTCGGCCTCGTGTCGGCACACCCTACGCCCGGGAGCCCGACGGGCCGGGGCACCCCCGCGGCGCGTCCGAGGCGACCTGGCGCAGTGGTCCTGGTCGGAGGCGGTATCCACAGGTCGGGATCGTCCGGCGGTCGTTCGTTTCCTCGCCCCAGTTGCATGTAGGAGTGGTGTTAGGGGGTGTGGATTCTGTGGACAGGTGCGGTTCCGGCACGTCGTCAGGCGTTTCCGCGTCCACAGGGGGATCTGGATGGTCTTGGTCGGAGTCATGTGATCCGTGGACGGCGCCGGCCGCTCGTCCCGAAGGTCCACAACGAGGCGGTGTTGCCCGCAGCGAGCACCCAGATCATCACGGCCCCGTCCACAGCGGGGGATGGCAGTGCAGGCGCGAGACTCATCCTCGTCACCGTGCTCAGTGAGAGGCACCGGCGGAGCTGCGGATCCTCGTCGTGAGGTCAGTGACCGAGTTGTAGAGCGATCGGCGCTCCGCCATGAGCTTGCGGATCTTGCGCTCGGCATGCATGACCGTCGTGTGGTCACGCCCGCCGAAGAGCTCGCCGATCTTGGGAAGCGAGAGGTCGGTCAGCTCGCGACACAGGTACATGGCCACCTGGCGCGCTGTGACCAGCGTCCGGGACCGGGACGGCCCGGTGAGCTCGTCATAGGTGATCGAGTAGAACTTCGCGGCCTCGATCATGATGGCGTGCGCCGTGATCTCCGGACCGGTTCCCGTCGGGATGACGTTGCGCAGGACCTCTTCGGCCAGAGCGAGATCCACCGGGCGCTTGCTCAGGCTGGCGAAGGCGGTGACGCGGATCAGCGCGCCCTCCAGCTCGCGGATGTTCCGTGAGATCCGGCTGGCGATGTACTCGAGCACCTCCGGCGGCACGGCGATGCCCTCCGAGTTGGTCTTGCGCCGGAGGATGGCGATGCGGGTCTCCAGGTCAGGGGGCTGGACATCGGTGGTCAGTCCCCAGCCGAACCGCGTGCGCATCCGCTCGTCGAAGTCCTTGAGGTTCCCCGGGGCGATGTCACAGGTGAGGACGATCTGCTTGTTGGCGTTGTGCAGCGCGTTGAACGTGTGGAAGAACTCGACCTGGGTGCCCGTCTTGCCGGCGAGGAACTGGATGTCGTCGACGAGCAGCACATCGACATCGCGATACTGGCGTTGGAACTGGCGTGCCTCGCCCGCTCGAACGGCGTTGATGAACTCGTTGGTGAACTCCTCGCTGGAGACGTATCGGACGCGGGTGCCGGGGTACCACTCCTGCGTGTAGTTGCCGATCGCGTGGAGCAGGTGGGTCTTGCCCAGGCCCGACTCCCCGTAGACGACCAGGGGGTTGTAGTTGCGGGCCGGCTGCTCGGCCACCGCGTAGGCCGCGGCGTGGGCGAATCGGTTGCTCGGCCCGGCGACGAACGTGTCGAAGGTGTACCGGGGATTGAGCCCGGGCCGGTGCAGCGCCGGCCGCTCCGAGACGTCGATCCGGACTATCGGGGCCGGGACGGGGCGCTCGATGGGGCCCGTGCTGCCGGTCGCCGTCGGGTCGTCCGGGAAGTCCAGGGTCGGGGTCATGTCGAAGTCGTCCAGCGATGGGTCGAGCCTGACGGACAGCGTCACCGGCCAGCCCAGGAGGTTGCCCAGGGTGTTCTGGATGCTGGTCTCATGCCGGGATTCGAGGATCGACTGGGCCATCCCGTTGGGCACGGCCACCACGGCGGTGTCGTGGGAGACCGAATCGAGCCTGGACCTCGACAGCAGTGCCCTGTCCGGCCCGGGGTGCGAGGGAGGCACCACTCGCTTGACCACCGCGGTCCAGAGGGAGGGAAGGTCGAGGGTCTGGTCCATGCGGCGGCTCCCGATCGGGAAGGTGAGTGGGGGGTTCGACGGCCGACCGTACTCGGGCCCGAGTGCCGGGAGCAAGAGTTTTCCACAGGCCCACCAGCCCCGGAAGGCAGGTTCGTGGGGCGAATCGGACGTGCGGGCTCAGGTGTCTGCCGGCCCCTGCCGGCATGGCTGGGTCACCACGCGGGTCTCCCGACCAGACCCTCTGGCAGTCGGCTGAGGGGTTGGCGCCCCACGGTGGCGGTTTGACCGGTGTCCGAGGGGATGCGTACCTTGTATCCAAGCAGTCGTGCGTCCCGGCCCGTGCCGCGCTGATGCTCGGCCCTCTGACCTCCGGCATCAAGGACGCAGACCCGATGAAGAGAACGTTCCAGCCCAACAACCGCCGTCGCGCCAAGACGCACGGGTTCCGTCACCGGATGAGCACCCGCGCCGGGCGGGCCGTGCTGGCCGCGCGCCGGGGCAAGGGTCGTTCTCGCATCTCGGCCTGACACCGGCCATCTCGCAGTGCTCCCCCGGGCCCATCGCGTGACGGACGCGCGGGACTTCAGCGCCATCATCCGTGACGGCAGGCGAGGGTCGGCTCGCACCGTGGTCGTCCATGCCAGGACCGCTGGCGCCGGGCCGCCGCGTGCCGGCTTCGTGATCGGCCGCAGGGTCGGTGGCTCCGTCGTGCGGCATCGGGTGGTCCGAAGGCTCCGTCATCAGGTGCAGCCCCTCCTCGACGAGCTGCCTGCCGGGACGGATGTGGTCGTACGTGCCCTGCCGTCGTCAGCCGGTGCGACCTCCCGAGTGCTGGCACGGGACCTCACTCGCGCCCTCTCACAGGCGCTGGCCCGCACGCTGGCCCACGAGACGAGGGTCGCTGTGAGCCAGGCGCCACGAGCACCGCTCCCCGACGGGAGTCGTGCCGGCCTCCCGGCAGGTGAACGCGTGTCGCTGTCCGAGGGTCACGGCGCCGGGGGTGTCCTATGACCCGGGGCCAGGCGGTTCCTCGTGTCCGGATGACCTGGGGCAACCGTGCTCAGCGGGCCTGGGACATGACCCTGGGACGTGTCCTGAGCGCACTGCTGATCCTCGGCATCCGGGGGTACCAGCGATTCATATCCCCCCGGTTCGGCCCGACGTGTCGGTACTACCCCTCCTGCTCGGCCTATGCTCTCGGTGCTGTGCAGACGCACGGCGCCCTGAAGGGCAGCCTCCTCACGGTGGCCCGACTGGCCAGGTGCAATCCATGGTCCCCCGGTGGGATCGACCACGTGCCGATGCGCGGGGAGTGGCGCGGCGGCAAGCACGTGCGCCCCACGGCGACGCGAGTTGGGAGTTAGTCCGTGTTCCTCTGGGAGTGGCTGCAGGTCGCGGTCTCGTGGATCCTGGTCATCTGGCACCAGTTCTTCTCGTTGTTCTGGGGCGAGCAGAGCGGATGGTCGTGGACCTTCGCCATCGTCGGTCTCGTCGTCGTCATCCGCATCCTGCTGATTCCGCTGTTCATGAAGCAGATCCGGGCGCAGCGCAACATGCAGGCGATCCAGCCCCAGGTCAAGGAGATCCAGGCCAAGTACGCCGGGGACCGGGAGCGCCAGTCCCAGGAGATGATGGCGCTCTACAAGGAGTCGGGGACCAACCCGCTGGCCTCGTGCCTGCCGATCCTGCTGCAGGCGCCGATCTTCTTCGCCCTCTTCCGGGTCCTCAACAACATCGCGCACGAGCAGGCGGTCGGGGTCTTCAAGTGGGAGAAGTACGCCTACCTGCTGCCCTCCGCCCACGATGCCCAGATCTTCGGTGTGCCCCTGTACGCGACCTTCGTCCACGCCACCGAGACTCCGAACCCGCAGGCGACGCGCATCCTGGCCGTCATCCTGATCCTGCTGATGTCCGTCACCAGCTTCATCACCCAGCGGCAGCTCCTGCTGAAGAACACCGCGAGCGACAACCCCATCGCTCAGCAGATGAAGATCATGATGTACGTCTTCCCGGTCATGTTCGCTGTGGGCGGCCTGAACTTCCCCATCGGCGTGCTCATCTACTGGTTCACCACGAACCTCTGGACGATGGGACAGCAGTTCTACGTCATCCACAACAACCCCCAGCCGGGGACGCCCGCAGCGCAGGCAGCGGCCGAGAGGGCGGCCCGCAAGGCGGCGAAGAAGGGACTGCCCCCGCCGCCGGAGCCCACGACACCGGGTTCGAAGCCGCCGGTCATCAAGGGTGAGGTGGTCGAGGAGGCCACGCCGAAGCCCAGGGTCCAGCCCAAGCGACAGTCCCGGAGCAAGCGGAGCGGACCACCCAAGCAGTAGCGGCCGCGCCGCCAGCGCCGGGCACCCTCCCCCTCCTGGGTCGTAGCGCCGCAGCACGGTCGAACAGCCTCATCACCGAAACGATCGGACCCTTCGACATGACCAGTGCAGTCTCATGAGCAACAAGGCCGACCTCGAGCGCGAGGGCGATGTCGCAGCCGACTACTTGGAAGCACTGCTGGACATCGCAGACCTGGACGGCGACATCGACATGGATGTCGAGCGTGACCGCGCGATGGTCTCCATCGTGGGCGGGGACCTCGACAACCTCGTCGGGGAGCAGGGCCGGGTCCTCGAGGCTCTCCAGGAGCTGACCCGGCTGGCGGTGACGAGGCAGACCGGAGCACGCAGCCGGCTGATGCTGGACATCGCCGGGTACCGGGCGGGACTTCGGGCCGCGCTGGTGACGCTGGCGGAGCGGGCCGTCGCAGATGTCCGGCGCACCGGGGAGCCCGCCAAGCTGGCCCCGATGAGCGCCTACGAGCGCAAGGTGGTGCACGACGTGGTCGCCGAGGCGGGGCTGCGCAGCGAGAGCGAGGGCGAGGACGCGGCCAGGCGCGTGGTCGTCATGCCCGAGTGAGCGATGTTCCACGGGAAACATCGCTGCTGATCGAGCACTACGCCCACGTTCCCGGGCTGGCGCAGTACGCCGCGATCCTGGCCACGGACGGGGTTGGGCGCGGCCTGCTGGGACCCCGGGAGGTGCCTCGCCTGTGGTCACGACACCTGGCCAACTGTGCAGTCGTGGCTGAGGCGTCCCTGATCCGCCAGGGTGCCGACGTGGCCGACGTCGGGTCGGGTGCCGGGCTGCCGGGGATCGTGTGGGCCCTGGTCCGTCCGGACCTGCGCATGACCCTGATCGAGCCCCTGCTGCGGCGGGCCACCTTCCTGGGCGAAGTGGTGGCGGCGCTGGGGATGCAGGAGCGTGTGACAGTGGTGCGCTCGCGAGCCGAGGACCTGTCCGACCAGCACTTCGACATCGTCACCGCCCGTGCGGTCGCGCCGCTGGAACGCCTCGTGGGCTGGACCATGCCCCTTGTGGCTCCCGGAGGGATGCTCCTGGCACTCAAGGGAAGCTCGGTGGCCGACGAGGTGGACGCGACCAGCAGCGTCCTGCGGGCGCTGGGAGTCGGCCCCGCTCGGATCGAGACGTTCGGCGCTGGCCTGCTCGAGGTGCCGACTCGTGTCGTCGTGCTCCCACGGCCGCCAGGCTGATCGGCGATCGGCGCGGCGTTGCCCCGGCTCCCGCGGTGTCCGTGGCACGGTGGGGACATGAGTGGACCCGGTGGCAGCCACCGAGCGATCTCGGGGACTCCTCCCAATTCGGGCAAATACCCACACATCGTCCACAGAGAATCTGTGGACGACGGCCGAGGAGAGGTGGGGCATCGATGACGTCCACTGCGCCGTTGACTCTGCAGGTGATCCGGGTCGATGAGATCATCCGGGTCAATCCCGCCCAACCCCGGACCGTGTTCGACGAGGACTCCCTGTCGGAGCTGCAGGCGTCGATACGCGAGGTGGGACTCCTGCAGCCCGTCGTCGTCCGGCCGAGCGCGCTGGATCCGGGACGGTTCGAGCTCGTCGCAGGGGAGCGGCGGCTGCGAAGCGTGGCGGCTCTGGGGTGGCAGACCGTGCCGGCCGTCATCCGTCAGACCGAGGATGGACAGCTGCTGCGGGTGGCGCTGCTGGAGAACCTGCAGCGCGTGGCCCTGAACCCGCTCGAGGAGGCTGCGGCATACGAGCAGCTCATCGCAGACTTCGGCTGCACCCAGGAGGAGCTGGCTCGCCAGCTGGGGCGTTCCCGGCCACACGTCACCAACACGCTGCGCCTGCTCAAGCTGCCACCAGCGGTGCAGCGCCGGGTCGCGGCCAGGGTGCTGTCACAGGGACATGCCCGTGCCCTCCTCGCCCTTCCCGATGCCCCTGCGATGGAGCAGATGGCGCAGCGCATCGTGGCCGAGGGCCTGTCGGTGCGTAGCGTCGAGGAGCTCGTGTCCCTGGGACAGACTCCTGCCGCCCGACGCCGCCAGCCTCGTCAGACCCAGCGCGTGGACCTCTCCTCGTACGTGGACACGGTGGCCGACCGGCTGGACACCCGTGTGTCGCTCTCCCTGGGTCGTCAGCGCGGCAGGCTCGTCATCGAGTTCGCCGATGTCGATGACCTGGACCGCATCATGGGGACCCTTGCGCCCGGATGGGACAGTGACCTGGGTCGAGCACACGCTGTGTGACACGCTGACATAGGACACGACGTGCCGCTGTGGAGACCTCCGGGCCTGTCCACAGGCGCGCTCCTAGGATCGAGCCCATGAACACGAGCACCTTGGCCGACCCACTCGGCACGACAACCGGATCCGACGGTCCGACGCTCGCCGCCGCCAGCAGCAGTCAGGTCCCCTCCGCGACCCGGCCCCAGTTCACGATCACCGATGCGGCGACCGCGTGCGCGGTCAGCCGCAAGACGATCACGCGCAAGCTGCCCGAGCTGAGCACCTACGGTGCTGCCAAGGACGGCGAGGGGGTCTGGCGCATCCCCGTGGAGGCACTCCTGGCGGTCGGCCTCCATCCGGGCCGTTCCCTGTCCGGCGAGGGCGTGGCCCGGCCTGGGCCCGCTCCGGTGAAGCCATCCGCCCCCATCCCTGCGGTTCCTTCGACCCCCACGGGCCAGCAGACCGTCCGTGGTGCCCCGACAGTCCCGGCGGCGGGGGCGACGCCGGACGCCGAACTCGTGACCATCTCCCGTCAGCGCTGGGACGACCTGCGCATCCGACTGGCCCGTGCAGAGGCCGAGGCCTCGGAGAGGTCCCTGGCACTGGCCGACGCCCGGCTGGCGCTGCGAGCGCTGACGGCGGGTCCGGCGGTGCCCATCATGTCCAGCTCCGCAGGTCCGACCCAAGCGGGTCATCCGTCCCCAGTGTCCCTGGGACAGGCTCCCGGGCTGGGACAGCAGTCCCCGATGCCCCAGGGACAGGCGTACCAGGCGGGCGACGTGATCAGGCGGCGTCGCTGGTGGCACCGGAGCTGACCGCTCGATCGACGAGGGTCAGCAGGACCCGGCCGAGGTCCAAGCCCTCTGCCTCGATGGCCTGGGGCATCAGCGATGTCTCGGTGAAGCCGGGGGCGACGTTGACCTCGAGGAAGACGACCTCTCCGGACGGCCGGACGATCAGATCGGCACGCGACAGGTGGCGCAACCCCAGGTGGTGATGGGTGGCCAGCGCCACCTGGGCGCATCGTCGGGTGACCTCAGCAGTCAGTCGGGCGGGCACGTGGAACTCGGTCGTTCCCGCCGTGTAGCGGGCCGCGTAGTCGTAGCGCCCTGCGTCCGCGACGATCTCCACGACCGGTAGTGCGTGGGCCCGCCCCGCGGCGTCCTCGATCACCCCGACGGCAACCTCGGTGCCTTCGATCCGCGACTCGAGCATGGCCGTCTCGCAGTAGGAGAAGCAGCCGACCATGGCTGCCGGCAGGTCCTCCGGATCGAAGACCGTGCTCATCCCCAGGGCGGACCCGCCGCGGGTGGGCTTCACCACGAGGGGGATCCCGATGCGTGCGACGAGGCTGCTCAGCACGGCACGGGCTCCGAGATCCCGGAACACAGCGTGCGGGAGCGCGACCGCCGGGGCGACCGCGACGCCGATCTCGGCGACGCGGGACCGGGCGATCATCTTGTCGAAGGCCGTCCGACAGGCGTCCGGACCGGCACCCACGTAGGGCACCGCCAGGCTGTCCAGGACATCGCGAAGGGATCCGTCCTCACCGGTGGCCCCATGCAGCATCGGGATCACACAGTCAGGGCGCAGCCGTTCGAGGGCGTCGAGCAGCCGGGCATCGACATCGAGCACCGCGACATCGGCGCCCGCGGACCGCAGGGCGTCGGCGACGCGACGCCCCGACCGGATGGACACATCTCGCTCGTGGGACAGCCCTCCGGCGAGCACTGCGATCACGTGGGACATTGTCCTATCCCTCTGTCCTAGGCCAGATCAGGGCTTGGTGTCACAGATTGGACATCGTCGGGCTGATGTCCGGGGAGGGGCCGGGACTCGCCGAAGGTCGCCACAAGGGCCACCTCCTCGTCGATGACGTTGCCCAGCCGTCGCACACCCTCGCAGATCCGCGCCGGATCCGGGTAGCAGTAGCTCAGGCGCATGAAGCTCTTGTGCGCGTCCTGCTCCCGCTCGCCCAGGAAGAAGCCGGTGCCGGGCACGTAGGCGACCAGTGACGCGACAGCGCGGGGCAGCATGGCCCGGGCGTCGAGTCCGTGGGGCAGGCCCACCCAGGAGTAGAACCCACCCTGAGGGACGGTCCAGGAGGTGCCAGGCGGCATGTGAAGGGCCAGCGAGTCCAGCAGGGCGTCTCGGCGCACTCGGTAGAGCTCGCGGAACTCCTTGATCTGGTCCAGCCAGGGGTTGCGGGCCAAGTACTCCGAGACCGTGAGCTGGGAGTAGTTCGACGGGCACAGGGTCGCCGCCTCCGCGGCCAGGACGAGCTTCTCGCGCACACCGTGGGGGGCGACCGCCCAGCCCACGCGCAGCCCTGAGGCGATCGTCTTGGAGAAGGAGCCGAGATAGACGACACCCTGAGCGTCCTGGGCCCGGATGGCCTGGGGAATCGTGCCGTCGAAGCCCAGCAGACCGTAGGGGTCGTCCTCGAGCAGCAGGATGCCATGACGTTGGGCCAGGGACAGGATGGCAGTCCTTCGGTCGGGTCCCTGGGTCAGTCCGGCCGGGTTGTGGTACGAGGGAATGGTGTAGATCAGCTTGATCCGCCCACCCTGGCCCCGGACGGAGGCGATCGCCTCCGACAGGGCCTCCGGGGAGAGTCCCTCCTGGTCCATCGCCACATGGACGACCTGGCATTCGTACGAGCGGAAGACCCCGAGGGCCCCCACATAGCTGGGCGATTCCACCAGGACCACATCGCCGGGGTCGCAGAAGGTGCGCACGACGAGGTCGAGGGCCATCTGCGAGCCGGTCGTGACGACGATGTCATCGGGGTGGGCACTGATCCCGACGGGGGCCATGACGTCGACGATCTGCTCGCGGAGCCGCTCGTCTCCCTGGCCGGAGCCGTACTGCAGCGCGGTGGCCCCGCGAGTGCGCAGGAGGTGCGCGACCGTGTCGCTGACCGCTTCGAGGTCGAGGGCGTTCACGTAGGGCATGCCGCCGGCGAGGCTGACGACCTCGGGCCGACTGGCCACGGCGAAGAGGGCCCGGATCTCGGAGGCGGCCAGGCCGTGGGTCCGGTTCGCGTAGCTCTCATACCATGGGTCAAGTCGGGTGCCACCACTCATGTCCCTAGGATGCATGACGGATGCGCTTCCGCCGAAACGCATCAGTGCGGTTCCCAGTGGGCAGGAGGCGCGGATTGCACCCGACGAGGCTTGTCGTGGGCGCCATCGGACTGGTGATGATGGGCGCGGCCTGCGGGTTCGCGGCCGCCCTCCTGCGGACGAGGAACCTGGCCGAGCCCCCAGACCGAGGCCTCGCCGACGTCGATGGTGCCCGCTTAGCGGGGCGATAAGGCGCGTCCGGCCGGGGATCTCGGGCCATGCGCTAACTTGAGCGCCACGTCTGCCTCTTTGTAGGAGTTTCGTCGTGCCCATGAGAAAAATGGTTCTGGGGCTAGCCCTGGGTGTGGTCATGGTCGCTTCCGTTGTCGTGCCGATGACGAGCGCCTCAGCTGCGGGCGTCGTCACGTGTCGGGTCACCACCCCGGCTGTGCCCGTGGCCACGAGGATGAACACACCTGTGGGCGGGAACGTCACCTGTACCCATTCCGGTGGGCTCAAGGTCTCCTACTCCCTCGCCCCCTACCGGCTTGATGTGAATGGGCCGTTCAACGGCAAGCTCGCGTTCGACAAGTCCAACGGCAACTTCCTCTACACGCCGGGCTTCTACCCGCCCGACCCGAAGACGGGCAAGCAGGATGTCCTGCCGGAGTTCACCGGGCCTGACTCGTTCAGCGTCGTGGGAACCGCCTCCGACGGCTCGAGGGGCGCGATCGCGGTGCCGATCGAGGTGCTCGGAGGTGCTCGATCCTGCGATCCGAAGTTCGTGCCCACCACCGTGGCTCTGTTCAACAACCCCGCCGGCAGCGAGGCCGAGCAGTACGCGATGCTGCGGTACCTGATCAAGATGATCGACTGCACGCCGGCCAAGAACCCCGACGGCAGCATCGCCTCGATCAGGACGAGCTTCTACTCCCTCACCTATGCCCCCATGCAGGCAGCGCTCAAGGCGGCGGCTCAGCGTGGCGTCGCAGTCCAGGTGCTGACGAACAGCCACGCCGACAAGTACGGCGCGTGGCGGGAGCTGGCCAAGACGCTCGGCGGGAACACCTTCGCGACGAACTTCGCGACGACGTGCTGGCAGGGATGTCTGACGCCTCGGACCCCACCGGTCCCCGGAGGCCCCACAGCGTGGTACGACGCGGAGGCCACCACCCTGACCTCGAACACCGTGGTCTTCGTCAACCGGGCCATCCAGGGGGCCGCGCCGATCGTGAAGTGGCGATGGAACTTCGGCGACGGTTCGAAGGCCGAAGGGCCGGGACCGTTCCGCCACACGTACAAGAAGGCCGGGACCTATCGCACGAGCCTGACCGTCACCGATTCGGTCGGGCGCACCCACACGATGGTGGGCGAGAAGACCCTCCCGGACAACATGGAGCCGGAGTACCCCTCCCTGCACTCCAAGGTGTACCTGTTCTCCACGGTGGGCGCCGGGAAGAACCTGCGCCAGTGGGTCTCGGCCTACAGCTCGGGGAACCCGACCTACCAGCAGTCCCGCAAGGGATTCAACAACCTGAACGTGGCGGTCGGTGACGCCAAGCTCTACCAGGTCTTCACCAACTACTTCATCGACCTCGTCCGGGCCTCGCGAGGTCAGGTGCTCACCAGGAACTACTTCCGAAGCGCGAGCACGCCGGGGAACCCGGCTACAGGGTCGCCAGCGATGACGGTCCACTTCGGCCCACAGACGGTGGGCGACGTCAACCGCGACATCCTGAACTCCATCCAGTGCCGCTACAAGGTGAATGGCAAGTGGAAGCGGACGGACGTCAAGGTCTCGGTCTTCGTGCTGACTCGCAAGGGCGTCGCGTCGGACCTGTGGACGCTGGCGATGCAGAAGGGCTGCAACGTCGAGGTGGTCTACACGCAGATGAGCCAGCGGGTGAAGGGCGCCAA
>CAZWXF010000004.1:0-57754 GCA_964638055.1 uncultured Bifidobacteriaceae bacterium | reverse complement strand
GAACGCCGGCAGAGAGAAGCCCCTGTACCCCAGGGCACCAGGCGACTACCTGAACGACTGGGCCGAAAGGGAGCGCGGCTGGCTGGAGGCCACCTACCCCTTGGGCTCTGAAGAGGTGCACTACAACGCGACAGCCGCCTTCGAGAAGGCCTACCAGTGGGTGCGCGGTTTGCAGGCGCGGTCCTTCGTGGGGACGGAGTCGCGACTGCACACGGTGGTCGGGCTGCTGCGCGAGATCGTCCAAGGTGCTGAGGCCGATCCCGCCGTGCGCCTGGCGGACCTGCGGCGACGCCGTGACGAGCTCGACGCGCAGATCGCCGCCGCCGAGTCCGGCGACGTGACGGTGCTCGACCCGAGCGCGCTTCGCGACCGCTACCAGCAGTTCTCCGGAACCGCGCGGGAGCTGCTCGGTGACTTCCGCGAGGTGGAGGAGAACTTCCGAGCGCTGGACCGCGCCGCCCGCGAGCGGATCGCCACATGGGAGGGCAGCAAGGGCGATCTGCTCGCCGACCTGGTCGGCAGCCGGGCCGACATCGCCACCTCCGATCAGGGACGCAGCTTCCAGGCCTTCTACGACTTCCTGCTCTCCGAGGCCCGTCAGGAGGAGCTCTCCGAGCTCCTGGCCACGGTGCAGTCGATCGGCGCCGTCGATGCGGACCGGCGGCTGCGCACCGTCCACCACGACTGGTCGGAGGCGGCCGAGCGCGCCCAGCACACGGTTCGGCAGCTCTCCGAGCAGCTGCGCCGCTTCCTCGACGACCAGATCTGGCTGGAGAACCGCCGGGTCGTCGAGCTCATCCGGGAGGTCGAGTCGGCGGCGCTCGAAGTCCGCGACGCCCCACCTGCCGACGTGGCGATCGAGATCGACGCGCCGGGGCTCGACATCGCCCTGCCGTTCGAGCGTCCCCTGTACGACGCCAGCCCGACGGCACGGGTGAACAGCCTCATCGCGCCCGATCAGCAGGAGGAGCTCGATGTCGAGGCCCTGTTCGCGCAGAGATTCGTCGACGCCGCCCGGCTTGCCGGCAACATCCGCGAGGTGGTGCCCGAGCGCAGCTCCGCGCTGCTCAGCGACATCCTCTCCCTCTTCCCCGTGGAGGAGGGCGCGGCCGAGATCGTCGGCTACCTCGCCCTCTCCGACGGCGAGCTGCGCGTCGAGATCGACGAGTCCGACGAGACGCTCGTGGACTACACCGACGACGCCGGCCGCCCACGCCGCGCCCGACTGCCGAAGGTGACGGTGAGCCGCCGATGAGGACGACCGAGGAGCAGACCGTTGGCTCGGCGATCATCCACCTCATGCGGGGGGTGGTGTACCGCGAGTCCGACGAGGACGCCTGGGTCGCACTGGACCGCCATGGCGCGGCGGTGCGCGACCACTTCACGACCATCGGGATCGACGTGGTCGTCGACGACGTCGAGGGGTACGCGTACCTGCGCGCGACCCAGAGCACCGAGGGCGAGCTGGAGCTGCCCCGCCTGATCCGGCGGCGCACGCTGAGCTACAACGTGAGCCTGTTGCTCGTGCTCCTTCGCAAGCGGCTGGTCCAGTTCGAGAACGACGGCGGCAGGGGCCGGCTCGTCCTCAGCCGCGACCAGCTTCTCGAGACGCTCCGCCTGTTCCAGCCCGACTCGACCAACGAGGCCCGCATCATCGACACCGCCGACCGGACCATCGCCAAGGCGGCCGAGCTCGGCTTCCTGAGACCGCTGCGCAACCAGCCTGCGCACTGGGAGGTCCGCCGCATCCTGAAGGCCTACGTGGACGCCCAGACGCTCGGGGACTTCGCCGGCAAGCTGCGCGAGTACGCCCAGGGCTCCGGGGCCGACGCGTCCAGCGGAGCCCGCCATGAGTGACGCGCTGTTCTCCACCCTCGACCTGCCCCCGCCCACGGTCAGGGCCGGGTACCGCCTCGACCACGTCGAGATCCTGAACTGGGGCACCTTCGATGGGCGGGTCTGGCAGCTCAGCCCGCGCGGGGACACCACCCTGCTGACCGGCGACATCGGAAGCGGGAAGTCGACCCTCGTCGATGCCCTGACCACCCTGCTCCTGCCTTCGCACCGGATCGCCTACAACAAGGCGGCCGGAGCCGAGGCGAAGGAGCGGACGCTGCGCTCCTACGTCGAGGGTCACTACAAGTCCGAGCGCAACGAGGCCACCGGCGCCTCTCGCCCGGTCGGCCTGCGCCAGGCCGGCACCACCTACTCTGTGGTGCTCGGGGTGTTCGTCAATGACGGATACGACGAGACGGTCACGCTCGCCCAGGTCTTCCAGCAGCGCGAGCGCAACGGGCAGCCCTACCGGTTCTACGTGACCGCGACCAAGGCCCTGTCGATCACGCCGGACTTCACCGACTTCGGAACGACTCTGACCGACCTGCGCAGACGCCTGCGGGCAGGTGACGCGGAGATCTACGACGAGTTCCCCAAGTACGCGACGGCGCTGCGGCGCCTGCTCGGCATCCGCTCGGCTCAAGCCATGGAGCTGTTCCATCAGACGGTGTCGATGAAGTCGGTCGGCAACCTCAACGACTTCGTTCGCGACCACATGCTCGAGCCCGCCGAACCCGGCGATCAGGTCCGCGGCATCATCAATCACTTCGAGCACCTCACCAAGGCCCACGAGCTCGTCACCCGGGCGCGCGAGCAGCTCTCGGCACTGGAGCCCCTGGTCGCGACCAGCCAGAAGTACGACGAGGCCGTCGCCGAGCGCGGGGCGCTGGAGCGCCAGCGCGACGCCGTCCGCCTGTACATCGCAGAGCTGCGCAGTCGGCTGCTGGCCGACGAGATCGGCCGGTACGAGGCCGACGGCGAGCGGCTGTGGCAGGAGAAGGACGCTGCCGCGGCCACCGCCCGGACGCTGGCCGACGAACGCGACTCCCTGATCGAGCAGCGCGCCAAGGCAGGAGGGGATCGCATCGGCGAGCTCGACCGCCTGGCCCGGGAGGCGCGCGAGCAGGCCACGAGCCGGCGCAGCCGGCGCGCGGGCTTCGACCAGGGCTTGGCCGACGCCGGCCTTGCCCCCGTCGCGGACGCTTCGGCATTCGCGGCCCTGAGCCAGACTGTCGCGGCGGAGCGAGAGCGGGTCGACGCGGCGCTGCGCTCCTCCGATGGCCAAGTCGCCGAGCACATCAGCGCGGTCAGGGCCCTGGCGGGCCGGGCGGAGGCGCTGACCGGCGAGATCTCCAGCCTCGAGCAGCGCAGCAGCAACCTCCCCGCCAGCCATGCCGACCTTCGCGAGCAGCTCTGCGCCGATCTCGGTCTGGCCATCGACGAGCTCCCCTACGCCGGCGAGCTGCTCGACGTCACCGACGAGCAGGCGCGGTGGCGTGGTGCCGCCGAGCGGGTCCTGCGCGGCTTCGCCCTCTCTCTGCTGGTTCCCCATGAGCATTACGAGGCGGTGGCACGGTGGGTGAACGACCGACGCCTCACGTACCGGAGTCGCAACGGTGCGGCTGTCGGCGCGAAACTGGTCTACGAGCGTGTCTCGGCGCGCCGCGTCCCCCTGCAGCGCCATGGTGGCGATGCGCTGCTGCTGGCTGACTGCATCGAGGCGAAGGAGGGCGCCTTCCGCGGCTACCTGCTCGACGAGCTGACCAAGCGGGCCGACTTCCGATGTGTGGAGACTCTCGAGGAGTTCCGCGCCGAAAGGCGCGCGGTCACCCTCGCCGGCCAGGTGCGCTCCGGCGACCGCCACGAGAAGGACGATCGCTCACGGGTCGACGACCCCCGCACGTGGGTGCTCGGCTGGGCCAACGAGCGCAAGGTCGCCGCGCTGCGGGAGGAGCTGGCCGCAGTGAAGAGCGAACGGGACTCCGCCGAGATCGAGCTCGCCCGGACACAGGAGGAACGCGAGGGCCTGGGCCGGCGGCGGGATGGGCTGTCCCGACTGGCGGGCTTCGACGCGTGGTCCGAGCTGGACCATGCCGAGGCCCAGGCACGTGCCGACGAGCATGAGGCCGAGCGAGCCCGGCTGGAGTCCGGGTCGTCTCGTCTGGAGGAGATCAAGCAGGCCCTCGAGCGCAACGAGGCTCGCGTGGGCAAGGTCACGACGACCATCGAGGGACTCACGGGACGTCTGGCCACCCTGGAGGCCGAGAGGCGACGCAGCCAGCGCGACCAACAGCACGACGACGATCTGGTGGCCCGCCAGTCCGAGGAGGTGCTGGGGGCGGCGCGCTCGAACTACGAGGCCTTGGGCGCCCGGCTCGGCAGGGCAGTCCCGACCCGATCCGCCCAGTGCGTCGGTGCCGGCGAGCTCCTGACCGACGGACTGAGCAAGCGACTCGACGGCCTGGGCCGCGAGATCGGCGGGTTCACCACCAGCCTCGTCCAGTACATGTCCGGGGTTCTGGGGCGGTGGCCGGAGCTGCGCGCCGAGATGGATGCCAACGTCATGGCACGCGCTGACTTCGTCGCCTTCCACGACCGGGTGGCCAACGACGACCTCCCGCGGTTCGAGAGGGAGTTCAAGGACCAGCTGAACACCAACACGATCCGGGACCTGGCGTCCTTCAGCAACTGGCTGCGCCGCCAGGCCGAGGACGTGCGCGCCCGGGTCGAGCTGATCAACGAGGCGCTCGGGGCCATCGAGTACAACACCGGTCGCTACATCCGACTGGAGGCCGAGCAGACCGCCAACCAGGAGATCAGGGCCTTTCGCAGCGACCTGCGCGCCGCCACCGACGACACCCTCTCCCCCGACGGAGACCACTACTCCGAGCAGCGGTTCCTGGATGTCAAGAAGATCATCGAGCGGTTCCGCGGGCGGGAGGGCCACACGGAGCACGACAAGGCGTGGACCCGCCGTGTCACCGACGTGCGCAACTGGTTCAGCTTCTCGGCCTCCGAGCGTGACCTGGAGACCGACGACGAGTGGGAGCACTACACGGACTCCGACGGCAAGTCCGGTGGTCAGAAGGAGAAGCTCGCCTACACGATCCTCGCCGCGTCGCTGGCCTACCAGTTCGGCCTGCAGTGGGGCGTCTCCAAGTCACGGGACTTCCGCTTCGCTGTGATCGACGAGGCCTTCGGACGCGGGTCTGACGTCTCCACCCGCTACGCCCTGGAGCTGTTCGCCAAGCTCGGCCTCCAGCTGCTCATCGTGACCCCGTTGCAGAAGGTTCACGTCATCGAGCCCTTCGTGAGGGCCATCGGCTATGTCGACAACCCCACCGGCACAACCTCCCGTCTGCACACGATGACCATCGAGGAGTACCACGAGCAGCGGGCCCGCCGGTGAGCTCCCGCTGGTCCACGCCCGCCGAGGTGCGGGCCAGGGTCCAGAAGCGCTGGGATGACGGCACGCTTCTGCGCGCGTACGCCGCCGACGAGCCCTTTCCCGCCTTCGACCTGCCGCTGCGTGGACCCAAGCCGGCGGAGATCGGCAACGACCTGGGGTCCGTTCAGGAATGGGTCACCACCCTCGACCGCGGTCGCCGGGACGACGCGCACTTCTCCCTCACCTACGCCGCGGTGGGAGGTCGGCTCATCGGCCGCAACCAGCTGCCGGCCCGCGCGCAGGTGACCAGCTACCAGCAGGCCTGGGCGCTGCTGGGAGTGCGCCGACAGGTCCAGGAGCTCGACGAGCTCCTGGACCTCGCGCAGGACGAGCCGGTGGCCCGTGCCTGGGTCGCCGAGCATCCCCTGCGGGCACTGGCGCTCCGGGCTGAGTGGCCGATGGTGCTCGCGGCCTACCGCTGGCTCGACGACCACCGCGGCTCGGGTGTCCACCTGCGCGAGATCAGCGCCCCGGGCGTGGACACGAAGCTCGCCGAGCGCCACCGGTCCGTCCTGGCCGCGCTGCTGGGGGTGTCCGGCACCGCCGGCGGCTTCCTCGCGGGGCTGGGCCTGCGGGCCAAGCCCGATCTCGTGCGGCTGAGGGCCGGCCCGGGAGCCGGGCTCCCGCCCGCCCTGTCCGAGGTCGGCGTGCGGGCGGACGAGCTGCCCGCGCTCTTCGAGGACATCGCGACCGCCGTCGTCGTCGAGAACGAGATCACCTACCTGAGCGTCCCGATCCCGAGGGACGGCGTCGCGATCTGGG
The DNA here is from genome assembly GCA_964638055.1 of uncultured Bifidobacteriaceae bacterium. Classification (GTDB taxonomy): domain Bacteria; phylum Actinomycetota; class Actinomycetes; order S36-B12; family CAIYMF01; genus Prado023. Next base: position 51,708 of record CAZWXF010000004.1, on the reverse strand, counting down.
GCAGGGGCTTCGACGTCGCCCACGCCGGTCGCGTGCCCTGGCTCAGGGATGCCCGGGTGCACTACTGGGGCGATCTGGACACGCACGGCTTCGCGATCCTGGACCAGCTGCGCGCCTACCTGCCGCAGACCCGGTCCTTCCTGATGGACCGCCAGACCCTGCTCGAGCATCGTGCCCGCTGGGGCCAGGAGCCCAGTCCGACCCACGCGGCGCTTCCCCGGCTCACGCCGGAGGAGTCGGCGCTCTACGAGGAGTTGGTGTCCGATCATCTGGGCGAACGCGTCCGCCTTGAGCAGGAGCGCATCGACTGGGCGTGGGCGGGTGAACGGGTTCCGTACGAGCCGGACGGCTGGCGAGGGCAACAGTCCGGTCACCCCGGCCGGCCACCTTCGACCCACACAGAGCCCGGACGTGCGTCATTCCCTGGCACGGGGTTCTCCGGCTGAATGCGGCGCTCCGCCGAACTGGCGGAAAGCGGGACCGAACTGCGTGCGATCACCTGCTCGACGCCAAGGCGGCGGGATGGGAACGATCGTTGCCACCGTGTCGAGGATCTACACCATCAGCTTCTCTCGGTCTACCCGATGCGTGGCCAAGGTCGAGAAGAAGGGGCGCACGAAGGACGAGCTCGATCAGGTGATCCAGTGGCTCAGCGGCTTCGACGAATCCGCGTTGGCCCACCACCTCTCCGTGGGCACCACGATCGAGGACTTCTTCGCGGATGCGCGACTCAACCCGAAGGCCAGCCCCCTCCGTGCAGCCGGACCGTGCGCCAGTCGGCGAGATCCCCGAGGAGCTGGCGATCGTGCGTTGCCACCACGACGGCCGCGCGGCTTGCCCGGATCGCCCCGGTGAGGTCGTCGACCAGGCCCATGGACAGTTGGTTGGTGGGCTCGTCCAGAAGGAGCAGGTGCGGTCGCATCGCCAGCTGGAGGGCAAGGTCGACACGGCGGCGCTGACCTTCCGACATGCGTCCCACGGGAGTGCGTCGGGACTCGCGGTCGATCAGCCCGGTGGCTCCCAGAGGGACGACCTGGCTCTGGCTGACCACTCCCGCTGACACCAGCCGACCGACAAGCTCGCCGTACAGACGGTCCGGCACATGGTCGGGCGGCCACCTCGGAGTCTCCTGGAGGAGCGCCGCGACTCGCACACCGCCCAGATGGTGGGCCTCACCCGAGTCCGGGTGCAGGGACTTCGCCAGCACCGCCAGCAACGTCGACTTCCCGGCACCATTGGGTCCGGTGACGAGGACCTTGTCCCCACCGTGGATGTCCAGCGTCACCCTCTGGCTCAGGCGGTTCTCCACCGAGACGTCGATGCACCGCAGCAGCGGCACGCCCGCCCTCGTGGGCAGGTCGGGCCAGGCGAGTCGGGGCGGCGGGACCGGGACAGTGACCCGATGCGCTTCCAGTGCGGCGAGATCTCGGTTGAAGGCCCGCACCAGCCCAGGGGCGCGGGACTGTCTCTGGTGCTTCGCGGTTCCCTTTTCCGGGCGCCACCCGGTGCTCAACCGGCCGCGTGCCGCCTGCGCCGCACCGGCCAGCCGACGATGCTCCTCGAGCTGGTCGGCGTAGTCGCCCTCCCATCGCTCGCGTTCCCGGATTCGCGCAGCCCGCCACGCGTCGTACCCGCCGGCGTACAGATGCGGGCGCCCGTCCTCGCTCGGGTCGAGGTCGAGGAACTCACGTGCGACGTCGCGCAGGAGCAGGCGATCGTGGCTGACCAGCACCACGCCACCCGGGTGATCGCGCAGGCGTGAGGTCAGGAACGCGAGTCCTCCGGCATCGAGGTGGTTCGTCGGCTCGTCCAGGAGCAGGAAGTCGTGCTGCCCGCCCAGCAGGCACGCGAGGCGGACGCGGTAGCGCTGCCCGACCGACAGTGTGCCCAACCCTCGCCCGCGATCCGTGCACGCACCCAGCGCCCCCAGCGCCACGTCGATGCGCCGATCGACGTCCCAGGCATCCAGTGACCAAGCGAGCCCCAGCGCAGCGGCGTACGCATCATCAGCGCCTGGGTGACCCGCGGCGAGCGCCACCGTGGTTCGGTCCAGCTCCGTCAGTGCCACGTGGGCCAGATGCGCGGCTTCGGTGACCAGTGAGCCGACCGTCTCCCCGGCATCCGCGGACATGGATTGACGCGACAGCCCGAGCGTCCCGAGTCGCTCGACGCGACCGGAGTCTGGAGCCTCCACGCCGGCCAGGACGTGCAGCAGTGTCGTCTTGCCGCGCCCGTTCTCCCCGACCAGCGCCAATCGCGAACGGGACGAGACAACGAGATCGAGGTCGGTGAAGAGGTGCCGACCACCCCTCGTCGCGCCGAGGGACTCCGCCCGGAGCTGGGCGGCGCCGCCCGCCGGCAGCGTCTGGTCGGGTGGCGCGGTAGCAGGATCGTCGGGCAGGCCGGATGGGTCAAGGGAGTGGTTGGTCACGGGGTTGCCTTCAGCTCGATGTCGGAGCCGGAGGGCACAGGCACTGCGCCGCCCGGCAGGAACCGGAGCGGCGGGCAGGGAGCAGTTGCGTGGACTCGGTGCGCCGCCGTCAGCGGCGGGCGCGCAACCTCATCGACGCGACGCCCGAGAAGGACGCGAAGCCTGTGTACATGGCGGCCAGCGTACAGAGGTGAAGTCGCTCGGGGCGGCTCGATCGAAGATGCATGCGCACTGATCAGCGCCGGCTCGCGTGCGCCGGGGAGTATGGTGACACCTCGGCGGGAAGGGACCGAATGGCCGGCGAACGCACCTACCCCATGCTGCCGTGCGCGGACTTGGACGACGCACTCACGTTCTACGTCGCGCTCGGGTTCACCGTCAGCTTCCAGCAGCGCCGTCCCAATCCCTGCGCGGTCGTGGAGCTGGACGACATCGCGATCCACTTGTTTGCCATGGAGGGCTTCGACCCGGCGACCTCGTACGGCAGCGCGATCATCACCGTCGCCGAGCCTGGTGAGCGCCACGACGCGTTCAAGGCCGGACTGCGGGAACGGTACGGCAAGGTTCCGATCAAGGGCATCCCGCGGCTGCTTCCCCCGAGGCGCAAGGCCGGCACCGCGGCCGGGTTCTCAATCGTGGACGTCGGCGGCAACTGGCTCCGCTTCTACCGGGAAGGCTCGACCGAGGACGACTCGGCAGAACGACGATCCGGCCTCGGCCGGGTGATCGACGTCGCTGCGCGGCAGGGCGACACTCGCGGCGACGACGCCCAGGCGATCGCCGTGCTCGACGCGGGGATGATCCGATTCCCCGACGCACCACCGATCGAGGTGTTCGAGGCGCTGCTGTACCGCGCGGAGCTCAAAGCACGCATCGGAGCGGACACAGCCCCCGACCTCGCCGCCGCGGGCGCGCTGCTCGCGGAGCACAACCTGGGCTCGGACGCAGAACGAGCGTTGACGACCCCGGGCGAGGCGGCGCGTTCCTAGGACTCTGGACCGTTCGGGCTGACCCGCCAGGACTGGTTCGAGCGCCACCACAGGTAGGTCAGCCCGCCGAGCGCGATCGGCAGCGCGTAGGTGAGCAGGCGGAACAGCAGAACCGCGGCCACGACGTCCGCGTCCTGCCCTCCGATGGCGGTCAGTCCCGCGATCAGGACCAGCTCGATCACCCCCACCCCACCGGGCGTGAGCTTGATCGCCGTGGCCAACCGGGCCACCGCGAACACCAGCAGCGCCTCCGGCCACGGTATGTCGCTCGAGGTCACGCCCAACGCACGCAGACAGGCCAGCAGCACGATGAACAGCGACAAGTGGCTGACGACCGCGGTCACTGTGAGAGCCAGCCACCGCGGCCGGACCAGCCCGATGGTCTCCTCGCGGAAGCTCACCGCGGATGCACCCCAGCCGGTGACCGGTGGCTTCGCCAGCAGGTGCCTGAGCCTGGAGACCGCCCGCGCTGCGCCGTCGCCGATGCTCTGCGCGGTCTGGCTGCTGCGCATCATCAGGGCGAACACGACGATCGCACCGACGAGGAGCCCGAGGCCGACGAGCGCCAGCGCCTTCTCGTCGGTCGGGCTCGAGCCGGTGAGCCCCACGGCCACCACCGCGAGGATCGGGAGGCCGAGCTTGACGAACGTGTTCCAGATGCCGCCGACCAGCACCGACAGCGTGATGGTGGAGCCCGGGAATCCCCACGACGGAGACCCAACCGCGAGCGCGACCATCGGGCCCTCGGTCGGGCGATTCGGCGCTGCTGCTAGGTTGGTTTGAGGCAACCAGATCTCGACCAACAGGCCGGATGATGGACGACCGCTGGGACCACCGCTCCCTGACCGCCGCACGGCCCAAATGGCACACCCTGCCGCCCACGCAGGTGGTGGAGCTGCTCGGCACCAGCCCGGACGGCCTCGCCCAGGCCGAGGCGGCCCGGAGACTGGCCGAGGTGGGCCCCAACCGGCTGGCCCCACCCAAGAGCCGCGGTCCCCTGGTGCGGTTCCTCATGCAGTTCAACAACATCCTGCTCTACGTGATGATGGGTGCGGCCGTCATCACGGCGTTGCTGGGCCACTGGATCGACACCGGCGTGCTGATCGCCGCCGTGCTCATCAACGCAGTGATCGGGTTCATCCAGGAGGGCAAGGCCGAGGCCGCCCTCGACGCGATCCGCGCGATGCTCTCTCCGCACGCCACCGTCCTGCGCGACGGGGTCCGCCACGAGATCGACGCCGGTGAGGTCGTGCCAGGCGATGTCGTGCTGCTGGAGTCCGGGGACAAGGTTCCCGCGGACCTGCGGCTGATCACCGTCAAGGAGCTGCGCGTCGAGGAGGCCGCCCTGACCGGGGAGTCGGTGCCGGTGGAGAAGAGCCCCGACCCGGTGGAACTCGACGCCCCCGTGGGGGACCGGTTCGGGATGGCCTACTCAGGGACCCTGGCGGTTCATGGCCAGGCCTGCGGCGTCGCGGTGGCCACCGGCGGTGCCACCGAGCTGGGCAAGGTCAACCGGATGCTCGAAGGCATCGCCAGTGTGAACACGCCGCTGCTTCGGCAGATCGACCGTTTCGGGCGGGTGCTGGCCATCGCCATCCTCGGCGCCTCGGCTGCCACCTACGTGTTCGGCACCCTCATCCGTGGTCACCCGCCAGCAGAGATGTTCATGATGGTCGTGGCGCTGGCCGCCTCGGCCATCCCCGAGGGCCTGCCCGCGATCATGACCGTGACACTGGCGCTGAGCGTCCAGCGCATGGCCCGCCAGCGGGCGATCATCCGCCGCCTGCCCGCCGTCGAAGCGCTGGGATCGGTGACGGTGATCTGCTCGGACAAGACAGGGACCCTGACCCGCAACGAGATGACAGTGCAGCGGCTGGTCTGCTGCGGGCATTCGGTCGACGTCGGTGGCGTGGGCTACGCACCGGTGGGTGACCTGAGCATCGACGGGCGTGTCGTGGATGCTCGGCAGATGCTCCCCCTCGCGTTGGCTGTCCGCGCCGGAGTGCTGTGCAACGACGCCGCACTGCACCAGGAGGAAGGCCTGTGGCACGTGGCCGGCGACCCGACCGAAGGGGCACTCCTGGTGCTGGGCCCCAAGACCGGCATCGCCCAGTCCGGGGCCGACCGGTGGACCCGCTTCGACACCATCCCCTTCGAGTCCCAGCACCGGTACATGGCCACCTTCCACCGCGACCCGCAGGGCGAGCCCTGGATCTTCGTCAAGGGGGCGCCCGAGCGAGTCCTTGACATGAGCCAGTGGCAGATGACCTTGCACGGGAAGGCTGAGCTGGACCCGGGCTACTGGTCGGAGATGCTGGACGAGACCGCCGCTCAGGGCCTGCGAGTGCTGGCCCTGGCCGCCAAGCAGGCGCAGCCGCTGGGCGACCGGCTCGACTCCGGCGACGTGACTGATGGGCTGACCATGTTGGCCCTGGTGGGGATCATGGACCAGCCCCGGGAGGAGGCCATCCGCGCCGTGGCCGACTGCCACCGCGCGGGGATCCGGGTGAAGATGATCACCGGTGACCATGTCGACACCGCTAGGGCGATCGGCTCTGCGCTGGGCATCGGGCTGGACCTGCCGGCGATCACCGGCCCCGAGGTCGCCGCGATGGACGACGCCGACCTGCGTCGGGTGGCGATGGAGGTCGACGTGTTCGCACGCACGGCCCCCGAGCACAAGCTGCGCCTCGTGCAGGCGCTGCAGGACGACGGGCAGGTCGTGGCCATGACCGGCGACGGGGTCAACGACGCCCCCGCGCTCAAGCGCGCCGACGTGGGCGTGGCCATGGGGCACAAGGGCACCGAGGCGGCCAAGGAGGCCGCCGACGTGGTGCTGGCCGACGACAACTTCGCGACCATCGCCCGGGCCGTTCGCGAGGGCCGGGCCGTCTACGACAACATCAAGAAGTTCGTGCTGTTCATGCTGCCGACCAACGGCGGCGAGGCGCTGGTGGTCGTCGCTGCGATCCTGTTCGAGCTGTCCCTGCCGCTGAGCCCCGCCCAGGTGCTGTGGATCAACATGGTGACCGCCAGCACGCTGGGGTTGGCCCTGGCGTTCGAGCCGGCCGAGGCCAACCTCATGAGCCGCCAGCCCCGCCCGCCCGGCGAGGCGCTTCTCTCGAGGTTCTTCGTCTGGCGGGTGCTGTTCGTCTCGGTGCTGATGATGACCAGCGCGCTCGGTCTGTTCCTGACGGAGCTGAACAGCGGCACGTCGCTGGAGACTTCGCGCACCATGGCGGTGAACGCGATCGTGATCGCCGAGATGTTCTACCTGATCAACAGCCGCCACATCCTGGCCCCGGTGGCCAACTGGGAGGGCCTGACCGGCAACCGCTACGTGCTGCTGGCGATCGCGGCATGCATTCCGCTCCAGCTGGCCTTCACCCACACCGACTTCATGCAGCGTGTGTTCGCCTCGGCGGACCTGACCGCGGCGGAATGGGGCAAGGCGATCGGTGCGGGAGTGCTCGTGTTCACCTTCGCCGAGCTCGAGAAGCTGGTGATCCGCCGCACGAGCCTGGGCAGGCGCCTGGCCCCGAACCAGGTTGTCGCCAGCAGCACCTCCTGACCACTCGCGGCGTGGCATGGCTGTGCATGCCCGGCGTGGCCAGCCCGCGCCCGGTAGGAATGGGCGCATGCGGCTGCGCAACGGGGAGCACGGGTACGGCGCGGTCACGAAGCTGCTCCACTGGGTCACGGTGGCGGCGTTCGCAGCGCAGTTCCTCGTCGGCTACACCATGGACGCCGATGCCGACATCCCTGACGTCGACTGCGACCCGCCCGGTGAGGACCGCAGCGGCGGTGACCTGTCGGATGCGGAGAAGGATCGGCTGGACCAGCTCGAGGAGGAGTGCGAGGAGGCCCAGGACCTGCGCGAGGAGGAGGCCGAGGATGCGGTCGGGACCGCGTGGTCGGATCTGTTCACCGGCGACCTGGGCGACGCCGGGTTGTCCCTGCCCGAGCTGCACGTCCTCCTCGGACTCACGATCATGACGCTCGGGGTGCTTCGGGTGCTGTGGCGCCGCCTCACCCCACTGCCGCCGTGGGACCCACGGCTGACCCCACGCGACCAGCGGATCGTGGCCGTCACCGAGTCGACCCTGCTCACCCTCATGTTCCTGGTGCCAGCCACCGGCATCCTCCTGGTGACCGGCGACGACGATCTGCTGTGGCTGCACATCGCCGGGCACATCGCGTTCTTCGTCGTCCTGGGTGCGCACCTCACCATGGTCCTGGGCAAGTGGCTGCTGCCCCGGATGCTGCCCGGCGGCAGGGCGCGCGCGCCTGGATAGCACGACAGCCAGCAGGGTGCCGCCCGCGATCCCGCCGGGCCTGAGGAATCGATCGGAGCCGGGACGAAGGGCCCTTCACCCTGTTGGGGCCTGGCGGCATGCGCCATGGGCGCCGATCGGTCACTTGCTTGTAGGCGTGGTGCTCATCGGCTGGATCGTCGTCCAGGTCGCGTTCATCGGGTTCGGGTCGTCGCTACAAGCGACGTATGCCCTGCTCGGGCTCGCGATCATCGCCCTCGCCCTATCGAACCTGAACGCCAGACGGCGATAGGTCGGCCCCAGCGACGTCGCGGACGGTCTGTCCTGGGCAGCACTCGATCGCTGACTGCGGAGGTGCCTTGGCGGTGTGGGGGCCGAGCGGCCGCGGAGGGCGGTCCCCGGTCAGTCGACCCACTCCACCAGCTGCCAGATGAGACCGTTCGGGTCTGCGAACTGACAGAACCGCTCGCCCCACGGCTCGGTCTCCGGCACCGTCACGACACGGGCCCCCGTCGCCTCGATCCGCTTGAACTGCTCATCGAGGCCTTCCACGACGAACACGAGGAGAAGCCCCTGCCCTGCCGATCCCGCGATCTCACTGGGCTTGAACGTGGCCAGACCGGTGGACAGGAAGATCAGATTGGTGCCCACATCGGGGTGTTGGAGGGAGACGAACCCGTCGGCTGACATGGCCTGCTCGTAGCCGAAGTGCGTTGTGGCGAACCTCGCCGAGGCCTCGACGTCAGGAACGTTGAGCGAGATGGCAGTCCGCGTGATCTTCATGTGCCTCTCCTTGGAACCCCTGAGCTGCTCGTGTTGCTGGCCGACGGTGTGACCAACAGCCGTGCGACAGCCTGAATGGCCTACGGTTGCCCGACGATTCACTGTGGCGCGGGAAGGGCCGGGATGCGCATCGCGCACGTGTCCGACATCCACGTCGGAGCTCACGACGACCTCGCCCTGGAGGGCCTCGCCCAGGACCTGCACGACGCCGGCGTGGCTGCCACGGTCGTGACCGGCGACCTGACGATGCGCGCCCGGACCCACGAGTTCGTCCGGGCGATGGAGGTCATCAAACAGTTCCCCGGCCCGACAATGATCGTGATCGGAAACCACGACGTGCCGCTGACGAACCCCCTGCGCCGGATGGGTGCCCCCTACGAGGGATTCCGCGCCCAGGTGACGGACGATCTTGACCCGGTCCTCGACCTCGGGACCGTGCGTATCCAGGGGCTGGGATCCATGCCGCGCTGGCGGTGGAAGTCCGGGCGCATCTCGGACCGCCAGTCCCAGCTGGTGCGCGCCACGTTCGCCGACTCCCCACCCGGAACCGTCAGGGTGGTGGCGATGCACCATCCGCTGAGCTCCGTGGCGCTGGAGTCCCTGGCTGGCGGCCAGACGTTCGAACAGGCCCTGGTGGACGCCGAGATCGACCTCGTGCTCGCGGGGCACACCCACATTCCCGCTGCCCAGGTGCTGCAGGTGGGCGCGGCGCCGCGGACCCGCTCGATCATCGAGGTGGTCGCCGGTACGGCCACGAGCCATCGGACCCGGGGTGTCCCGCGGTCCTGGTCCCTCCTGGAGATCACCGACCGCACCCTGACCGTCGTGGAGCACGCGGCTGACCAGGGTGAGTGGCTGGCTCGCCCGGCCCACTCCTTCGCGCTGTCGTCCGCCGGGCACCACCCGGGTGCTGACCCGGGGTGAGTCGGTCAGGTGTGGCCGAGCGCGATGCGCCAGAGCTCCCGGGGGGTGTTCCGGGAGACTCGGCGCGCGGCCGGAGACCGACCTGGCGCATGTGGTGGAAGGAGGACCGTCAAGGCGGCGGGCAGGGTCTCGAAGATCACTGGCGAGTCCATGGTCAATGCCTCGCCGTCGACGCCGACCTGCACCGGCCCATCCGAGGAGATCTCGAACCGGGGGGCGGTCCACTGGCGCCACCCGCGGAACCGGGCCACCTGGCCGACGGCCTGCAGGGCGAGGAAGCGGCGTGCGTCGACCGGGCCGGTCACCGTCAGGCACACCACCCCCAGGAGTCCGGTGTCCATCCGCTCGCGGGTCCCGACTCCCCCGGGGGCGTCGAGCAGGTAGGGGTTGTTCGACACCAGGACAACGTCCGCGTGGTCCTGCGGCTGGCCCCGACCGTCGACGAAACGCAGTGTCGGGGAATCCCCGCCGTCACCGAGCAGGTCGGGCAGGGCGTCCAGAGCCGTGCGTAGCTTGGCCTCCCGGTACGCCTCGGAGGCCACGATCTCGGCGTAGAGGCCAAGGGAGGCGTTGTTCACGAACACCCTGCCGTTGACCGCGGCGAGGTCCACCGTGCGGACGATGCCCTCGGAGAAGGCGTCCAGGGCCCCCACGACATCGTTGCGGTCCAGGCCGAGGTCCAGGGCGAGGTGGTTGCGGGTGCCCGCCGGGATCACGACATGGGGGATCCCGTGCTTCGAGGCCACGCTCGCCACCAGGGCCTGCGACCCGTCCCCCCCGGCCATGCCGATCACGTCCGCGCCCCGCGCCACGGCATCTTCGGCGAGCTGGATCAGGTCGTCACCCGGGGACAGCACCACCGGCTCGATGCCGCGGGCACGGCACTGCCCTACCAGGTCGAACCTCTCGACCTTCCCTCCGCCCGACTTCGGATTCATGATCAGAACCGGGTGGCGCGCCGGGGGGTGCGGATCGCCCAGGTCAGCCGCTACGACCGAGTCCGGCCGTCTCTTGGTGGCGTACTTGGCACACCCCACCGAGGCCGCCATGAGGACACCGGCGAAGACGAGTGACCGGGCGTCAGATCCCGCTGCGATCAGTCCCGCCACGGCCAACACGGAGCCGAGGAACGCAACCAGCGACGCGACCACCCGGATCGTCCCGCGGTTGGCCACCAGGTACCACCCACCCGTGACCGCCACGGCCACGCCCAGCACCGAGAGGACCAGGTACCCCAGACTGCCTACGGTGAAGGTCAGGATCATCAGAACGACAAGGAGCAGGCACGTCAGGGCGACGATCGCTGCCACGCGTCGGCGGCCGTACCGGTCTGCCGTTCCGTGGGCCACCCGTCCTCCTCGATGCATCCCGGCCGAGCATAGGCGCGCGCGCCCGAGGGCGATCATGCACGTCACGGTGGTCGAAGCCCCGCCAGGACGCAGACCATCGGCCGCGAGGGGGTCTCAGCAACGCCAAGACGTTCCTGAGGAAGGCCGAGGAGTACATGGCCTCGACTGAGCTCAGTCACGAATCTGCCCCGATATCCCCCGTTTGGGGCCCGCCTCGGGGCCACATCTCGCATGTGCGCTCGATATCCACGCTTAGGGTGTCACTCAGGCGGTCTAAGCGTGGATTTCGAGCGCAAGTGGCTACTCCGCCGACGAGATGGTCGCGAGAACGCGGATTTCATGGCAGATTCCGGCCGGGCACGCGGACGGCGGTGGATCGCGACTCAGCCGAAGTGTGCCTCGCCGCCGAGCGGTTCACGCCAGCCGCCGGCGACGCCATTCACGCCCGGATCAGCGCCAAGGAGGCGATCGTCACGGCGCTGACGGGATCGACCAGAAGGGCCGGGACCACGCCAGCGCCGCCAAGGAACTCCGCGCGGAGCTGGCCAGGCGGGACGTGGCCTCATCCTCTGAGAAGGCTCCGGGAGCTCATCGCAGCCAAGGCTGACGTCGACTACGGCAGCGCCCTGCTCACGTCGTCCAAGGCCGAGCCATTGGTCCGGCGTGCACGCTCATTGGTCGACGTGGTCGCCCCGGTCGTCAGACTCGGGCGCTGAGCTCGGCCGCATCGAAGACCGGGTCGCGCCACCCCAACCGCCGCTCACCCTCGCCCAGCCCACGCCAGCAGCTCCGGCAGGGCCCACGTCGTCACCACGCGTTCCGGGTCCACCCCGCACTCGGCGGCCCGCGCAGCACCGTACGGCTGCCAGTCGAGCTGCCCCGGCGCGTGGGCGTCGCTGTCGAGGGCGAACAGGCACCCGATGTCGACGGCCTGGCGCAGCAGGTCCCGAGGGGGGTCTCGGCGCTCAGGTCGGGCGTTGATCTCCACGGCGACGCCGTGGTCTCGACAGGCCTGGAACACCGCCGCTGCGTCGAACTGCGAGGGCGGCCGGTTCCGCCTCCCGGTGACCATCCGCCCGGTGCAGTGTCCCAGCACGTCGACGTGCGGGTTCGACACAGCGGCGACCATCCGCGCTGTCATCGCCCCGGCCTCCATGCGCAGCTTCGAGTGCACCGAGGCCACCACCACGTCCAGTCGCGCCAGCAGCTGCGGATCCTGATCCAGGGAGCCGTCGTCGAGGATGTCAACCTCAATGCCCGTGAGCAGCCGGAAGGGCGCCAGCTCCGCATTGAGCTGGGTCACCAGGTCCAGCTGGTCGCGCAGCCGCTCCGCGGACAGGCCGTTGGCGACGGTCAATCGCGGCGAGTGGTCGGTCAGCACAGCCCACTCGTGGCCACGACCATCGAGCACGTCATCACGGGCCGCCCGGGCCATCACGTCAGGAGGTACCCAGCCGTCCGACCAGTCGCTGTGCATGTGGCAGTCCCCCCGCAGGGCGGCGACGATCGCCTCGCCCCCGCCTGTCACTGGTCCGGCCCGGCTCGCGCGCAGGTCGCGCAGCAGCGTCGGTGGCTCCCCGGACGCCAGGACCTCCATCGCGATCGCCGCGGTCCTGCTCCCCACCTGCGGCAGGTCGGTCAACCGGTCCGAGGCCGCCAGCCGCTGCACCACTTCCGGGCCGGCCTGGCGCAGCGCTCGGGCTGCCTTCCGATAGGCCCGCACCCGGTAGACGTCGTCCTGCGAGCGCTCCATCAGGAACGCGATCTGGTCCAGCGCCTCAGCGGGGTCCACACCCGGGATCCTGCCCCCACCCCCGATCCCAGCCGCCGGGAAGCCCGAGACGGGCCGAGTGAGCCAGTCACCTGACCCGCTCGACCAGCACGCTGGACCAAGAGCTGGCCGCCCACGAGGGGGTCGTGGGATCCGATCCCGCCAGCCGCGATGAGGTCTGCGGGCGGCCGTACCATCGACCGCCTGACCGAGGAGGACTTCTGATGCGCAGGGTGACCTATTCGATGGGCGTCTCACTCGACGGCTACATCGTCGGACCGGACGGAGGCTTCGACTGGTCGGTGCCCGACCCCGAGGTCTTCCGCTTCTGGATCGACGAGATCCGAGAGGTCGGCGTCCACCTCTTGGGGCGACGACTCTACGAGACGATGCTGTACTGGGAGACCGCCGAACAGGATCAGTCACTCGACGAGGCAGAGCTGGAGTGGACCGCGCTCTGGAAGCCGCTGCCCAAGGTGGTGTTCTCCACCACGCTCTCGGCGGTGCAGGGCAATGCCCGACTGGCCTCCGGCGGCATTGCGGAGGAGATCGAGCGGTTTCGAGCCGAGCCGGGCGAGGGCGACATCGCGATCGGGGGCGCGACCCTCGCCGCCCAGGCCGCCGAGCTGGGTCTGATCGACGAGTACCGCGCCGTGGTCCACCCGGTGCTGGTTGGCGGCGGGATGCCGTACTTCCCCCGGGACGAGCGCCGGGTGGACCTCGAACTCATCGAGACCCGCACCTTCCCCTCGGAAGTCGTCTACCTCCGCTACCGCGTGGCGCGCTCGTGACCAGCGAGCGCCCGATGCCACGCCCGCGTGCGCGAGCACGAAGGCGCCGATTCACTGTGCCGGTGGCCGATCGGGTGACCCATGAGCCGACGGCGCCCGTGGTAGTCAACGGCACGTCGCTGGCCTGCACGCGCGACGACGACGTGCACGTCCTTCGAGTCCGAGCGCTCGGTCTGACATGAGTGCACTCGCTGATGCGGTCCTCCCCCTGATACGGACACGGGCCGACCTGTCTCGGTGGAGCACCGCCAATCAGCACGGGCAACAGATGCGCGAGGCGCTCGACGTCCTGGAGGCGGCCATCCCGACCACCGACCCTGCGGAGGTCTACGTCGTCACCCACAAGGCGCTGGCGAGCGCCATCAAGGTGATCGCCCGGGCGGACGACTCCAGCGGCATCATCGGCGATGCCTGCCATCGCCTGATCGACCTGCACCCGAAGGCCGCGGCTGCCGCTCACGTGCCCGCGAGCAAGCTGGTCGACTGGATGGTGACGTTCCAGTTCGACGGCGAGGTCGACTACTTCGAGCTCGATCCCGTCGCCTACGCCCCCGCGCTCGGCGAGAAGGGGATGGCGGCCTACCGCGCCCGACTTGATGCGGTCCACGCGACGCTCGGCCCGGAGCCGCCGGAGTCTGAGCGATTCTCCGCGCCGCACTCCCACGAGCGCTGGGTGCTGGAATGGAACGACCGGCGCCTCGCCGTCCTCGACCACGACATCGACGCGATCATCCGCACCCATGCCCGTGACCGGAGAGTCGCCGCGTGGCTGGAGGACACCGCCGAGGCCTTCGAGGAGATCGGTGAGATCGACCTGGCCATCGACTGGGCACACCAGGCCATCGACGTCGGCCCGCGGCATCAGTCGCTCAAGGCCGCCTACTACTGGTGCCGGCTCCTCGCCGAGCACCGCCCGGCCGAGGAGCTCGAAGCCCGGATGACCGTGTTCCGGCGTTGGCCCTCCTCGAGCACGGCAGCTCGGCTGCACGCGGCGATGGGCGAGGCGTGGCCGACGTACCGCGACGAGGTCATGGCCAGACTGGTAGCCAGTCCCAACGACGCCGTGCTGTTCGCGCTGGTCACGTTGAAGGACGCCGGGCTCGCGTGGGACCTCGCGCACTCGCTCGCGCTGGACACCGACACCACCTGGGCCGAGCTGGTCAAGGCCTACGAGAAGGTCGACCCCATCGCCGTGCTCCCCATCCATCAGCGACTGGTCGAGCACGAGCTGGTCGTATCCCAGGCGCAGCACTACCGCCTGGCCGCGCGTCGACTGGCGAAGATGCGCAAGCTCGCCGCCGGGACCGACAGGGCCACCGATGTCGACGAGCTCATCGCCGATCTTCGCGAGATCCATCGACGCCGCCCTCGGCTGCAGCAGGAGTTCGACCGCGCCGGGCTCCCGTGACCCATGTTCGGCGTGCTCGCTCGGTCCGATTGGCCTCGCGGCGAGGGCCGGCGCCAGGCAGCCTCCGATGCCGGCACGGCGGCGTTGACGTCCCCCTTGTCGATCGTGGCCAGCTGGAGCCTCGGGCTTCTTGCCTGCCTTGAGGGCGTGTGCACCCCGACGCCCAGGACGCAAGCGCCGGGATAGCACCACAGCCAGATGTGCCGTCCGCCACTCCGCCTTGCGTACGGAGTGCGGCCGACACCGGCCCGTTGTCGTTCAACCCGCTGGCACGCCCGGGTGCGCCGTCCAGTGCTCCAGGATCAGGCGCGTGGTCTCCTCGGGGGCCTCCAAGGGCACCAGATAGGCGGCGTCGGGGACCACGGCCATGACAGCGTCCGGGATCACTGTGCACGCGGCGCGCGCCTGCTCCGGGGTCCACCCTTGATGATCGGACCCGGTGACGACCAGCGTCGGTGCCGAGATCCTCGGCAGCTCCGGCGCCAGGTCCTGCCGGTGCAGCGAGATGGACACCACGGCATTGCGCAGCGCGGCTCGTTCCGCCTCTGTGAGGCAGCGCTCGACGTAGGCGGTCGCGTCGGGGTGCCGTGCGCGGGTCGCCGCCGACAGCAGGACCTCGGTCACTCCGTCCTGGATGAGTCCGATGGGGCCAAGCAGCCGATGGATGGCGAGCAGCAGCGTGGTGTTCGCCCGCTCCCCGCGGCTCAGCGCCTGGACGGGCGTGCCCAGCATCACCAGCGTCCGGCAGCGGTCGGGCCACCGAGCGGCGAACAGCGCACCGACGTGGCCGCCCCATGCGTTGCCCACCCAGTCCACGGGCTCGGTCACGCCCAGTGCGTCGAGCACCGAGCCCGCCGCGTCCGCGCAGTCGGACAGCGTGTAGCGCCGCCCAGGGTCCGGGCTCCGGCCGTGCCCCGGCCCCGTGATGAGGACCAGTCGCCGCTGTCGACCCAGCTGCTCGACCACGCCGTCCCAGGACTTCTCGTCGACGAACAGGCTGTGCCACAGCACGGCGGTCGGTCCGCCACCGCGGAGCTGGACCGCGAGGGGCCCCAGGGCCGTCTGCACCATCTGGTCTTCAGCCATCTCCGCTACCTCCAGGGCGTCGCTGGTTGACACTGTCAACGACTAGAGTTCCGTCGATGGTTGACACTGTCAACCCCCAGTCCCACAGCGGAGGTGGCGGGCCCGTGACGACCGATGTGGTCGCGACGCTCGACGCGCAGCTCGTGCAGCGGGCGCTCGAGTTCCTCGACGAGCAGCCCGCTGAACGGATCAGCCTGCGCCAGATAGCCCAGGACCTGGGCGTCAGCCACCAAGCGCCCTACGTGCACTTCGGGAACAAGCGCCGGTTCCTCGCCGCCGTGGCCGGCACGGGCCTCCAGCAGGCTGCCGATGCAGCGCGGGCGTCGGTGGAGGCGACTCCGCCGGACCCCCTGCTCCGCCTGCACACACTCGTCGACGCCTACGTGGGGTTCATCCGTGCGCGTCCGCACGTGCACGACCTCGCCTTCGGGCCGCTCGTCGCCAAGGCCGACCACCCCAGCTTGCAGCGGGCCGCGATCAGCCACTGGACGCTGCTGAAGGACACCGTCGCGGCCTGCCAGCCGCCCGGCACGACCGAGGCCGAGGTGCTGCGCCGGTGCGCCGCGGCGTGGGGCACGACATACGGAATCGCTCGGCTGGCAGCCCTGAACCAGATCCCCGGCACCGTGCCTGCCGACCCACAGGAGCTGCTGCACCAGGCGGTCGGGACGCTCTACGACGGCTGGCAGATGGGCGAGACCCGAGGCAGGTGACACCCACCTCCGGACGGAGCGGAGGGCCCGTGGAGGACTCGGCCGTCAATGGCTTCACTTGGTCTTGGGGGAGCTGGGACAGCTCCCCCACCACTGCGTCGATGTAGCGGCCTGCTGGACGACGGACCCCGGGCACCGCGCGGAGACCTCGGCCCGATGATCACCATCTCTAGCGCGCATCCGACAGGGCGCCGTCGGCCTCGAGCCGGAGCACGACGTCCAGCCCCAGTCGATCGAGGAACCGTCGGTCGTGGCTCACGACCAGAACGGCGCCCCGATACGCCGTCAGCGCGGCGACCAACCGGTCGATGCTGACGATGTCGAGGTCGTTGGTCGGCTCGTCGAGTACCAACAGCTCAGGCGGCGGATCGGCAAGCACGAGCCGCGCGAGGGCCACGCGGATTCGCTCGCCACCAGAGAGCGAGGCGACGGGTCGGTCAACCATCGGTCCCCGGATCAGGAGCCGAGCCAGCCGGTTGCGCACCACTGCCGGGGGAACAGCCGGTGCGAACTCGCGAACGGTGTCGAGAACGGTTCGGTCGTCACGCAGGACGACCCGCTGGGGCAGATAGGCGGTACGCGCCCAGACCGTGGGAAGCACACGTTCGAGCAGCGTCGTCTTTCCGACACCGTTGGCACCCATGAGCCCGACTCGCTCCGGGCCGTGGAGCACATGGTTGCGCCCGTCGGAGCTCGGCAGTTCGGCGACTCGCCTGTCACGGGGCAGCCTGGGGTCGGGCAGGTCTACGCGGACAGTGTCGTCGTCGCGCACCAGTTGCTCCGCGGCTTCCACGGCCGCCCTGGCTTCCTCGACCTTCGTATCACCGCCAGTGCGGCGTGAGCCCTGTGCCTTCTCCGCCGAGTTGCGGCGGTCGTTGATCGTGGCCGGGACGTACTTGCGGTTGGCCTTGTCCTTGCGGCCTTGGCGCTCACTGTGCGCGATGCGTTCCTCGGCCTTCGCGCGCTCGCGCTTCTCCCGCCTGAGCAGCTGCTCGGCCGAGCGGAGTGTCCGCACCGCGGCATCCTGTTGTGACTGGCGCCAATCGCGGTACTCGCTGTACGGGCCTCCGTAGGACGTCAGCGATCCCTCGCGCAGCTCGGCTGTCTCGTCGAGCAGGTCGAGGAGATCGAGATCGTGGCTGACCACGATCAGGGTGCCGCGCCACGTGCCGATCAGATCGTAGAGCCGCTGCCTGGCGTCGAGGTCGAGGTTGTTCGTCGGCTCGTCGAGGAGCGCGATGTCGGCGCCCCTGAGCCGGATGCCGGTGAGGGCGGTCAGCATCGCCTCCCCACCCGAGAGAGTGCTCACCGTTCGGTCGAGGTCGGTCGGCAGGCCGAGAGCAGCCAGTGCGGCTGCTGTCCTGTCCTCGATGTCCCACCAGTCAGCGATGGTGTCGAAGACGCGGGTGTCGGTGGACCCGCCCTCGACCGCGCGCAGCGCATCCCGGATGGGTGTGATGCCAAGGAGGTCGGCAACCGTGTGCGCGCCGAGAGTGACGCCTTGGCGAAGGAGGTCGACGGTCCCCGACCTGACGACGGCGCCGCTCGTGGGCTGCAGCTCGCTGGCGATGAGCCGGAGCAGAGTGGACTTGCCGGCACCGTTCGCACCGACCAGGCCGGTGCGGGATCGGCCGAACGAGCCCGTGACGTGGGCGAGGACGGGACCTCCGTCGGGCCAGACGAAGGAAAGGTCGTTGAGGACGACGGAGCAAGGGGTGGACACGGTGTGCTCCCAGGGCTATCGGCGGATGCGCCGACACCAGGAGTCGGCGTCAGCGCGAGAGAGCTGGAGGAGTTCTCCGGATGCCGGTCAAGACCCGTCCTTTGTCGTCGTCCCCTGACACACGCGACCGCTCGCGGGAACCTGGCCAGTGTCTCATGGTCGCCAAGCGGCCGGTAGAGAGTCCGTCGAACGCAGTCATGATGTTGCGCAGGCGTGGCTCGCCCGCCACGGGTCGTCCTCGTTAGCGTGATGGCCATGAGCCAGGTGTCCGGTCTCGCCCCTCCTCCTGGCGTCGCCGGGGCGCCGGCTCCTGCGATCGAGGTCCGTGGACTGACCATGGCCTACGGCGACCTGCTCGTTCTCGACGATCTCGACCTGGTCATCCCGCGGGGCCAGACCGTGGCCCTGCTCGGGCCGAACGGCGCCGGGAAGACCACTACCGTCGAGATCCTCGAGGGGTTCCGCCGGCCCTCGGCGGGGATGGTCCGCGTGCTGGGTCATGATCCGGTGCGGGCCGACGAGGAGTGGCGGGCCCGCGTCGGGGTCGTGCTGCAGAGCTGGCGCGACCATCCGAAGTGGCAGGTGCGTGAGCTGGTCGACGTGGCCGGGGCCTACTACGCGGCCTGGTCGACCGACGACACGTTGCGGCCCTGGCCGACCTCCGACCTGCTGGAGCGCGTCGGCCTGAGCAGTCACGCCACCCATCGCATCGAGAAGCTCTCGGGGGGCCAGCGCCGGCGCCTCGACGTCGCGGTCGGGTTGGTCGGCCGGCCCGAGCTGCTGTTCCTCGACGAGCCGAGCACCGGCCTGGACCCGGTCGGCCGCCGCGACCTGCACGACCTGATCACCGACGTCAGCAACCTGGACACGACCATCCTGCTCACGACTCACGACCTCACCGAGGCCGAGAAGCTCGCTGACCGGGTGATCGTCCTGGCCGGCGGGCGGTACATCGCCGACGGCACCGTCGACGAGCTGCGCCAAGCGGTCAGCGAAGGCGTCCAGGTGCGCTGGCGTGACCTCGCGACCGGCGAGCTCCACAGGGACACGACCCCGGATCCGACCGGTTACCTGCGCTACCTGCTGGCCGCTCGGCCCGAGGGGATCGAAGTCGTCGAGGTGGCGCGGGCCTCCCTCGAGGACGCCTACCTCGACCTCGTCACCCGGTCCGAGGCCGGGCAGGACCTGCGTGGTGTCACGTCGCTACGGGAGGCGCTGACCGTGGAGGAGCAACCATGAAGGCTCACGTGGTCCGGGCGGCCTGGCGTCAGGCGGTGGTGACGTTCCGGCGAAAGTACCTGACTCGCTCGGGGCTGTCGTTCCTGCTCACCCCGCTGTTCCTCCTCGCGAGCCTGTGGGTCCTGCGCGACCGCGACTTCCTCGACGTCGTGCCAGCCAGCGGCTACCTGCTCGCCGGCATGCTCGGGTACTCCGTGGTGTCGATCGCGGTGATCTCGGTGGCCAGCGCCCTGCAGACCGAGCGCGAGGACGGCACGCTGCTGCGCGCCAAGGCGATCCCGCACGGGATCGGCGGGCACTTGTTGGCCAAGCTGTTCCTGGTCCCCGTCGAGGCGCTGATCGTTGTCGTGCCGATCCTCGTCGGAGCGGCGATCCTGCTCCCGGAGCTGCTGCCCACCGATCCGCGCCGGTGGCTGCTGCTCGTGGTCTTCTACCTGCTGGCCCTCGCCGCGATGCTGCCGTGGGGTGCCATCCTCGGCTCGGTGTTCCGCAGCATGCTGGCGGTGGGGATCGCCATCATGGGTCTCTATGCCTTGGCGATCGTGTCGGGGTTCTTCTTCCCGATCAGCATGCTGCCCGGCTGGTTGCAGGGCGTCGTGCAGCTCACTCCGATGTACTGGATCGGCATGGGCATGCGCTCCGTGTTCCTCTCCGCCGACGCGGCGGCGGTGGAGCTGCATGGAACGCCGCAGACCCCCCTCGCCCTCGCGGTCATCGCGGGATGGGCGGTCGTGGGTTTCCTGCTGGCGCCGTCGGTGCTGCGCCGGATGGCCAACCGGCAGTCCGGCAGCGTGGTGGCCGCCGCCCGGGACCGGGTCCTGTCGCGCGGATACTGAGCCAGTGGGTCTCCGGGTGGCGCCCCCCTTGTCGATGGGCCGACCTTCCCTGCCATCGGCGATTCCTCCGCTACGTCGTGACGCATTCGCCTTGCGGGGATGCGGACCACCGGCGGCGACTCACGAGGAGTCCCCGGGCGCGGACCTGCTTGGCCGCCGCCCTTCCGGTCGCCGATGGCAGCGGCTAGGAAGGGGCCATGCTGTTCTGCGAGGTGGTGGACGTGTCCGAGCGGGTCGCCGCGACCCGGTCCCGCAACGCCAAGGTCGCGATCATCGCCGACCTGCTCACCCGGGCCGACACTGCCGAAGTGGACGTGCTGGCGCACTTCCTGGCCGGTCGGTTGCGACAACGCCGCACCGGCGTCGGCTGGCGCTCGCTTCGCAGCTCTCCGGCGGCGGCCGAGCCATCGTTGGAAGTCCTCGAGGTCGATGCCGCGCTGCAGGCGCTCGGCGAACTGGCCGGACCGGGCTCCCAGCTCGCCCGGCAAGCAGGTCTGGCCGGCCTGATGGGACGGGCCACGCAGGAGGAGCAGCGTTTCCTCAGCGGCCTGATCGTTGGCGAGACCCGTCAGGGTGCGCTGGAGGGGGTGCTTCTTCAGGCGATCGGGCAGGCCTACGAGGTGCCTTCCGAGTTGGTGCGCCGAGCGGCCATGCTCGCAGGCTCCGTGCCTGCCGCGGCGGATGCAGCCGCGGTCGGCGGAGCGGACGCCCTGGCCCGCCTGCGGCTACGGGTCGGGCGTCCGGTGCTTCCGATGCTGGCGTCGAGCGCGCCCACGGTCGCCGAAGCGATGGCCAAGCTCGGTGGCGGCGTCCCGGTCGCCGTGGAGGCGAAGTTGGACGGCATCCGGATCCAGGTCCACAAGCAGGGGTCCGAGGTGGGCGTCTACTCCAGAAGCCTGGACGACATCAGCATCCGCATGCCGGAGGTCGGCCAGGCGGTCGCGGATCTGCAGTGCACCACCTGCGTGCTCGACGGGGAGGCGCTCGCGTTCGGCACAGCGGGGCAGCCGTTGCCCTTCCAGGACACGGCGGCCCGCAGCGCCTCGGCCGCCGATCCGGCCGGAGTCATGCTCAGCCCCTTCTTCTTCGACGTGCTCGAGGTGAACGGTGCCGACCTGGTCGACAGTCCGACCAGCGTCCGGCAGGAACAGCTGGCGCGGCTGGTTCCCGACGCCCTGCGGGTGCAGCGAATGGTCACCGCCGACCCCGAAGCGGCCCAGCAGTTCGCCAGGGCCATGCTCGCCGAGGGCCACGAGGGTGTGGTGATCAAGGACCTCGCACAGCCATACCAGGCCGGCCGGCGCGGCGCCGGGTGGGTGAAGGTGAAACCCGTGCTCACGCTCGACCTTGTCGTGCTGGCGGTGGAGCGCGGCAGTGGACGCCGCCGCGGGTGGCTGTCGAACATCCACCTCGGCGCTGGTGACCCCGCCACCGGCGGATTCGTCATGCTGGGAAAGACCTTCAAGGGGATGACCGACGCGATGCTGGCCTGGCAGACCCAACGGTTCGAGGAGCTCAAGACCGCAGACGATGGGTGGGTCGTGCAGGTCCGGCCCGAGCAGGTGGTCGAGATCGCCTTTGACGGCCTCCAGCGGTCGTCCCGGTATCCGGGCGGCGTCGCGCTGCGGTTCGCACGGGTTGTGCGCTATCGCGATGACAAGTCGGCAGCCGACGCCGACACCATCCAAACCGTGCGGGGACTCGCGCGCTGGGAATGACGCGGGTGTCTTTGGACAGACGCGCGATCGCTGTCGAGTTGGACACTCCCGATCATCCTCTGACGGGCGCGACGTGCCGAACGCAGGTTCGTGCAGTCGGCCTGGCATCCAGCCGTGCGGCGGGGATTGGCTGATGGCACATCTCACACATCCCGTAATTGCCCTGCCGGAGCCGAAGAGTCGCTGCCTCGATGTCGGCGAGATGCTCCTGTGCCCCCTGAATGAGCGCCGACAATTGTGACCGTTCGTAGGCGATGGTCTGACCCTCCGGGTCGTGCTCGTCATCGGCATTCGAGCCGGCCGATGCCTCGAAGAGGGACTTGAGGTCCCTTGTCATGTTCGCAAGTCGGGCGCGGACCGCATCTCGTTCCTCACGCAAGCGCTCGGTCGCGGCCTCAAGAACAAGCTCCGTCCGGGCGTCGCCAGCAGCGCGATCGGCCGAGGTCTGGTGAGGTGGTCGGGTCATCTCCACACCCTCCTCCAACAAGGCTCGCCATCGCATCGTCACCCCGGTTGAGGGGGCGCAATCACCCGCCCGCCGCCGGTGATGGGCCTGTCAGTCGGGGACGGTGACGTTCTCGGACTTGGTCTTGGACGGCATCATGAACATGAAGGTGCGCATCATGAACAGCGTCGCCTTCTGGCGCGGGGTGACGTCCCCGGTCTCGACGACCTGCTTCAGGCTGGCCAGGATGCCCTTCCATGTGGCATCGACCTTCTCCATCTTCGCGTCGGCCGGCCAGCCGCCGTTGATCAGCGAGACCCGGGTTCCCTCGGCGACGGCCTCCAAGCGCCAGGAGACCACGGTCAGCGGGTCGTCACGCATGGTGAGTACTCGGGTGTGGCTGAAGATCGTCGGCGGATCGCACTCGAGCACCCGCCCGACCATGAAGGTGCGTGAGCCGTCCTCCGACCGGAAGTAGAGCGGGTCGCCCGGGCGGAAGCTGGTCTCGAGGACAGAGTCCAGCTGTGCCCGCTGGCGCGCGCCGACCTTGGTGATCTCCGCCCAGACCTTTTCGATCGGTGCGGCGATCGTAATGGAATGTCGGAGCACCTCACTGCTCGCCCCGCCCGGCCTGAACCGGCCGGTGAACCCCTTGCCGTTGTCTGTGAGGAACTGCTCCGGGATGCCGTGCCGGCGCAGGGCCGCGAGCAGCGCCTGACGCACCGGGGTGGGGTCGCTCGGGCCACCAGCATCGCCGAGACCACGAATCGGGAGCTGTCATCGATGCCGGTCACGCACCTCACCTCCACCCCGTCGGCCAGGTGGATCCCCCCGACCACATCCATCTGCCACAACTCCATCGCCCGGCCCCGCTGTCACCGCCGGTAGTCACCGCGCCGTCGACGCCGTGCCCTCGGGTCGACCCGACCATTGCGCACCAACGCCGGATAGATGCTCGACCGGCCCGGCACCGGATCCACCCCCCTGCCGCTCGAGCTCGTAGCGGATCCGGTCCGCGCCCCACCCAGTGTCAACCACCTACCGGAACCCGATGGACAAGCATGAGCCGGAACAGCACACAGACACGCCTGCGTCTGTTGCGGACATTCTGCGGACATCACGACCCGAGGCCCTGCTGAATCTGTTGGGCGCCCTCGGCGGGGCAGCGCATCCCGATCGTGATCGTCCGCTCTCGCAACGTGGTCTGCGCCTTGCCGCCGTCCGTGAAATGCGTGGTCTGGACGCCCAGCACATTGCGCATCGCCCAACCGGGCTCGGCCTGGCCGGAGGTGACCACGCCATCCCAGGCGCCGGGTTGTCAAACGTCCTCGGTCTGCCATTGCGACCACTGCTCGTTCGCGCGCATCCGCGCCCACAGCTCGGGCTCCGAGATCCGCCCGCCGACCATGCGCTCAAGGTCCGCAACACCACGCGAGGAGATCTGCGGGTCCGCTTCGGACATCAGCAGAGCGCGGTGGTCGGCCTCGTCGGCGTAGGTGGTGTCCAAGCCGAAGACCACCCCGGCGATCGAGGAGGCGTAGGTGTCAGGGTCGGATGTGCGGGGCTCGGTGGCGGCACCACCGGCTCGACGAACCCGGCCCGCCACAGCCGCAGCAGGCCCACCGCCTGCAGGAAGGCGTCCTCGCGGGTGGCCAGGAACAGGGGTGTTGCGGGTGGTCCCCGGCCGCCGGCCGGTGCGGCCCAGCCGCTGAAGGAACGAGGCCACCGTGCGCGGGGCGTCCAGCTGGATCACCCGGTCCAGATCGCCCACGTCGATGCCCAGCTCCAGGGTGCTGGTGGCGACCACGACACAGTCACGGGCCTCGGCGAACGCCTGCTCGCTGCGGCGCCGCTCCTCGGCAGACAGCGACGAGTGCGACACGAACGTGGTGATGGCCGGCTCGCGCAGGGCCAGCGCCAGCGCCTCGGCCTGGGCGCGGGAGTCGCAGAACACCAGCCGCTTCTCCCCGCCGTGCAGGGCCGCGATGACGGTCGCCGCGTTGGCCACGGTCCCCACGTAGTCCAGCGTCACGTCCGCCGACCCCGGCCCCGACGGCCCGGCCAGGTCCGGAGCCACCACCTCGGCCCGCGCCGGGGGGATCGCCCCTGCGAGCCAGGCCAGGCGCTCGTCGGGGTTGCCGACGGTGGCGCTGAGCCCCACCCGCTGGATCCGGTGCCCGGCCAGTCGCTGGACCCGTTCCAGCACGGCGAGCAGGTGCCAGCCGCGGTCGTCACCGGCGAAGGCGTGCAGCTCGTCGACCACCACCGCACGCAGGTGCGTGAACAGCGCCCTGTGGTCGACGTGCGTCGAGACCAGCATGGCCTCGATCGACTCGGGCGTGGTCAGCAGGACCTCGGGCGGGTCGGCCAGCATCGCCCGGCGGGCGGAGGCGCCCACGTCGCCGTGCCACAGCCCGACCCGGCGGCCCAGCCAGCCCGCGTACCCCGCCAGCCGCGGCTCCAGGTTGTTCAACAGCGCCCGCAGCGGGGTCACGTACAGCAACGAGAGCCCCGACCAGTCCTGCTCGACCATCTCCGAGAGCAGCGCTCGCTCATGAACCGGCCGCAGCGGGTGGGGTTGACCGGCGAGGGCTCGACGGGCTCGGTCTCGACAGGGCTCGACCGGCGTGGGCTCGGCAATGTTGAGGACCCCCACGTCGGTCGAGCTTGTCGAGACCCCAGACCAAGGCCAGTGGTACGACTGCATCGCCGACGCGAAACAGGCCGAGGAGCACACCCAGAACCGGAGCAGGACCAAGCGCGAACTCGTCGCAGGCCGAGGCGAACTGCGGCCCGGGTGGCATGGGACGCAGGGTCGCGACGGGCTCGACCGGCGAGGGCTCGACGGGCTGGGTCTCGAGTGGGCTCGACCGGCGCGGGGTCGACGGGCTTGGGCTCGACTGTGCTCGACCGGCGCGGGATCGACCGGCGCCGGGGTGGCCCATTGATCAGACCCCTCTAGGGTCGAGCACGTGCACGAACACAAGCGATTCGACGCCGAGGCAGCGACATGGGACGACGACCCGGGCCACGAGGCGCGGCAGGTGGCGGTGGCCCGGGCCATCGGGGAGGTCTTGGACCTCGACCCCCGGATGCGCGCGCTCGACGTCGGTGGTGGCACGGGTCGGTTGAGCATCCTGCTCGCCGACCGGGTCGGCTCCGCAGTAGTGACCGACCCCTCCGCCGGAATGGTGCAGGTCGCACGGCAGCGGATCGAGGAGGCCGGGCTCAGTGACCGGCTGCGCGCCGCCCAGGCCGACCTGACGACAGACCTGCTCGATGGGTCCTACGACGTCGTGTGGAGCTCCCTGGCGTTGCACCACGTGCAGGACCTCGATGGGCTGTTGCGGTCCGTGGCGGGGCTCCTCGTCGACGGTGGCCGGCTGGCCATCGCGGACCTCGACGAAGATCCCGACGGCGCGTTCCACGCCGCCTTGGCCGACTTTGACGGACACCATGGATTCGACCGGGAACGCCTTGCCGAGCAGCTGGCCCGCGCCGGCTTCGTCGACGTCAGCTTCGTTGATGCCACCACCATCCTCAAGGGCGACCGCACGTTCGGCGTCTTCCTGTGCACCGCGACCAAGGGCGCACGAGCCCCCGCGGAGATCACCCAGTAGGACAACCCTGTCCCGGGCCCGACTGGTCGACCTCCGCGTCGGAGAGCGCTGATACAACGTCGGCAACCAACCCAGGTCGTGGGCGTCCGCAGCCACTGGCGGGGGTCCCCTGTTGGCGGTGTTGGCAAGACCTGCACGGAAGGCGCCACACCCTGACCTCACCTGCTTGCTGATCCCATGGATAACGTCGACCCGAGACGTCATGAACGGCCCGCCTGAAACCACGAGTAACCTTCGCGGACCCAGTGCGGATGCTCTTGCGACGACGACCCTCGGAAGTAGCCAAGATGTCCTGGCCCGACCGGACAAGCACGGATGAGGACGAGGGAATCTGGCAGAAGTCGGCCGTTCAGAACAGGCCGACCTGATCGAGCAGGTCCTGCGCTGAGCTGATGATCGCCTCGGCGTTGGCAACCGCCCCGGCGGCTTCGTCCAGGTCAGCCACGTCGTCGGGGCGCTGAGGATATTCCAACTCGTTCCGACGCCGACGAAGAGCACCGAACTGTCTGAAGCCCTGACCGAACTGCGACCGCGCAACGCGCTCGACCGCGAGGTGACCACCCTTGGTAGTCGGTCGCAGGCCCTGATGAGCAAGCAGCGCAGTGAGTGGTCTGCCCCGCAGCGTCGTAGGCGAGCACGAACGCCGAATCGGGGTCGGTCTCGATTGCGGACCTCGCGGTCGCCAAAGTCGTCGAGGCCTTGGCCAGCAGTCGCTCGCCGTTCGCGGCCACACCCGTCAACCTCTGTAGGTCACCACTGGCCAGGAGCGCCTCGACCTCGGCTTCGCCCATCCGCCACCTGGCCATCAGGCGCTCCCCGGCTCGCGGACGTCCAGAACGACGGTGTGAGCTGCGGCCTTGATCTGGGCAGCCAGCCCATCAGCCGAGTTGTCCCACTGCCCCAATGAACGCACCACAGGATTGACCTCTATGCCGAGCCGGGCCTGTGCCCGATCGGCGGCCTCGTAGACATCGGCGCGGTCAGCCTCGCCCACGACCAGGACGTCGATGTCGTGCGGCGGCGGCCCCTCCTCCCCGGCGTGGCGGGCTGCCCACGAGCCGAAGATCACCACCTGCCGAGCACCGAGGTCGGCGAACTCCTCTGCGATCACCACCCGCGGCCCGAAGGTGACCCCCAATAGCTGGGTGAGAGCCCCGGCTGCGGGATGCCCGACGTTGGCGCGGATGAGCCGATTCCGGCCGAGCATGCGGCTGGCGATCAGCCCTGCCCGGTCGAGACGAACCACCTCGCGGTGGAGCGTCGAGAGCGGCACCCCGAGCCGGTCGGCGAGCTCGCTCACGCCGTACTCGGCGTCGGGATGAAGGTAGAGCCACATCAGAAGCTCAGCCTGATGCTGCGACCGGAACACCGGAAGCAGTGCCGGCCCATCGCTACGCATGAACGAGAGATGCCTCCCAGTTATAGGAAGCGATAAGGCCGTCCCTCTACAACAGGACACCTGGGCGACCCGCTCGACCTGGCCAAGGTGATCAGATCACGCGGCTTGTTCCCGCTGCCATGCGCATGTGGGCGTCGACTGCGAATTTGCAGTTCGGCTGCGTTCCGGCCGGTCCGGCGAGTCCTGCCACCATTTTGCCAACACGTTGAAGGGCCATGAGTCACGCGACGGTGTGCAGTTCGAACCGCAGGCCCAGTGCGTTGGTGACCTTCAGGATGGTCGACCAGGTCGGGTTCCCATCTGCGGAGAGCGCCTTGTAGAGCCCGTCGCGGCTCATCCCCACTCGACGGGCAAGTTCGCTCATGTTCTGCGAACGAGCGATCACGCCCAGCGCCCTGGGGATCGCGGTCGGATCCTCGGAAGACTCCTGCAGGGCGATCTCCAGGTACGTCGCGACGTCGTCGAGGTCCTCGAGGTAGTCGGCGGCATCGAAGCGCGTGAACTTGCTGTTCTTCGCCATGGTCCTAGCCCTCCTCATTCCGGTAGTCCTCGGCCAGCTGGTACGCCCGTTCGATGTCCCGCTGCTGGGTCGCCTTGTCGCCACCGCACAGCAACACGATCACCCGCGGGCCGTCTTGCAGGTAGTACACCCGGTAGCCAGGACCGAACTTCAGCCGCAGTTCCCAGACACCCTGCCCAACGGCTTCGCATCACCCGCGTTGCCAGCAGCAAGCCGGTCAAGGCGCTCGACGATCCGGAGGCGTCCGACCCGGTCCTTGAGTCTTCGCAGCCACTTGTCGAAGTCGTCGGTGCTGACGACTTCAACCACATGTCGACTCTAGCTTACAGTTGTCGCTCCGATCAAGACCCCTACCGGCGGTCCAGCGACTGGCGACTCACGACTCGCGGTTGTGGTGTCGTCCGCTCGAGTCTCCGCTCGTGCGGCAGTCTGGCATCGACGTCAGGGAAGGCGCCTCCTCCGAGGGCAACCGCCTGTGATGGAAGTTGCGGGGTGGGACGCTCAAGGGCGGCTTTCACTCGTCCAGTAGGAATCGCGACTCGCTGGCCGCGTCCAAGAGTGGTTGCACGGCGTCGTCGCCCAACGTCTCCGGAGGGTCCCGATCAGCCCACGTACTCGGTGCGCCAACATCATCGAGGTGGAAGTGGTGTTGGAAAGCCGCTCCACGAAGTGAATGATGAGAGTGCTGTCGTGAGCCTGAAGCGTCGCTTCTGGGATGTCCAGGCTTAACCACTCATCATCGAGTCCGATGCCCTGCTGTTGGGGGCGTGCGACGGGTCCACGCCGGTGGGTCTGCGGGACTACGCGGTGATCGTGTGCTTGGCCAGGCTGGGCCTGCGCGCTGGCGAGGTCGGCGGGCTGGGGCTGTCGGGGATCGACTGGTCGGCGGGGGTGGTCACGGTCCACGGCAAGGGCGGTCGGGTCGACCAGCTGCCGATCCCGGTCGACGTCGGGGCGGCGATCGTGGCCTACCTGCGCCACGGCCGCCCCGGCTCGTCGTCGCCGACGGTGTTCGTCCGGGCGTGCGCCCCGTTCACCCCGTTGGGCGCCTCGAGCGTGAGCTGCATCGTGGCCCAGGGCGGCGGCCCGCGCCGGGCTGGGCACGGTGCATGCCCACCGGCTGCGCCATACGGCGGCCACGGCCACCCTGAACGCGGGCGCCAGCCTGGCCGAGGTGTCGCTGCTGCTGCGCCACGCCAGCCCGGCGACCACCACGGTCTACGCCAAGGCCGACATGGGCCGCCTGACGGGGATCGCCCGCCCGTGGCCGGGGGCCTGCTGATGGGCGCCGACCTGGGCCAGCTGGTCGCCGACTACCTGCAGGTCCGCCGGGCGCTGGGGTTCCAGCTCAAGGCCGAGGCGTCGATCCTGGCCCGCTACCTGGCGTTCCTGGACGGCCGGGGCGAGGCCAGCGACACGGTCGACAACGCGTTGGCGTTCGCCCTGGCCGACCCGGCCCTGACCGCGCGGGGCAAGGCGCTTCGAGTGTCGGCGATCCGCTGTTTCGCCCGCTGGGTCGCCGCGGTCGACCCTCAGGTCCAGGTTCCGCCGGCCCGGCTGCTGCCCGCACGCCCGACACGGCCTGCCCCGTTCATCTACACCCCCGGGCAGATCGCCGACCTGATCGGCGCCGCGGACCGGCTCACCCCGGCGATGCTGGCCGCCTCGATGCGGACCCTGATCGGGTTGATGGCCGCCACCGGGATCCGCACCGGGGAGGCCCTCGGCCTGCGGGGCAGCGACTGGGACCGGCCGGCTGGGGTCCTGACCGTCACCGGCAAGTACGCCAAGACCCGGGCGCTGCCAGTCCACCCGAGCGTGGCCACCGCGCGGGGCGGCTACCTCGAGAAGCGCCGATCACTGGGCACGCTCGAGACCAGCCCCATGCTGCTGGTCTCGGTCACCGGCCGGCAGCTGCGGTCGGGCACCGTGCACCCCGGTGTTCCGCGACCTGACCCGCCGTACCGGCATCGCCACCGAATCGCCGGCCTGCCGGCCCAGGCTGCACGACCTGCGGCACACGTTCGCAGTGAACACCATGCTCGACGCCTACCGCGACGAGCGCTCCGACCCCGCCGCGACCCTGGCCCTGCTGTCCACGTGGCTGGGCCACGCCGACCCCACCGACACCTACTGGTACCTCACCGGCACCCCGGAGCTGATGGCGGCCGCCGCCGCCCGCCAGAACGTGTCCGACGCCCGGACCCGCAGGAGGCGGCCATGACCGCGCTGGCCCCCACCCTGCAGGCGTTCTTCACCACCGCGCTGATCGGGCAACGCGCGGCCAGCCCGCACACGATCGCCTCCTACCGCGACACCTGGCGGCTGCTGCTGACCCACATCCACGACACCACCGGCACCCGACCCCAGGACCTCGACCTGGCCCAGATCGACGCCGCCACGATCACCGGCTTCCTGCACCACCTGCAGACCGCCCGGAACAACACCGTGGCCACCCGCAACGTCCGCCTGGCCGCGGTGCACTCGTTCTACGCGTTCGCCGCCTACCGCCACCCCGAACACGCCGAAACAATCGCCGCGGTGCTGGCCATCCCCACCAAGAACCGGCCCCGGCGCACCGACGTCACCTGGCTCGACGACCCCGAGGTCACCGCTCTGCTCGCCGCCCCCGACCCGGCCACCACCGCCGGCCGGCGGGACCGGGCCTTCATCCAAGTCGGCGTCACGACCGGGCTGCGCGCCTCCGAGCTGACCGGGTTGACCCGCGCCGACGTCCACCTGGGCACCGGCGCCCACCTGCTCTGCCACGGCAAGGGACGCAAGGACCGCACTACCCCGCTGGACCGCCAAACCGTCGCCTTGCTCACCGACTACCAGCGCGGCCTCGACTCAGCCACCACGATCCTGTTCCCGACCCGCACCGGCACCCGGATGAGCACCGACGCGCTGGCCGCACGTCTCACCCTGCACGCCACCGCCGCCGCGGCCGCCTGCCCGACCCTGGCCGGCAAGCACGTCACCCCCCACGTGCTGCGGCATACCGCGGCGATGCGCCTGCTCAACGCAGGAATCGACGCCACCGTCATCGCCCTCTGGCTGGGCCATGAGAGCCCTTCCACCACCGCGATCTACCTGCACGCCGACCTCAACACCAAACAGAAAGCCCTGGACCGCACCCGCCCCACCGGCGTGCGAGCCGGACGCTACAAGCCATCCGACACCCTGCTCGCCTTCCTCACCGGGCTCGGATAATGCCGACCTCAGAATCCAAAACCCCCTCCTGACCTGCTACGACACCACCGACATCGGCATAACCACGACCTCGGCATTAAACGGGTCGGCGACGATCACCACGTGCGGCAGCCCGACCCGAACCGCTGCAGCGTACGAGGCGGACAGGTCGATCGTGACGTGCGTGATGGCCTCGCGCCACGCCCGGGGTTGGTCGTCGAGCCAGTCGATGACCGCCTTGCTGGTTCGGCCCTCGACATGGGCCAGCAACCCGCAATCACCGACGGCGTCGACGATCCCGGTATGCCACCGGTCATGCGCGATGCGCCACTTCCCGGTGTCCGGGTCCTGTTCCCAGACCGGTCTACCGCGTCGGGTCTCGTCGATCCCGTGCACGGCCACGACCGGCAGCGGCCCGGCCAGCGGCCCGGCGATGTGGGCCATCAGCGCCGCGTTCACGACCGGCCAGGACACCCGGTAGTGCCCGGCCGTAGCCGCCACACAGGAGAACCGATCCGCGGCCGCCTCACCGGCCTCCGCACGCAGCCGGGTGGTGACCCGTGCGCGGGCCGGGACCGCCGGGATCGACTCGGTGAACGACCCCCGCGGACAGGCCCGTTCCCGGCACCGCCACCGCGACTTGTGCCACACCAGCCGCACCGGGGCAGGCCCGTAGGGCAGGTCCCGCGGACGGGTCACCGCCGAGCTCTTGAACGACGTCGAGATCACCCCACACTTCGGGCAGCCCGGTTCGAACCCCTGCGCAGTGACCGCGTGCACGACTCGCCCGCCCTGCGCGTCGAGCTCGACCTTGAACACCGTCAGACCCTCCAGGCCGAGCAGCCGATCGGCGCCCTCCTGGACCCCGACCCGGCCCGCCTGAACATGCGTACCCTTGACCACGCCCGTGACCTCTCTCGTGACCATGAACTGCTTCGCAAGAGCCATGATCCCGAGGTCACGGGCACCCTCACGTCAACGACGCGACGAACCCACGAGCCCGGCCAACTATGAAGAGCCCGGTTGAATGGGCGAGCACGATGCTCGACGCGCGGGTATCCGCACCGTCGATGCCGGACAACTTCGCGGTGGCTGCGCTGCTCGCCCGTTACCCCGACTCGCCAGGGCTGGACCCGACCCTGGACCGCCTCACGGCCGCGTACCAGCGAGACCCGCGACCGATCGAGCTGCAACCCGTGATCCGGCGCTGGCGCCGCGAGCGCGGCCTCCCGGAGGTCCCCCTCCCGGCCTGGTCGCGCTACGCATCACGTCCCTATGGCAACCGCGCACACGACTCGCCCCGATCCGAGCTGCTCGCGGGCATCGGCGGCAAGGTGGAGTCCCGGTTCGCCGACGGCACCACGCTACTACCACGGGCCGAGGACCTGCCGGACGCCGACCAGATCCGGCGGTGGCGGGAACAGAGCCGGCACGCGCCCCTGCCCGAGGGCGTGCTCCACGAACTGCCCGGAGCGTACGCCGGCTGGCTCGACTCCCCGATGCCACCGGTGGCGACGACAGTAGCCCGGCGACGCCGCTGGCCATGGCGGAAGACCAGGTGAGGCGTCCCCCATCAGGACGCCGCAGCTATCTCATGACGGACCGCGGACGCTATGGCCAGCTCGCCGCGGCACCATCGCGGACCAGGTCCAGTCCCGGGCATGTCCATCGCTCAAGGGCTCGGTATGCGACCTGCCCCACTTCGCCGCTGTCGATGACCAGCGGTAGGCGCTGCACGCGCCGCGCATCACCCAAAGTGAAGCTGAGGCGCCGATGGCAATCGACGTGGCACTGACGGAGGAAGCCAGGAAGCCGCATCGGACGCGTCCCTCGAATTGCGCTAGAGGCGAGGGGAGGGGTGACCGGCCGCCTACCCCTGAGCCGGTTCCAGCCGTGGGCAGCGCACTTCCGGCTACTGGTCAAGCTGAGAGTCCAGGTGTCGACCTCAAGTTCGCATGGCGAGATGCCGATGAATGTGAGGGGTCGGACGGGGGGTTCAAGGAGACATGCGCGGGCGGAAAGCTACCTGGTGTCGCGCTGAGTGCCCAGCCGCGACCCATACATCCTGGGAGCTCGGGTGAGCGCGCTGGAGCAACATCTTGTGGCCTTGCTTTCGCGGAACCCTGGCCTGTCCGCCCGAGAGATCGCAGCGAATCTCCGGGGCCATGGCCTCCAGGTCAACAAGCGCGATCTGAACCCCATGCTTTACCGGGACGTCCGGTTCGAGAACGACGACGGTCGCGTACCTCGTTGGCGCCTCGCCGGCACGGGAACGGCCACCGCGGTGTTCTCGAAGACC
Organism: uncultured Bifidobacteriaceae bacterium; assembly: GCA_964638055.1. Lineage (GTDB taxonomy): Bacteria > Actinomycetota > Actinomycetes > S36-B12 > CAIYMF01 > Prado023. Next base: position 18,198 of record CAZWXF010000004.1, on the reverse strand, counting down.
GAGCGAGGGGCTGCCAAGCGAGCGCGGCGGGATGAGTTGGACCGGCGGCAGGATGCCGTAGCTTCGCTGGTGAAGGGCGATGCGAGAAGCACGGACTGGGCCGAGTCCTCGGATCCCGCGCTCCTTGAAGCGCTTGCCCTCCTGCGAAGTCGCGGCATCACGGTGGACCTCCCCGGGGTCACAACTGCGGCGGTGCCAGCGCCCGGTGCGCTAGGGCCTTCGACAGCATCTTCAGCTCGCGGGGCCACTCCACGGCGTACCAAACGCGCCGAACCATCGGTCGAGCCCTCCACCGCGCCGACATCGCGGACTCCGCAACCTCCGCTTGAGGTGCCGTCGTTCGTCCTGCCCCTCCGGCCTTGGCAGAAGGAGGCGCTCACCCGGTGGTACCAGGCAGGCGGGTCCGGCGTGTGCGAGGCGGTGACCGGGACGGGGAAGACCCACCTAGGCCTGGAGGCGGTGGCTCAGGTCATTCGGCTGGGCCAGCGCGCCACCGTCCTGGTGCCTAGCGTCCTGCTGCAGCGGCAGTGGGAGCAGCAGATGCAGCGTCACGTCCCTGCGGCCGTCATCGCAAAGGTAGGTGGGGTCACCCGAGGGGACCCACGGCAAGCAGATGTCGTGATCGCCATAGTGAACTCGGCGACAACTGTGGATCTCACCTGTCTGGGGTCGAGTATGTCGCTGCTGGTGGCTGACGAGGTGCACCGATACGGAGGAACGGCGTGGAGCGTCGCCCTTCGCGATGGCTATACATACCGCCTAGGGTTGACGGCCACCCTGGAACGTGGAAGTGATGCGGGCGTCGCCGAAGTCCTTATTCCCTACTTCGGCGGGATCGTGCACAAGTACGGATTCGATCGGGCAGCGCGTGAGCGTGTGGTGGCCCCATTCGACCTGGTCTTCTTGGGGGTCCGTCTTGACCAGGAGGAACAGGCTCTCTACGAAACGCTCAGCCGCAAGATCAGGCAGGCGCGCAAGGTCCTCATTGCTGCTGGAGGCGACCCAAGGAAGCTGGACCAGCAGCTCGGCCTTCTCAGGTCCATCGGGGGCGATGTCACACGCGCGGTGATCGCATATGAGAGTTCGACTCGCGAACGTCGTCGGCTGCTGGCCGAGACCGGGGCCAAGCACAGCGCGCTGGAGTCACTGACCGAAGTCGTCGGCGAGAGTCGCGGAACGGTGATCTTCACGCAGAGCAAAGAGACCGCCGACGTCGCGGCTTCCATCCTCCAGGCGGGTGGCCTTCGGGCAGCGGCGATCTACAGCGAGGGTATGACTCCCGCTCGAAGGCAGTCGTTGATCGACGCCCTGGAGGACGAGCAACTCGATGCGCTCGCAGCGCCGAAGATTCTCGATGAAGGCGTCGATGTTCCCGACCTCGACCTGGGGATCGTGATGGGCGCCAGCAATGCGCGGCGGCAGATGATCCAGCGGTTGGGCCGGGTCGTGCGCCTGAAGCGCGATGGACGGCGGGCCCGGTTCGTCATCCTCTATGTGGTTGGTTCTGTTGAGGATCCCGAGTCGGGCAGCCGGGATGACTTCATGTCCGAGGTCGAGGAGGCGGCCAACAGCGTGTCCGTGTTGCCCGACTGGGACGAGGACTGCATCGACAGCATCTGGAGCGGCATATCGACTGGCGGGGGAACAGCTCGCTCCGCGGGCCGCAGCCCGGGCCCAATTGCACCCACGCAGCCCGTCGCTGGGGCCACTCTCGCGGGACTTCTCGCTCAGAGCAGCGAGGCTGAGCCTGGGCGGATCGTCGCGAAGCCGCGGGTGTCCCGAGTTCGGCCCGCATCGCGGCGACCGCATTATCCAGATCCGGTCGTAGTCGCCGACGTGCTCGGGGACATCGAGGAGACCAGATCGCTCGTCGAATGGGTTCGCGATCAGACGAGCATGGAGAAGGCTGGATGACGCATGCGTGACAACAACTGGCACGCCGTAGGCCCAACAGCAACCGATGCCGAGGCCGAGGCACTCGACGCTGTCCGCCAACTGCTGCCGGACGATCCCATGTGTCATGCCTGGACCAACGTGGAGTTCCAGGACCGAACCGGCAACATCAACGAGGTCGACCTCATCCTCTTGTCCGCCCGAGGTCTCTACGTGATCGAGCTCAAAGGCTGGCACGGCCGGATCCAGGGGAAGATGAACGAGTGGCGCCACGAAACCCCCAGTGGGCGCGTCACCCGCATAGAGAATCCGGTCAACGGCATTAACCGGAAAGCGAAACGGCTCAAGGGACTACTTCTCGCAGAACACAATCCGGACCGGATCTCATCGAGCCAGTTGTGGGTCGAGCCGGCGGTCGTGATGCACGGTCGCAGGAGCGTCGTCGAACTCAGTGAGAACACCCATGGCAGCGTCTACGGCCTCGACGGCTTCGGTGTTGCCGGGGCGCTGCCCCGCTTCACAGAACTGCTCGGAGGACCGCCCAAGTACGACAGATCGACCTTCAACGCCTTCCTCCGCCTCCTCCAGAACAGCGGCTTGTGCCCCCGGGCCACGCACACCGAGGATCCGGCACCGCTGGTTCTGCCGCAAACGGACGCGACCACCACAGCCATGGACGTCATCAGCGCTTCCGCCGAGCCCGCTGATGTTGAGGCCGTAGAGCCTGTGCCGCTATTCACGTCGTTCTCCGACGAGGACCTGGGCGCGCTCGGGGTTTCGAGCGAGGACATCCCGGCCGTCCGCACCGCGATCGACATTGAGTCGTTGGTCGGGCTCCTACCCGATCCCGTGTGGGAGGACCTCGAGGCCGTCGCCTCGGGGGAGGAAGTCGGCGCGGTGTTGGCACGGCGACACCTCACCCAGGAGCGATTCACACAGGTAGACGAGGCGGCCGCCGCCGCCGGGTGGGCTCCCGAGCCAGCCGCGGAGGTTGAGCCGGCTGCTCAGCCCTCGTCGGCAGAGCCAGAACCTCCCACTCATGAGCCCATGAGTGAGATGGAGCGCAAGCTCAAAGAAGTGTTCGGGGATCGGGTCACTTCTGCGCGACGCCCCCAGCTGAGCGCTTCAACGGGCGATGCCGAGCCGGATCGAGGCTCCGACGCCGAGGCGGCAGACCGACAACTCATCCCCGCAGAGACGCTACTCGGCGTCGCGCGCACAGAGGCGCTCGCTGGGCGAGCAGCTCCCGCGGTGGCCCTTCATGAACTCGTGCGTTCAGCCTTTGAGGAGGACCTCAAGGTCGACTGGACCCTCGAAGAGGTGACCAGTCTCGTATTGCGCCTGCAACAGTTCCCTCTGCTGGCCCATCGTCTCTCAGAGATGGTCAACACCCTCCGCCACGGCGAACCACTCGCACCCCAGATCAGCAGCGGGCAGGAACGTGAAGTCGGCAGCCTCTGGAGGGAAGCGCATCTGGGTCCGACCTACTCGCTCTTGGTGCGGATGCCCGACGTCCTAGATCGCCGCTCCGGCGTCTTTCTCAGCCAGGTGATCGGACCCGATGCCGCTCGTTCTGTAAACGAGCGGCTCCGTCAGGGGCGGCCAGACGGCGGGCGGATTCGTGTTGCTGAAGACGGAACTGTCATTTCGCGACGAGATCCTTCCTCGCCCTGGTTCGTGGTTGGCCAGGTGCGGGCGCACGAGTGGTTCCTGCCGGAAGTCGTTAGAGCGGCGTAGCTGGCGGGCCGGCTAATCCTGACGAGGCCGCGGGAGTTCGCGCTTGACCTGTCCGCCCATCACAGGAACGTATTCTTTGGCACCATCTCGGCCGAGCAACTTCCCGATTTCTGTCATTGTCTCGTGATCGGGCCAGGAAGGATGGGACTCCAGCATCAACCGGATGCTGTTCCCGAGCTGTTCGGGAGTCAGCCTGTCCATCGCGCTCGCGATCTCCAGAGGACCGCTCTCATCCTCGATTCGAGCGTCGCGGAGCAGTCTGAGCTGCTCTTCACTGTAGATCCTGGCAACAAGAGCAGCCACGAACCTCTCTCGCGCCTCGGCGCTGCTCATGCTGGCTTTGTACTCCTCAAGCGCTGCAAACACTTGCTGCGAGGACTCGGCCCGGGCGGTCACGGTCAGGGCGGACGACGCAGCCTCGGCCGCGTCCCCTCCAGCCCTGCGTTTCCTAGAACGCCTCTTCTCCTTCCTGCTCCTATTCCTGTCCCGCAGGTCGTTCCACCATCGTCTGACGTGTGGAGCAGCCGCCTGTGCAGCAATGATGATGCCCACGAGGACGAGGCCGGCGACCGCGTCAGCGAGTTCCTCGTCCTCCTTCGACCATGTCTCGGACGGATCTTCGTCATACCCAGAGTCGAAATTCGACGCCCCACCTGCGTCCTCGCGCCTGAACAACTCGGCATGCCCGACCAGCTGATTCGTACCATCGTCGAAGAGGTGGGCCCGATACGCACCATCACTGTCTCGGGAGAAGCCCAGATGGGTTCCACTGGGAACCTCGACGTCGAACGCTTCTCTAGCCATCCGCCGCCTCCGTCTCGCAGGCATGCCGGTGCTGCCGGGCAGGGATCGAAAGCGAATTCCCGGAAGCCATGACCCCACTGTATGGACGGCCAGTGACTCGTGTCCGGCTATTGGTCCGTCTCGGAGACAGAAACGATCTCGAGGTGTCGGACCGGGTACCGCGGACGAGTTCGTCGACGTGCACCGTGTTGCACAGCGTCCGCAGCACGAATGGCGGATGCGCGCCTGGGCGGCCCGAGGCGGCCCTCGCCGGGCGAGGCACCTCCAGCGACGGTCGCGGCCGTCACGTGCCAGGGATTCGCAGGCGTTCCACGAACTCCGATAGGCATGAAGCGGGGATGCGGCGGCAGGTGCCGATCTTGACACTCTCCAGGGCGTTGGTCAGGAGCAGCTCGTAGACCTTGGTGCGGCCGATGCCGAGGACCTGGGCGGCTTCCTCGGGGGTGAGCAAGAGCTTGGCCACGGCAGGCCCGGCCGACGCGACGGCCACGCGGCGGGCCTGTGCGGGCTGGGCCGCAAGAGCGGATGGCACTGTCACGACGCGCTCCTCACATCGGGCGTGAGTCCGATTGTGGACATGAGCGCGTGGGCCGAGGGACGAGGCGGGGTAGCGCGGCCTACTGTGTCGATGGCACTTCGGATGGTCCGCCGAGCCTGCTGCTCAGGAAGCCCCACCTGCAGGGCTGCTCGCAGGAGGGGCTCCAGTTCGGTGATGCCGCTTTCAACTGCACGGCAGGCTGCCCAGAACAGGGCGTTGTCACGGTTGCCCTCCCCCTGGCCCTCGACGTGACGCGCCAGGCCGCGGATCGAGGATGTCGACCGGGCCTGTCGGATCCCGTACAACTGGGGCACCTGCTCCGGAGCCAGCTCATGCACGACCGCGGCCCAGTCCAGCGGGCGGGCGGCACACTTCGGAGTGGCCGTCACGAGGTACTGGCCGAGGCGGCCATCCACTGAAACGACGGACGGTGGCAGGAGCACATACCCCCCCTGGCCGCGGAAGTCCACGTGCTGCCGCGGACGCTTCCGTTGCGCTGCTCAGTCCCGGGGAAGTGCAGGTGCAGTACACCCGATGGCGTAGCGACGGCGCGGATCCAGCCCTCCAGCAGGCCCGCCGTCTTGAGCCGGTGGAGCGCTGCCCAGCCAGTTCCGTTCGGGCGGACGTCGACGTCCAGGACGTCGAAGCCGGGCATCCCGGTGGGCGTCGCGAGGTTGGCCTGCGGCGAAGCGGTCCACCACCGGCGGATGCGCGCGGGATCGGTCGTGGCGTCGTGGAAGCCGTGCCGTGTGAATGGCGTCTTGCCGCCCGGGATGCACGGGAACACGGGCAGGCCGCGGTCGGCCAGGGCGAGCGCCGAGGCAAGTTGGTCTCGCGGCTGTGTGGCTTCGTCGGTCACTGGCCCTCCTCCGACGGCGTGGATACACCGATGAGAGGTGCGAGCTCGCGCACCCGGACTGCGGCAGTCATGCATCCTGGAACCCGGGTTCGACAATTGCTAGGTAGGTGTGTCCGCGGGATTGCCGATGGGGTGGGCGGTTTCGGGTTCTGGGGTGGTCTTGGTGGTGTATCTAGGGGGTGGGTTCGGGGGTTGCGGTGGGCTGGAAGGTGTGGATCTGGGGTGGCGGGCTGACCTGGCACTTGGTGTAGAGGGCGTGCTGGTCGTGGTCGAGTTCGGTGCGCTGCTGCACGGTGCCGCTGGATCCGGTGAGGTCGATCAGGTGGATGCGGTCGAGCTCGCGTTGGATGGTGGGCCAGGTCTGGGCGGTGGCTCGTTCGGCGACCCGCACGAGGACCAGGGCCAGGAAGCACAGGGTGACGTGGGCGCGGATGCGTTGTTCCTTGCGGTGGTAGACGGGTCGGACCTCCAGCACCTGCTTGAGGTCGCGGAAGCCGCGTTCGACGTCGAGCAGGCCCTTGAACAGCCGGGCGGCGTCGGCGGCGGGCAGGGTGTCGTCGGTGCACGACAGCAGGAACTTGCCGTCGAGCTTGGTCTCGGCGGTCACGGCCCGGGTGTCGATGACCAGGTCGCCGTGCTTGCGGGTCAGGTAGCGCTTGAGCGCGGGGTGGGCGAGCAGCTCGCCTTCGGCCGCGAGGCGGGCGTCGCCGGTCTTCTGCTTGATGGCCTCGAGCTCGGTGCTGATCCGGGTCAGGTGCCGGGTGCGGGTCGCGGCGTCGCGGGTGGCTTCGTCGGGGTTGCGCACGACGATGAACCGCCGCCGGGTGAGGCCTTCGCCGACCCAGACCTCTTTGACGTGCAGGTTGTCCGCGACCTGCCGGTAGCGCCCGGGCCGGGACAGCGCGGCGGCGTTGTCCTTGCCGCCGCGTAGCTTCTCGCCGAACAGCACATGCCCGCCGCCGGTCTGCAGCAGCTGACGGTTCTCCGCTGAGGTGAAGCCGCGGTCACCGACCCACAGCACCCGGTGCAGCCCCCATGCGCGTAGGTCGGCGTGCACCTGCTTGATCACGTTGGAGTCGGCGGCGTTGCCGGGCCAGGACCACACCCGCACCGGGATGCCCTCCTTCGTGACGGCCAGCCCGATCACCGTCTGCGGGCGGTCGCCTCGGTGGTCCTTGGAGTGCCCGTAGCGGCGGAAGTGATCGTCGTGCTCGGTCTCGAAGTAGGTGCTGGTGGTGTCGAACAGCAGCACGTCGCAGGCCAACCCCAGCCGCCCGGCCACGGTGAAGAACACCTGCTCCTGGATCGCTGTGTCGTGCGCGGTCAGCAGGTCCATCGCCCGGTAGAACACCTGCGGATCGGACCCCAGGTCCCCGACCCCGGGCAGGTGCACATCAGCGCCCGCCCACTCCAGCGCCGCGCGCTTGGAGCACGGCGCGATCGCCCGGTTGGCGACCAGTGCGAACAGCACCCGCTCCACCCCGGGGTCGACCCGACGCCCGGCGATCGCCGTGCTGATCGCCTCGGCGAACCCCAGCCGGGACCACAGCCCGTCGAGCAGCCAGCCGGCCCCCATCGGCCGCGACCCGAGCAGCCGCAACCCGTCGGGCTGCGGGTCTGCGGCCGGGCCGGCTTCGTCGCGGTCCAGGAACCGGCCGATCGAGGTGGCCAGCCGACGCAACCCGGCCACGTCGACGGTGTCCGCCCGCCCGAAGCTGTGGATCACCTGCACCTGCGAGCGCTTGCGCTCGGGGTCCCACACGTTGTGCGCCAGCTGCACGTAGTCGGACCGGGTGCCATCCCGACGCGGCTTGCCTGATGTCACCCGCACGTACACGGCGCCCAACCTATCCGCCCACTGAGGAATACCCTCCCCAATACGCCGGAACTCTGTATCTAGGAATCCGAGCGGTCCACAACCACGAGAACCACCACACAGTGGGAACAACCGCGATCGACCGACCCGCTACCGACCTATGAACTGTCGAACTCGGGTGTGACTGAGCTTCAGGCCGTTCGGTCGTGGCGCGTCCCCCGCAGGCGACGGATTGCGCACCGTCCTGTCCCCGGCCCGGCCGTGTTCAGGGCTGTCCCGTCGGCGGCACCCGACTGGGACGCTCGCGGAGTCGCCTTGATTGTCTAGCGATGCACGGCGAGGCGGACTCCCTGTCGCTCAGGTCGATGATTGCCTCGCCGGCATCTCCCAGCGCGATCGCCGAACTCAGGCAGGGCACGGGGCACCGCGACGAGATCGCCGGCGTCGTGCAGGCTTCCCGACGGTGTCGGCAGGCCACATCACCACTGACACACGAGCGTCTCCGAGCCGTCCAGGAGCGGGAGAAGTGAGGCCAGCGATGGAGAGGGATTTCGGCGGGAACGCGGGTCAGCGGCGCGAGAATGTGGCCACAGCTCGTCGGGTCGGGAGTTCTCTTGCGTCGCCGACCGCGAGGACCGAGTGTGGTCCGAACCCGCAGACGTGGCAGGCCGGGTCGACGTGTGGCTCCTGGACGACGAGTTGCGGGTGTCCCGGCGCGGCGGGTCGGTTCCGGAGCAGCCTGAAGCCGGTGGCCGGCCGGGAGAGGCCGGTGGCGTAGTGCATGAAGTCGTTCACCGCCCAGCCGACAGACATGGCGTTGAGGGTGATGACGCTGGGTGCCTCGATCCCGGGCTCGTCGACGTAACGTTGGTTGTGTTGCTGCTCCTTGCTGGCGACGGCCTCTTCGGCGAGCTTCGTCAAGTTGATGAGCCCGTTGCAGCGCAGGCAGCCCGGCGCCGCACCCAGGGAGCGGATGACGCCGTAGACGTCGCGCACCGCGCCGGTCTTGCGGTCCACGACGACCTTGGAGCCGACCTGGAGAGTCGGGATCAGGTACTGGAAGCAGATCTGGTTGATCACTTCGCGCGCGAGCATGGTGTCCGCGGCTAGGAAGAGGAAGTCGCAGTCGAGCAGGGTGCGTGCGACGGTGTCGTCAGCTACGTCGGCCCTGATCGCGATGATCCGGGCGGTCGGGTTCGCGCCGCGAATGATGCGTGTGGCGAGGTGGACCTTCCAGGTTGGCTGGTTCAGGCCGAGCTTCTTTGTCAGGGTGCCGATCCGGCCATTCCCGAGCCGGCCCACCGCGTCCCTCATGGTGGCTTCTGGGAGCCGGGAGAGGTTGGTGGTGGAAACGTGGTCCGGGTCGATGACGACGAAGTGGCCAACCCCGAGCCGGCTGAGTGCCTGGATGATGAGCATTCCGACGCCACCCGCGCCGACTATCGCCACCTTCATCCGGCGCAGCCGGTCGTTGCCGGCGTCACCAAATATGAGGGCCTGCCTGGCGTGCGGTGTGGCGGGGGTCAGGCTGTCGTCGGGAGGAGTGGTCCGACCGTCGGTGACGACGTCCATGAAGGAGCCGACCACCACGGTGGCCCGCACCGTGGTCCGGGTGCCGTCGATGAGCCAGATGTCGCCGGCGAGGGCGCGCTCGGCGAGGACGAGGCCGCCAACCGGTGTGCCGCTGAGGGACAGAAGGGTCGGGTATCCGCGCTCGTGCGACTTCAAGTCGGGTGTCGAGAACGCGACGGAGTCACGCCCCCCGTGGTTGTGCAGTGCGAGGTATACCAAGCCCAGGTCCTTTGCCCGCCGCAGTGCCTGCGTGACGAAGGCGCCGGTCAGGTGCCTGTACCCGCGGGTTCCGGGCACGTAGTCGACGCCGTCGACGGCCAGGATCACCTCGCGAACCAGCAAGATCTGCTTCTGACCGACGACCGCCCGGCCGCACAGCAGCGCGGCACCGTGCTCGTCACCGTCGCCGGGGAACAGGTGTGCCTGGAGGCGGTTCCACCCGTCCTGACGGAACCGCAGGTGAAGGCCCTCGCGGCTGCCGGCGGTCATGTGGTCACCAGCCAGTTGATGACCTTGGTGACCTTCTGAGCCGCGGTCTGAGCGGTGAAGGCGTTACCGCGGGTGCGGCGCGACAACTGGGTGACCTGCCGAGGTGCGGCACCTCCCGGCCACCTGAGTTGGGTGCTGCTGAACCCGGTGCCGTGGCCCGAGCCGTCGCGGCGGGTCAGATCGGGCCGCACGAAGGTCGGGTAGATGTCGGCACCCGGGAGGGTGAACGGCAGGAGGAACACCAGGAAGGTGCTGTCCTGCTCGTAGTTGGGGCCCAGGGGAATGTCGCTCAATTCGACCCAGAGGCCGCCCTGCCCGTCCGGGTAGGAGGAGATGGCGCGGCCCGGGAACGCGGCGACGACGGTGTCGAACGCCTCCCGAACCGCGGCCTTGATGCGGGCGTCAGCTGTTGTCGTCACCGGGGATCGCCCAGAACTCGTCGTTGTACCTCACGATGATCTCGCGGGAGTCGGGCACGACCCTCTGCTCGCCGTTCCGACGCACCTCCGAGAGGACGCAGTCCTGCTCGATCGGCACGCCGGCCTGGATCGCGGCCTCCTTGATCGACGAGCCAGTCTGGCGCCGCCCGTCGAGCTCGACGAAGGTGTCGTTCACCTTTGCCCCGAAGATCACCGAGACGAAGGTGTCACCGTTCGTCAGCTCGATGACGCGGCCGTCCCGGAAGACCTGCAGCTCGCCGCTCCGCCTCGCCCGCGCGAGGTCGAACACCTCGGGGTCTCGGCCGGCCAGGCGCAGGAGCGATGCGGCCTCCTGGTCGTCGTCGCGCGTCGTGTACTCGGTGCCGTCGATCGTGATCGTCAGCTTCTTCCGGCTCTCGGCCTTGGTGTCCATGCGACTCCTCGGTTCGATCAGGCTTGCCTTGGGCGAACCGAGTCGGGACGACGGGTTCACGGAACACAATGAAACCGTGGAGACCAGGGGAAGTCAACCCGAGCCTCGAACCAACCGCCAGCGCGGTGCCCTGGCGATACTTCGGGGATGGAGATCAACCTGGCCGGCGACCGCCCCTTGGCGGGGGGCGCCTTCCTGTCTGGATCAGACCCGGACTGCCTGGTCCTCGACTCCACCCAGCTCACCTTCGCCTGCCCGTTGGACTTGGCGGGCATCGTCGCTTGGGCCCACTGGGCGGCCAACGGCTCGATACCGGTGACTCTGAAGATGCCGCAGGACCAAGGCATGGCCGCCTACCTGCAGCGCATGGACGTGCTGCGCCAGATGCCGTCACGAACCCAGATCCTGGGACGCATCCCGCCCGATGCCCGCACCGACCGAACCCAGTCCCTCCTGGAAGTCACCGCCCTGAACCCCGGCAACGTCGACGACCTGGCCGAACGACTGGGACCGCTGGTCACGGGCTTCTACGGGTCCAACGCCGCCGCCGGCGCGACGGTGTTCCGGGCCTGCGGTGAACTCATGGGCAACGCGACCGAGCACGGGGCCAGCGAGCGCGGGGCGTTCATGGCCGCTCAACTGCACACGGGCACAACAACAGAGTGCCCACGGTTGGAGTTCGCGGTGTGCGATACCGGCATCGGGATCATGGAGCACCTGCGATCCAACCCACGTCACGCGCACTACACCCAAGACAAGCACGCGATTGCCAAGGCGATGAAGGCGGGCGTGAGCGGCATCGCGGCGGACAAGCGCGGCAACGGACTGAGCGACCTGATCAAGGACACCCGAGAGCACGGCGAGGTTGTGTTCACGATCAGATCGGGCAAGGGCGAGGTGCGGGTCCACGGATCCCCTGAGCAGCACGCTGAGTCCAAGGGCGACCGCCCTGATCAGACCAGCGGGACATGGGCGTGGCTGACCCACCGCTTGCCTACCCCGAGACAGACTGTGGTTCAATCGAGACAATGAAACCGGAGAAGCCATGACCGAGTCGATGAGCTTTGCAGTCAGGCAGCTCGGCGATTACCCGGCGACACGCCCGCGCGGTCAAGAAGGCCGCGCTCGACTCGATGACCTCCTTGAACGTCACCTTGTCGTTGATCTGACCATCGACTTCACTGGCGTCGAGGCGATGACCATCAGCTTCGCCGACGAGTTCCTCGGCAAGTTCCTAACGTCGCACGACTTCTCGACCTCAGGCGCAACGGTGAAGGTCACAGGTCTCACCCCCGACAACCGGTACTCGGTTGTGGTGTGCGTTGAGCGTCGGAAGGCCGCAGTCGTCATCCTGGAAGAAGACGGCACCCTCATCCTGATCGGCGACCCCATCCTCGCGGAGACGTTCGACTTGGCCGCAGAGCTTCAACGGTTCAAGTCCGGCGACATCGCGGATCGCCTGTCCCTGTCGTCGCAGAACGCGAACAACCGGTTGAAGCGCCTCGCTAAGGCGGGCGCGCTACGCAAATCCCAGGTGACGGGATCGTCCCGCGGCGGCAAGGAGTTCGTGTACCAGGCGGTGGGTGTCGAAGTTACTGAGGCTGGCCCGTTGGCGCCCGCCTGAGGCGAAGGGCGCGAGCTGGCTGACAAGCTGTTCGCTGATTTCTCCTTATGGGCTAGGCATCTCCTTGGGTGCTGCGTGCGCGCTTGTGGCGTGGTGCCGTCAGGCGGAGCGCTCATGATCGAGTCTTTCCAAGATCCAGGCCCGCACGAGTGTCGACGCAGGTAGGTGCTTGGCGGCGGCGACTCGTTGGACCTCGGCCTCTTCCTCGGCGCTGAGTCGCACGGAGTACACCTTCTCGCGGTTCGGCCGCCGCCCGGCCGTGCCCGCGGGGTAGCCGTCGTCCTTGGTCTGTTCGGACTCGCGGCGAAGTCGTTCAGCCAGTGCTGGATCAATCGTCTTGGCCATCATCGTCTCCTTGCTGGTACAGCTTCAGGTCTGCTCCGCTTGCGGGCCAGGCATTGATGCCGTGAAGGTCACCGTCGAGGTCGCGATAGGCGATCACGACCAGCACCCGCCCGGCGGATTGGGATCTGCCGATGAACCGCGAGGCGCCCATTCGGGATTTCGGGTCGGGTTCGAGGGCCAGCAGGTCCACGTCCGCCATCACCTCCTGGGTCCAGTCCGGCTCGATGCCGACGCCGTCCGGGTAGCGGCTGCCACGGGAGCGGATGTAGGCGACAGCTTTCATGCTCCACTGGATCTCTTCGCCCACCGCGCCAGTGTACTTCGCTGTCGCACGATGTAGTACGCCACCGAGGAGTGCCCCCGTGCGGGTCGATCTCAGCGTCTCCGCAGGGAGAATGGGTCCCGGGCGTTGATGATCGCGCTTGCCGAAGCGAGTGTGAGCTGATGGCCGCGGGGTCTTCGCGAGCCGCGCGACCATCCGGTAGCCGTCCCGCCGGTCGATCGGCTGGCCAGCGACCGGGCGGTGGACCAGCGGCCGCGGACGTCGGCGGGCCTGCAACAAGAATCGGGGACTTGCAGGACGGCGACGGTGAGGCAAGGTGGCCGACTGGCCCCTGCGACCAAGTGCGGCACCCGCCGCGGAGCGTGTCTGATTGTCGAGGTCGCCGGGCGCCAGGGAGGCACGAGGCCCCGGCACCTGGATAGGGAGCCGGGGCCTCGCGCTCTAGAACTTGATGGTGATCGTCCGGCTCAGTCTCTCGATGCTCTTTTCGAGGTCACGGAACGACCGCTGTGACTTGGCCGCTCCACCCCCCTCGTCCTTGAGCGTCAGCGCGTGGCCTCGAGAGCACCGAACGGTGCGCTCCTTGGCCAGGTCGTCGAGGCTGAACCGGACCGAGCCGCCGCAGTTGGGGCAGTCGACGTTCAGGTCATCAAGCATGGTGACCTCCTGCGAGGTTAGGGGTTTGGTACAGCGTGGATCCGCGCCTCCCCGCCGCCTGTCAGCGCGAGTGCGCTAGGGGCCGCGCCGCACCACGCGAACGGTGCGGCGGACCGGAACGGTCGTCGTCACCGTAGTGATGCGGATGCGGACACCGTTGCGCACGATCGTCCGCGTTGAGCGACTTTTCGCCATCGGCATCCTTCCCGCGGGAAGCCACGCCTCGACAAGCAGCCCGGCCCCTTCTGGTGCGCGGACCGAAGGGGCGCCGGGTAGGGTCTCCTGAGCGTAAGACTTCCCCGTCGTACACGCTGGAGGCCCCCACTCGGGAGGGAACACCCCCCGGGTGGGGGCTTCGTCTTCCTCACCCCGACACGGTACGCGTGCTAGCGGTTCTGGAAACGACGACACGCCCGATGGCGATGAGCACCTTGGGATCGGGCGGCGGTGTCGCTGATCGGTGTCCCGGTACGCACCGTAGGCAAACCTGGCGCCGCTGCGTTGGATCGACGCGCCGTACGTCCTGCCAGCGCATCCGACAACAACGGGCGTCTGGAGAGGGCAGGGCACCCCCAACGGCCGAGTTCACGCGGGCTGCTCGGGTCGCCCACCAGCGAGGCGAATTCATCCGCCTCCACGTCGAAGCTAGAACAGGCGCCAGCTCCCAGGGGACGAGCGACCTGAAGGACCGCGTCAGCGACCGGCCCCAGTGGTGCGTGGTGGTCCGCCCCCGTTCGGCGCGGCATGCCGGCGTCCGCTGCCGACATTTTGCCGACATCACGACCAGAGGCCAGCCCCCGGTTTCCCGGGAACTGGCCTCTGACCTGCTACGACACTGGTAGCGGGGGCAGGATTTGAACCTGCGACCTCTGGGTTATGAGCCCAGCGAGCTACCGAGCTGCTCCACCCCGCGTCGGTGTTGGGTCGTGCCCAACTCGGCTCCCGTAGGCTACCCGAACCCTCACCCCACCACCAAATCGCGCTCAGCCTCCAGCCCGCACCCCTCGCCCGCAGTACTCCTCCACGACGGGCCGCATCGACCGCGGAGCTGCCCGACTCCCCGTGACCTGGCCCCCCAGGAGCCGCGCGTCCGCCCGACCCGTCGCATCGAGTCGGCCGCTACGACGACAGCTTCTTCACCTGCGCCAGGAACCTCTTGATCCGATCGTCGTACTGCTTGGGCCCGACATTCCAGGTCAGCGTGTGATCGGCACCGGGTACGACGACGTACTCCCCGCCCTTGCCGGACCCCTCACCCATGAAGCGGTCGTTCACCGTCAGGGGAACGGTCCGGTTCATGCGACCCTGGAAGGTGAGCAGCGGGACGTCGATGAGGCCCTGGATGCCCGAGTAGTCCACGGCCTTGAAGTCCACGTTGTAGCGGGCCGACACGGCCCAGACGGCGACCTCCTCGAGGGACTCGGGGATGCCGACCCCGATGACCGGCGCCTTGGCCAGGCTGGCGCGGGCGTCGATGAGGTCACGCAGGCTGGAGACCGGCGAGTCGAGCACGACGCCCGACACCCTGCTGGCCAGGGACCCCCGGGCGAGGAACCCCAGCACGACGGCCCCGCCGTGCCCCGATCCCCCGAGGATGATCTGCCGGGCATCGGCATCGACCGCGTACTGCACCGCGGCCTCCAGGTCCTGCCATTCGGAGCGGCCGTAGTGGAGCATCCCGTCATCGCTCTGCGGCGCGCCCGCGTCGTTCGTGTAGCTCACGACCAGCACGTTCAGCCCGGCCTTGTGCATGGGCCGGGCCATCCGCAGCATCTCCGAGCGGGATGCGTCCTTGTCGTGGACCAGGATCGCCCATCCGGTCGAGCCAGCCGAAGGGATGGCCCAGGCGGGGAAGGACAGTCCGCGCAGGCTGCGGACCACCACGTCCACGTCGGCCATCCCCGCATCGTCCGGGGTCAGCCACACGTCGGCATGCAGGCCGAACGCCTGATCCGGCTTCGGGGCCTTGCCGATGACGGCCTGAACAGGCCGCGTGATCACGCCGCCCTCGCTGCTGGCCACAGGGCCGACGACCAGCGTGCCCTCGCGAGTGCTCAGTCCCATCACGGCGTAGTCGTAGCGGTGCTGGTCGGCGACGAAGGCCGAGTCGACGCTGTACTCGACCGTTCCCTTGCCTCCCTTGATGTGAACCGCCGCGATGGTGCCGGTGGTCACGGCCTCGCCCGTGTGCGGGTCGGCGGCGAGCGCCTCGGTGTGGAACCGCGACGAGAGGTACCAGCCACCGAACGCGTAGAACAGGAAGGCCAGCCCGATGCCGCCGAAGAGGATGAGCCAGGGCCATCTCCGCCGCCGCCGCACACCCACGGGCAGAACTATTCCAGAGTCCCGCGCGGATGCTACCGGCGCCACGATGCGCACCCGGCCCACGCCCGGATCAGGCCGAGGGTTCGTCGAGCTCCCAGTGGGCCTGCTCCCGCTTGAGCGTGCCGCCTCGGAAGAACTCGGGCGCCCGGGAACCCCACAGGACCATGAGCGGCACACCCGCCAGCAGGCCCATGACCCCGATCACGAAGACAGTGCCCACCCCGAGCAGCGAGCTGCCGGAGCCGTAGTCGGGGTCCATCATGTTGCGGGCCTCGATCAGCCCGGCGCCGAGGATGACGAGCGCGCCGATCGCCGGCAGGACCACCTGGGTCAGGGCGGTGCGCAGCGAGGAGAACGCGGTCCTGTGGAAGTAGAAGACGCAGGAGAGGGCCGCGATCGCGTAGTAGACGCAGATCGACAGCGCGACGCTGTACACGGTGTCCGCGACGATCGACTCGCTGACCAGGCTCAGGGTCGCGTAGACCGCCAGGGTCAGAAGGCCCATGAACCACGTCGCGAACCGGGGCGTCTGGGTGGCGGAGTCGACCGAGGCGAAGCGGTGGGGCAGGGCCCGATACGTCGCCATCGCCAGAAGTCCCCGGGCCGTGGGCATGACGGTGGACATGGTCGCGGAGAAGGCGGACAGCCCCACGATGAGCGCGGCGACGACGACGCCGTGGCGTCCGATCGCCTCGGTCGCGAGCACCGTGAAGACGTCGTCGATGTTGTCCGGATGGGTCAGGCTGCGCGGGTCCGACTCGTCGATCCCCGCGAAGGCCAGGGCGCAGACGGCGAAGAGGACGTAGATCGCCAGAGTGATGCCCATCGCGGTGACCCCCGTGCGGCCGGCCTGCTCGGGGGTTCCCGTGGACTCCTCCGACATGGCCAGGGAGGCGTCGAAGCCCCAGAAGATGAACAGGGCGACGAGGAACCCGCCCAGCAGCGCCGATGCGCTCGGGATGGCCGTCGGGTCGAACCACTCCCAGCTGAACGCCTCCGCGGTGGGCGCCGCTGATCCCTGGATCACGCGCTCGAGCAGGATGCCGCCGAAGAGCAGCAGGCCGCCGTACTGCACGACCGTGAGGGCCAGCGTGGTCCGCGAGGACTCCTGGGCCCCGCGGGCCACCAGCCACGTCGTCAGGAGGATGAACCCCGAGGCGATCGCGGTCCTGGCGAACCGTGGCGGGTCATCCAGGTCGAGCAGGGTCACGACCGAGTTGGCGATGATCTCGGCGGCGCCCACTCCCGCCAGCACGCTGGACAGCACCAGCCCCCACGCGCCGAGCCAGCCGGTGCGCGGACCGATGGCCTTGGCTGCCCAGGTGAAGAGCGTCCCGGCGTCGGGCGCGACAGCGGTCATGTGCTTGTAGGCCAGTGCGACGAAGTACATCGGGATCACCGAGAGCACGAACACGATCGGCAGCTGGTAGCCCGTCTCGATCGCCGCGTACCCCAGGGCGCCGGTCAGGGAGTAGGCCGGCGCGGTGGCCGCCAGGCCGATCGCCACCGCTGACACCAGCGAGACGGACCCCCGGCGCAGGCCCTTGCGGCGCAGCCCCGTCGCCTCCAGGTGGAGGTGTCGCGCAGGCTCGCCGGTAGCCCCGTGGAGCGCGCCCGGCGCGTCGGCCATGGCGCCCTCCCTCTGTCCGTCCAGGGCCCCGGCTGTGCGACCGGGCCGGTGACGAGCGCCAAGGGCACCGACGGAGCGCGCCTACGATAGGGCGGTCAACAGCACCGAGACCTACTCGAAGAAGGCACGCAACATGGACAGTTTCTGGGACTTCGCAGCCCTCGTCTTCTGGTTCGCAATCTTCATGGCCTACCTGATGGTCATGTTCCACATCCTCGGGGACCTGTTCCGCGACTCGTCGCTGAGCGGATGGGTCAAGGGCATCTGGGTCATCGCCCTGATCTTCTTCCCGTTCATCACCGCGCTGGTGTACCTCATCGCGCGGGGCAAGGGCATGGCCGAGCGGCAGATGCAGCAGGCGCAGGACATCAAGCGGATGCAGGACGAGTACATCCGAACCGTCTCCAGCCCGAGCCCAGCGGCCGCTCCGGCCGATCAGATCGCCTCCGCTAAGGCCCTGCTGGACTCCGGTGCCATCAACCAGGCCGAGTTCGAGGCGCTCAAGGCCAAGGCGCTGGCCTGACCTGAGCCGCATCATCGAGGGGCCCCGATCCGGTGGGATCGGGGCCCCTTCGTGCGGGTCGTCTCGGCGGGCTACTCGACCGGCTTGGACGGGCTCGACGGGCTTGGTCTCGACGGGCTCGACCGGCGGGGGCTCGACGGGCTTGGTCTCGACGGGCTCGACCGGCTTGGACGGGCTCGACGGGCTTGGTCTCGACGGGCTCGACGGGCTTGGTCTCGACGGGCTCGACCGGGGGGGTCTCGACGGGCTCG
>CAZWXF010000003.1:52176-77205 GCA_964638055.1 uncultured Bifidobacteriaceae bacterium | reverse complement strand
AATCAGCGGGTCGTAGGTTCGAGCCCTACACGGCGTACAACAGAGCAGGTCAGGGCAACTTGTGAGCTCTCCTGAAGACGATCGACACCAACGCTGCTGCGAGCGAGGCAGCGGAGGATCGTCGTGACCGCTGGCCTCGACCGCCCTGCACCCGGAACAGCGGTGGAGCCTCGCCCTCCTGGAGCCCGCTTGGGCGGGCGGCTGAGACGACACCGGCCAGGCGCATCGAGCGCCTTGGGATCGATACGACCAGCTTGGGCTGCTTCCCCCGGAGCAGTCCATGCCGGGGTTCCAGAGGCTGCAAGTGCCCCCCCGCCACCAGGACTCACCAATGAACCAGACCAGCACTGGGGTGCTCATCCTCAGCTACCACGCCACCACCCGATGAGGGATGGCGCGGTCATGCTCGATCGATCCACGCTCGCCCGCTGGCCAGGTCGTTGCCGTACCGGACTCCCGGCCGCGCAACGGCTCTCTACTTGGCCTCGACGAGGATGACCAGGGTCTCGGGGAGGACGCCGTCGTACGCCATCGCCTCGGCCGCCCCGGGGGTCTGCATCGCCCTCGTGAGGGCGTCCAAATCTGGGACGTCCAAGAGGACTGCGACCCGCGTGGGGTTCTGCGGGTCAACGAATGTCCGGATGTTGGTGATGCCCAGAGGTCCGAAGAACTCTGCCCGCTTCGGCGAGGCTAGCCAATGATCCACGTCCTTGACGTCATGGTGGCCGATCACGGTGGGCATCGCTTCTCCTCAGTTGACGGCTCGAGCGTGGTGCGAGACCAAGAAACCTCCACGCTGGCGACGCGCTGTAGAACAGGCCGATCAGCCTGCCTCACGTGGGATCGTAGTCTTCGCCCGCCCTGGATGCTCAAGCAGTGGGCGCGGTCGTTCCGGGACGTGCACGAGGAGGCTGGCGCGACGACCTTGCATCGCTTGGGAGGCCTCCGACGCCAGCTCGGAGGCCAGTTCCGCGGCCGTCGGCTCGAAGCCCAGCCACCCGCCACCCGCGTCAACATGCGGTAGCCCCAGAACGCCAGCGAGAGGGCGCGGTCCGCCTCCGGATCACTGCTGGACAACATGACACGGCTGCCATTGATCACGTTGTGAGGCTGCACCGCGAACGTCGAAGCAATCTGATCACCCTGCGAGAAGCCACGGATGAGGCCCGCCCGTGGTCGGCGGCACCGGGAACGTGGTGGGTCGTTGAACGAGCTGCTCGACCGCGGCAACCTGTTCGGTGCGCTGGTCCGTCTGCGCACCGACTCGATCCGCAACGTCTGGCGACAGAGGGGTCAGGATGGTGCGCGGCGACATGCTCGACATCGACTCGCTGATGCGCCATGGACGGGGCGAAAGCGGTGATCACCACCGCCGGCAGGTACACCTTTCGCGTCCCAAGGGGATCAGACCGGGAAGAACCTGTGCGGCACTCGGGACCGGTACTCGGCGTACGGCGGGAAGTGTCCCATCAGGCGACGCTCCTCCACCCTGCTCTTGCCGTCCAGGACGAGGGCGAGCAGGGCCGCCACGGGCACCGCCCACGCCGACAACGCGAGGGCGATACCCAGACCCACCAGGATCAGGCCGCCGTAGATCGGGTGGCGGGCGCGGCCGTACATACCCGACGTCACCAGCTCGGCGGAGGGGCCAGGTTCGGGGAAGACGGAGAGGGAACGGCCCAGGCCGGCGACTCCCGCCACGCTGATGACGCCGCCCAACACTCCGGTGACAGCCCCCACGACGATCATGGGCGTGGCCAGGGCGTCCGGCCACCCCGGGGAGAGGACCCCGACCAGCGGGATCGCACCCAGGACGGCGAGCTGAAGCACCACCCAGCCCTGTCCTCGATCGCCCAGATCCGGCAGACGCACCCCCCGATCCTCGGGCATCGCGACCCGGAAGGGTCTACCGGAGAAGGGACATGGCCATCCGCCGGTACGTGTGACGCCTGCCGCGGATGACGAAGCCGTAGGCGACAAGGTTCTCCGGCAGCGTGATGCCGTAGTAGCCGCAGTCGCCCAGGTGATGGATGTCCGTGCCGGTCATCTTGGCCATCAGGGCGATGGCCCTGATCGTGTCCACGTCGGCGCCCTCCTGGGAGGTGCCGATCGCGGTCATCGTCAGAGCCCCCGCGCGGTGGGCCGCCTCCACCCAGCCACGGACCCCTGCCTCGTGGCAGCCGGGCACGGTGCCCGGCGCCGGAAGCAGCACCACGTCCGCCCCCGCCGCCACGAGCGCCTCGATCGTGTCGACGTCGATGATCCCCGATCCGGCCTCGGAGGTCCCTGCCGCGTGCATCTTCCCCGCCACGATGATCACGTCGTCACCGACCACGTCGCGGGCAACCTCGGTCGATCGGATGATCGACCTGGTCGTCACTCCCATGCCCGGGTTCCCCGTCAGGACGATGAGATCGACGCCCAGCTCGGCGGCGCGTCGCAGGGTCTCGGGAGTCGCCAGCCGCCCGGCCGTGCCCGCGTCGGTGAAGTCGGAAGCGGTCACGAGCTCGGCAGTGGGATCGACGGGTTCGAGGTTCACTCCGACGAGTCGGCCTGTCAGGCGCTTGACCACCCGGATGACATCGTCCGGGGACTCGGCCGGAACGGCCTGGACGGCCGGCGCCCACACGTCCAGCACGTTGAGGATGATGATGTCCGCCCCCTGGCTCGCGGCCAGCTCCGGATTGCTCACGTCATAGACCAACGGCATCGCGGGGCAGATCATCTCCGAGGCGATCGTGCGCCCCTCCGAGCCCCGGATCGCGGCCAGCTTCTCGGCCTTGCCGTATCCGGCCAGATCCCGGGCTGTCGCGTCGAGGATGCGTCTGGGCATGGGGCAACTCAAGCGGGCCTGGCTGCCTGACGCCACTCGTGCCCGTCCGATCTGGGGGTTGCTGGGGGGGCCTGGGAGCCCGCGACCAGCGACGGCCGACGTGATGGGGCGGCAGGGGTTCCAGGGCCGGGCGATAGATTCGGGGGCGTGACTGACCTGGCCGACGCCATGGACATCGCCCTGGACGTAGGGGAGCTCGTCCAGCAGTCCGGAGGGCATACGAAGCGCACGGTCGACCTCATGGAGCGGACGGCGCTGGCCCTCGGCGTGACCCGCTGCCACTGCGCGATCTCGTCGATCAACGTCTCGATCACGGTCGCCGACGGCAGCGGCGGACTCCTGACGGGAGGGCGCAGCGCAGGGCACTTCGGGATCAACTTCAACGCGCTGACACAACTTCGCCGGCTCGTGGAGGAGACCGAACGCAACGGGCTGAGCGCCGCCCAGGTGCAGGCACGCCTGACCCTGATCCGGAACTCGACGCCCGTCTACCGGACCGGCTGGGTCCTGTTGGCCCTCGGGCTGTCGACCGCGGCCTTCGCCGGGCTGTTCCATGCCTCGCAGCAGGGCATCCTGCTGGCGTTCCTCGGCGGATGGGCAGGAGCCTGGGTCCGCCACACGCTCGTCCGCGCCCACCACAAGCCCTTCGTCTCGGTGACGGCCGCGGCCTTCGTGTCCGGGTTCGTCGTCGCCATGGGCACGAACCTGCTGCACATGGGCACCGAGGCGGACGCCGCCCTGGCAGCGTGTGCCCTGTTCCTCGTCCCGGGAGTGCCGATGCTCAACGGAACGGCGGACCTGCTCACTGCCCACTACCTCAACGGCATGGTCAAGCTCGCCATGAGCGCAGTCGTCGTGGCCTCGGCCGCGGTCGGGCTGACCGTCTCGGTGGCACTGGCAGGGGCGCTCACGTGAGCGGTGACCCGATCCAGTGGGCGATGTCGCTGTGGGCGGGCCTCGCCGTGCTCGGATTCGCTTTGGTCTTCTCGGTCCCCCGCAGGACGCTTCCCGGAATCGTCGCCCTGGCCGTGGCGGCGCACCTCCTGCGGACCCTGATGCAGCACGCGGGCGCGGGACTGCCCTTCGCGAGCTTCGTCGCTGCCATCGCGGTCGGGCTGACCGCCGCGGTGATCTCCCCGCGCTTCGACCAGGCCACGCCCATCTTCGCCTTCGCCCCGGTGATCCCACTCATCCCGGGGACGTACATGTTCCACGGTCTTGCCGACCTCATGGCGCTGACGGCCGGAACGACGCCGGATCACCCGGAGCTGATCGTCGCCGACGCCGCTGTCAACGTGGCGACGGCGACCCTGACCATCATCGCGCTGGCCGTGGGGACGATCGGCCCGACCCTTCTTGCCGGCGCGAACGCCCAGACGAGACTCGAGGCCCCCCACGCGGTGCCCGAACAACAGCTGGCCGGCGCGGAAGACGCCGAGACGGGCCCCGTAGCCTGAGCCACTCCTGAGCCACCAGGGCGGCCAGGCCCCGCAAGGCGGGGTCAGCGTACGGTCAGGCTGCTTCCAGCTGACCCACGCTGCCGACAGAGCCCGACGCGACGGGGACGAACACGACGCCACTCGGTATCTTCACGGGCCGTTGCTCGCCCAGGAGCCAGCGCACGCTGCGGCTGAACGCCCTGATGCCGATGATGGTCGCGCCGACCGCTCCGACCGTGATGGCGATGTGATCCCAGCGCGGGCCGCTGTCGCCCACGTAGTAGCCACGCACCGCCGACTTGCCGCGCTCCGAGAGGCTCGCAGGGGCCAGCTTGATCTCGAGCTCGCCCAGCGTGCCGGCCAGGCGCTCGCGCTTCTTGGCCATGTCCGCCTCGATCTGGTCCGCCGAGCGCTTCTGCTCACTCCAGGCGTACTGAGCCTTCTTCTCGGCCACCGATCCTCCTCGCAGTCGCGATCCGGGCCACACCCTACGCGGGCGGCGACGGCAACCGCCACGGCCCGCCGCCGGCTGAGACTACTCTCGGCTGATTCGCTGCGTAGTCGATTCGGTCAACTCACTGAACCGCATCGACTACGCAGCCACGAGAGGAGACACAGATGGCAGGCCACCTGGCCCCAGGCGACCTCGCGCCCGACTTCGACCTTCCCGACGATGCGGGCGGGCGGGTGCGCCTCTCGGCCCTGCGGGGGCGGCGGGTGATCCTCTACGCCTACCCGGCGGCGATGACCCCCGGCTGCACCAAGGAGTCCTGCGACTTCCGCGACTCCCTTGACGCCCTGGCCGCCAGCGGCATAGCGGTCGTGGGGCTCTCCCCGGACGAACCGGCCAAGCTGGCGCGGTTCCGGCAGCGGGACGCGTTGACCTTCCCCCTGGCCAGCGATCCCACGCACGAGGTCCTGGTCGCCTACGGCGCGTACGGGGAGAAGGTCCTCTACGGCAAGAAGGTGGTGGGGGTGATCCGATCGACCTTCGTCATCGACGCCGAGGGCCGGATCGAACGAGCCATGTACAACGTGCGGGCCACGGGGCATGTGGCGAAGCTGCGCCGGGAGCTCGGCGTCTGAAGACGGGGCCTGGCGTCGTGGTCTCGACAAGCTCGACCGACGACGCCGGTCAAGATCCTGTCGCGCCAGCAACGCCCCGTTACGCCTGGGCGGACTGGATCTCAGACCCTTTCCGGGCTCAGCGCCGCTCCCAGGCCCCCGGTTCCGCGAGGAAGGCCTGGACATCGGGGGGCAGCTCTCCGCTGGCGATGTCGGCCATCGTCACGTGCTCGAGCACCAACCGCAGCGCAGCCCTGGTGGCGACGTACACGTCACGCAGATGCTCGGCCGCCCCGGGATAGGCCATGTCCTCGGGCGCCTGGCCGCGGACGGTGGCGATGGGCCCCTCGAGGGCCCGGAACACCTCCGCCACGACGATCTGGTCGGCGGGCCGACCCAGCTGGTAGCCGCCCTCCGCCCCCCGCTTGCTCGTGACGAGCCCGGCACGGCGCAGCTGGGTCAGGATGCCTTCGAGGAACTTCACGGGAAGCCCCTGCAGGCCTGCGAGCTCGTCGGCGGTCGCCCAGTCCCCCGCTGGGCGACTCGCCAACTCGGCCATGGCCCGAGTTCCGTAGTCCACACGCGCCGAGACCTGCACGGAGTACATACAACACCGATCTGTTAGGGATCTCGCGCGACGGGTGGATGATTCAGCTCGCCAGGCCCCAGCGACGCCGCAGGGCCCGGGATGCGGACGAGAAGACGCCGTCGACCAGCATCCCCAGGATCAGGACGACCAACATCGTCGCCAGCAGGAGGTCCGCCTGCGAGAACTGGCGGGCGAACTCCAGAGAGGCTCCCAGGGAGGGCCGACCCGCCACGATCACCAGCAGCTCGCCCGCCATGAGGCTGCGCCACGCGAACGCCCAGCCCTGGGTCAGGCCCGAGACGTAGGCGGGCAGGGCCGCTGGCAGGACGATGTGCCGGTACTGCGCGATCGGGCCGGCCCCCAGCACGGTTCCGAGCCGGAGGAACGCGGGCGGCACGTGGTCGATCCCGTTGATCACGCCGTTGGCGATGCTCGGCGCGGCACCGAGGATCACCACGAACAGGATCGCCTGCTCGTTGAGCCCGAACAGCAGGATGGCCAGTGGGAACCACGAGATGCTCGGCATGGTCTGCAGGCCGGTGATGAGGGCCCCGGCGGCCAGACGCAACGGCCGGATCCGGGCCACCAGGATGCCCACGAACGTGCCGATGACCAGCGCCAGGGAGAACCCGAGCACTGCGCGGGTCATCGTCGTGGCGATGCCCTGCCAGAACCGGGGTGTGCCGATGCTCTCCCACAGGACCGCGAACACGGCCGCCGGCCCGGGCAGCACGTACTCCGGGCGCCACCCGGACCAGACCACGAGCTGCCAGGCGGCGAGCACGATGGCGACGGCGAGCAGCTTGGGCCAGCTCCATGCCCAGATCCGGCGCCCCCAGCCAGACCCGGCCGGAAGGGTCACCGGACGCTCCACCACGGGGGTCAGGACAGTGGTCATCAGGTCCTCCCCTCCCCGGATCGGTGGAGCAGCGCTGTGAGGTCCCCAGCGCGAACCGCGACCTCCGCGGAGTCGATCGACCGGGGTCGCGGCACGTCCACGACGTGCTCGTGGACGATCCGGCCCTCGGCCATGAGGATGACGCGGTCGGCCAGGCGCACCGCCTCGCGCATGTTGTGCGTGACGAACAGGACCGTGAGGTCCTGCTCGGAGACGACACGCTCGATCTCGTCATGAAGGTGATCACGGGTCATCGCGTCCAGGGCACCCAGGGGCTCGTCCATGGCGATGATGCGGGTGTCCTGAGCCAGGCAACGTGCCAGGGCGACGCGCTGTCGCATGCCGCCGGAGAGCTCGTGCGGACGTCGATGCCCCGCATCTCCGAGGCGGACCGTCTCGAGGAGCTCGTCGACCCGACCCCGACGCTGGGCTGCGGGGACTCCCCGCAGCCGCAGCGCCAGGTCGATGTTCTGCCGTGCCGTCAGCCACGGCAGCAGGGTGGCGTCCTGGAACATCAGGGCCACCTTGTTCGCACGGGCCACGGTCCCTGCGCTCGGACTGTCCAACCCCGCGACCACGGAGAGCAGAGTGCTCTTGCCGCACCCAGATGCCCCCACGACGGCCACGAACTGTCCGTGCTCGACGTCCAGGTCGACGCCGCGCAGAGCGCCGACGACGCCCTGCTTGGTGACGAACGAACGAGTCAGCCCACGAATGCTCAAGGCGTGCCCGGCTGCCAGCCCGGCGACCGACCGGTCCCCGGCCACGAGTGTCTCGCTCATGGCTGGGCGACCGTGGGCTGCTTGGCGTCGGCGAGGACCTTGTTGAGCAGGTCGAGGCTGTACAGCGTGCCCGGCAGGCCGCCTGCGGCATCCAGCTTCGCGCTGTCGAGCAGGCCGACCTCGACGGCGTGGTCGGCAGACGTCTTCAGGGTCGCAGGCAGCGGGTCGGCGGTGAAGTCGACCTCGCCGAACGCGCGATCCAGCACGTCGGCGGCCAGCCCCGATCCCGTGAGCGCCTTGAGGCTGGCGTTCGCGGCCTCAGCGGCCTCCTTCGGGTGATCGGCGATCTCCTGCAGTGCGGCGACGTGGCCCTTCAGGAACGCCTCGACGACATCCGGGTGATCGTTGAGGAACTTCGTGCGGACCACGATGTTGGTGGTCACGAACTTCCCGTCGGGCCACAGGGTCTTCTCGTCGACCAGGACGTGGGCACCTGCCTTGAGGTACTCGGAGACCCAGGGCTCAGGCACCCAGGCGCCGTCGATGTTCCCCGTCGAGTACGCCGTCAGCCCCTCGCCGTTCGCCTGGGGGGCGATCTTCACGTCCCCTCCCCCCTGGGTGTCCGTGCTCAGACCGTTCTCCTTGAGCAGGTGTCGCAGCGCGACATCCTGGGTGTTGCCGATCTGCGGCGTGGCCAGGGTCTTGCCCTTGAGGTCCGAGATCGACTTGATCTCCGGCTTCACGATCAGGGCCGCCCCGCCCGAGGCAGCGCCCGCGATCACGCGGATGGCAGACCCCTGGGACTCGGCATAGGCGTTGATCGTCGGGTTGGGCCCGATGTAGGAGATGTCCAGCGATCCGCCGAACAGCGAGGTCACGGCGTCAGGTCCGGCGTTGAACGCCGTGGGGGTCACAGTGATCCCCAGGTCCTTCAGCGCGTTCTTGAAGAAGCCGCCCTGCTGGCCCACCAGGGCCGGGGCGTGGGTGAGGTTCGGGAAGAACCCCAGACGCAGGGTCTTCACCGCCTCAGGAGCTGCCGTGGGGTTGGACTCGTTTGCCGTCCCTGAGGAGCAGGCAGTGAGGGCCAGCATCGCGGCGGCAGCCAGGGCTGCCATCTGCATGGGCTTGCGGATCATGGCGATATTCCTTTCCGTAGCATTCCTACTTGGGTGGTGGGAAAGATAGTGATTGCCTCGGATGCCCGCAAGTTCCGACTCGGCGCGTCCCGACACGTGGGTGAGAGGATCGGCACCGACGCGGGCGTGGCGGAACTGGCAGACGCGCAGGATTTAGGTTCCTGTGTCCGAGAGACGTACGGGTTCGAGTCCCGTCGCCCGCACACCGGATCAGGCCAGGGCGAGGCTCTGCACCTTCTGCTCACCCGGCTTCGCGAGTACGGTGCCGCGCATGTCGTCACAGGCCCGCAACGGCGCACCTGTCCCCACCTCCTCAGGTCCGGATGCGGGTCAGCGGCGACATCACCTGACGTGGGCAGCTGCCCTGGTCGGCGGGCTGGCGATGGCGCTGGCGGCCCCGGCACTGCCCGCACCGGCACAGCCCGGGCTCGGTCTGCAAGCACCGGCACAGCCCGCTCTGCCCGCACCCGCACCCGCACCCGCACTGCCCGCACCCGCCCTGGCTGCACCGGCACTGCCCGCACACGCGCTGGCTGCAACAGCCTCCCGACCGGTCCCGGGCAGGGCACGGAGCGAGGTCGCCTCAGGCGTCGGTGCCCCGACCGCCATCCATCGCGACGAGTTCCTCACGCGCCGACAGGTCCGCGGAGCCCTCGACTTCTCCCGACCGCTGGCGACCTTCGCGATCGCGCCCACTGATCAGCACCCCATCCCTGACCCCGACTGCGCGACGACGGGCCGCCCGGAGGCGACCCAGGCCGTCGTCTACCCGGCCGCGCGCAGCCGCATCCAGTTCTTCGAGTACACCGTCCCCGGCCAGCCGTGGACGATCCAGGGCAGGGTCCTGGTCCTGGAGTACGGCAGCCGGGCGAAGGCCCGCGCGGCGATGGCCCGCGTCCGGGCCTCCGTGCGCAGCACGACCGGGTACGCCCTGGTGTGCGAGGGCATCAATCCCTCGGTGAGCGGGCAGCGGGCCGTCCGGAGCCCCGCGGTCGAGGGCAGGTCATTCGCCTGGCGGTACCACCTCACGGCCGTCAACGCCGGCTCGTACCGCGACATCGTCTCCACGAAGGGTCGCCGCCTCGTGTGGGTCGAGCTGGGGCGGGTGAACCGTGCTGAGCTGGACTGGAGCAAGGGCACGCCATCGACGACGCATCCCCGCTACCCGTCGCGTGCGTTCCTGGCGTCGCTGGCCAAGCCGGCGATCGCCAAGGCGCTCTGATCACGACACGCCGGTCGAGCCCGTCGAGACCGCGCCCGACGAAACGCCCTGGTCTCGACAGGCTCGACCGACGGGGCCGCCAACACCACCCCCGACGAAACGCCCTGGCCTCGACAAGCCCGACCGACGGGGCCGCCAACACCACCCCCGACAAAAACGCCCTCGCCTCGACAAGCCCGACCGACGGGGCCGCCAACACCACGCTGGTCGAGCCTGTCGAGACCAAGACCGCGCCGGCCGAGCCCCCGAGGCCGGAGGCACGTCAGCACTGGTGGCGCGTCAGGATGGGCCACGTGTCAGGACTGGCCGGGCCTCTCGATGAGATCCGCCAGCACCGGGACCAGGGCCCGGAAGGCCTGCCCACGGTGGCTGATCGCGTCCTTGTCGGCCGCCGACATCTGCGCGGTCGTCACCGAGGAACCGTAGGGGACGAAGATCGGGTCGTACCCGAAGCCGTTGGTGCCCCGCCGCTCCCGCAGCAGCGAGCCGTCGAGCATCCCCTCGACCACGCGGCAGTGGGGGAAATGCCCCCCCTCGTCGGGCGGCAGCGCGACCGCGGCCGCACAGAAGAAGTGAGCGCCCCGATGCTCGTCAGCCGTGTCCTCCAGCTGGGAGAGGACCAGGTCGAGGTTGCGCTCGTCGTCGCCGTGTCCGCCCGCCCAGCGGGCGGACAGGATCCCAGGCATCCCGTTGAGTGCATCCACGCAGAGCCCGGAATCGTCGGCGACCGCGGGAAGGCCGGTGTGCGCTGCCGCGGACCGGGCCTTGGTCAGGGCGTTGCTGGCGAAGGTGGACCCGGTCTCGGCTGCCACGGGCAGGTCCGGGAAGTCGGTCGCGTCGAGAAGCTCCACGTCCAGGCCTGCCTCGGCCAGTATCCGGCGCAGCTCGGCCGACTTCGCCGTGTTGTGCGTTGCCAGGACCACTTTCGCAGTCATCGCTCCTCCTCCGGGTCGCACTCGACCGCCCGACCCGTCTCCTGCCGGACGGCGTCGTCGCCCGCACGAGGCGAGGTCGTCACTGGCTCCGGTGCGACGGACCCGGTGCTGCCAGTGCCTGCTGCTGCAACTGCGTGATGCGCTCGCAGCCGAGCTCGGCAAGGCCCAGCAGCCTGACCAGCATGGCGCGATCGAACGGCTCCCGCTCGGCGGTGCCCTGCACCTCGACGAACCTGCCGTCCCCGGTCATCACCACGTTCATGTCCGTGCCCGCTCGCACATCGTCGTCGTAGTGCAGGTCGAGGCAGGCCACGTCGTCGACGATGCCGACGCTCACCGCTGCCACGCTCGCCGTGAGCACCTCGGCGCCCGGCTTGACCAGGCCGGCGCCCCTGGCCCAGGCGACAGCGTCGGCCAGGGCCACATAGGCACCGGTGATAGCGGCGGTGCGCGTGCCGCCATCGGCCTGCAGAACGTCGCAGTCCAGGACGATCGTGTTCTCCCCCAGGGCAGAGACGTCGATCGCGGCTCGCAGCGAGCGGCCCACGAGCCGGGAGATCTCGTGCGTACGCCCACCCACCCTGCCGCGCACGGACTCGCGATCCGAGCGGGTGTTGGTGGACCGGGGCAGCATCGAGTACTCGGCAGTGACCCAGCCGGAGCCCGAGCCCTTGCGCCAGCGCGGAACCCCGGGCGTGAAGGACGCGGCGCACAGGACCCGCGTCGCCCCGAAGGAGACCAGGCACGAGCCCTCGGCGTGGTCCAGCCAGCCTCGCTCGAAGCGGACAGGCCGCAGCTCGTCGGACGCGCGGCCATCGGATCGCATCAGACCTCCACCACCATCCCGGCAGCGGCCAGGCCCAGCTGCCCCTCGTAGACCGTGCGCGCCTCGGCCAGCGTCGCCAGCGGATCGTTCCACGAGACCAGGTGCGTCAGGATCAGCCGCCCGACGCCAGCCTCCCGGGCGTGGCTGGCGGCCTCCGCGGCCGTCAGGTGGACGTGGTCGGGGTTGCCCTCGCCCGACAGGAATGAGGCCTCGAAGAGGGCAAGGTCCGCCCCGGTCGCCAGCTCGACGAGGGCGGGCGAGGTTCCCGTGTCCCCGCTGTAGACGAGGCTGCGACCTCCTGCCTCGACCCGGAACGCGAACGCCGGCACCGGATGGGCCACGCGCACGGTCCTGATCGTGAACGCCCCCAACCGATAGGTCTCGGCATGCTCGCGGAAGTCGAAGACCCTCGCCAGGGAGTCGATCGGGTCTGCCCCGTCAGCCCGGTACGCATCAGCGATGCGCCGCCCGGTCCGGTGGGGACCGTGGACGGGCAGCCGGCGGGGTGGTGGCCCCTCGGGGTGGTACGACAGCGCGACATGCAGGCCTGTCAGGTCCAGGCAGTGGTCGGGATGCAGGTGGGTCAGGAGCACGGCGTCGATGGCGCGCAGGTCGGTGGCGGCGGCCAGCGGGCCGAGCGCGCCGCTGCCCAGGTCCAGCACGATCCGGCAGTCCTCATGCTCGACCAGGTAGCACGACGCGGCAGAGCCCGGCGCGGGGAAGGAACCTGCGCAGCCGACGATCGTGAGGCGCACGGGACCTCCTCTCGCCTCGTCACGGTTCGGCGTCAGGACGCTCGGATCACGCAAGTCCCGTGGCCGGCGCCCCGCCCTGGACACCCTACCGATCCGCCGGACGGCGCGGCCCGCCCCTGAGCGGCCAGAATGGGCCCATGTCGCTGGCACCTGCCCTCGGAGCCGCGGTCGCCGGTCCGGGGGTGGGCGACCCGGACGCGCCCATCGGCATCTTCGACAGTGGCGTTGGCGGCCTCACTGTCGCCCGCTCCGTGATCGACCAGCTGCCCGACGAGGCGATCCTCTACGTCGGCGACACGGCTCGCGGTCCCTACGGCCCCCGGCCCATCGCCGAGGTGCGGGCTTTCGCCCTCGACGTGATGGACCACCTGGTCGACTCCGGTGTCAAGGCCCTCGTCATCGCCTGCAACTCCGCCTCGGCCGCGGTTCTTCGAGACGCCCGGGAGAGATACCCGGTCCCCGTCGTCGAGGTCATCAAGCCGGCCGTTCGTCGGGCTGTCCGAGCGACGCGCTCCGGGCGCATCGGGGTCATCGGGACCATCGCGACGGTGACCAGCGGGGCGTACGAGGACGCCTTCGCCGCCGCCCCGCACCTGGACGTCCGCACGCAGGCCTGTCCGGCGTTCGTGGACTACGTCGAATCCGGCATCGTGACCGGTCCGGACGTCATCAGGATCGCGCACGGCTACCTGGATCCGCTGCTCGACCACGGCATCGACACCCTCGTCCTCGGGTGCACGCACTACCCGCTGCTCACCGGCGTGATCTCGTACGTCTGCGGCGAGGACGTGACTCTGGTGTCCTCCGCCGAGGAGACGGCCAAGGACGTGTACCGGACCCTGGCCGGTGCGCGCCTGGACCGGACCCACGCCAGCGGCACTCCCACGCACCGTTTCCTGTCCACCGGCGATCCGGCCCCCTTCGCCACGCTGGGCCGACGGTTCCTCGGGCCCGAGGTGGCCTCGGTGGAGCGGACCCCCGACTGGGTGGCGGGCACCTGAGGGCCGATGCCCAACGGGGCGCCTTTCCCCGTGACAGCATCTAGTGCCACGATGTCGCCGTGACGATCGCTCCGACGCGCCGGGCCGAGAGCGCCGAGGATGCAGCCACCGCCCCGGACACGCCATGGGTCACGGTCGTCTGGAACGACCCGGTCAACCTGATGTCCTACGTCACCTACGTCTTCATGACCTACTTCAAGTACCCCAGGCAACAGGCGGAGGCGCTCATGCTCGACGTCCACGAGAGGGGCAGGGCGGCAGTGTCCACCGGCAGTCGCGAGGAGATGGAGCGGGATGTCGCGGCGATGCACTCGTACGGCCTGTGGGCCACCTTGACCAGGGACCGCTGAGGCGCTCCCCATGGGACTCCTGGATCCCCCCGGCTTCCGGCGCAACCGACACGGACAGATCTGGCTGCACCTGCCCGATCAGGAGCGGCAGGTGCTCGGCGGCCTGCTGGCCCAGATGGCCGAGCTCCTGGGTGAGGCCCACACCGTCCGCGGGGAGGATGACCCGCTGGCCCGGATGGTGGGTATCGACGACGCCGCCGTGCGCCCGGCTGATCCCGTCCTGGGGCGGCTCTTCCCCGACGCCTACGACGATCCCGAGGAGGCCGACGACTTCCGCCGCTTCACGGCTCGGGATCTGCGCGCGATCAAGCTCGCTCATCTCGGGGTGGCGGGGCGCACGCTGGCCCGTCCCGACCCGACCCAGCTCGACGCGGAGGAGTCCGCCGCCTGGCTCGGCGCCCTCAACGACCTCCGACTCACGCTGGGCACCCGCCTGGCTCTCACCGACGACAACGACCAGGACGACGACGACCTGGACCCTGACGATCCCCGCGATGCCAACCTGCTGATCTACCACTGGCTGACCTATCACCAGGACCACCTCGTGCACGCCCTGGACAAGGACCTTCCCCGCTGACCCCAGGGTGGGACCACGCTGGTGCCGCGCGGGACCCGTTGGGGATGGCGACGCGTCGCCTCGTGTTGCCTGGTGCCCGCCGTGTTGCCTAGCGCCGGGCCGCGATCGTGATCGGGGCCGTCGCGCCAGGCACCAGTCCGTGTCCCTTGACCGAGATGACCCGCACGGTCAGCGGTCCCGCCTTCGCCATGCGCACCTTGAGCGTGGCCCGCCCCTTGCCACTGGTCCGATCTCGGTCGACGTTGCGCCACTTCCCGTCGGTCAGCACCTGTGCGCGCAGGAGCACACCACGACGTCCGGGCAGGACGGACGCCTTGATCGTCACCTGCTTGCGCGCCGCCGCCGCCGCTGCGGAGGGGACCGCCGCGATGACAGCTGCGACCTGCGTGCGCGCCTGCACGCTGGCCGCCCTGCGTGTCCTGTCGGCCGTGACGCGTGCCCGCCATCTCGTGGTGCTCGTCGCCTGCGGGATCGCGAAGGTGGCCCGCCCGGCTGCGTCGGTCGCAACGGTCGCGACCGTGCGCCACTTCTTGGCGCCCGAGGAGCGGGACTGGAGCTTGACCGGGACCCCAGCCATCGCGTCCGTGCCGGCCAGGGCGGTGGCGGTCACCGTGAACGGTCGACCCGCCGGGACGACCGGGGGAGCCAGGAGGGCCAGCTTGGTCGCTGCGGGCTTGAGGTCTCCGGCGAATGCCCGCAGGACCGACCAGGTGGCGGCGTCCACGCCCGCGAGCTGCCACAGCGCGACCCCGGCCAAGCCGTACTGACGTACCAGGGGCAGCCGCGCCGCCACGCCCGCGGAGTCCACCCACCACGCCTCGTGCTTGACCGTGCACGACGTGCTCTTCCCGCTCGGCGTCTTGCCCGTGTACTTGCGGGTGAACGTCGCGACACGCTCCTGGGTCGTGGCGTCCAGCCGCAGCGTCGGCGACTTGCCACCCGCGCGCTCGGTGAGGAACTCCATGGCCTCAACAGCGGTGAAGGTCTTCGTGTCCAGCAGCGCTCCCGTTGGACACGTGCCGGTGATCGCCCTTGAACCGTCGGACTTGCGAGCCACCCAGAGCCGACCGTAGGCAGGCACCCCCATGCGGACCTTCGCCGCGGGGACCGCGGTGACGGCGTAGGAGAGGGTCCGGTTCAGGAACGACGGAGGAGAGATCGGGCCGGGCCGGCTGACGGAGTAGTCGTACGTCATGATCCGCAGCGAGTCGACGCTGCTGGCGATGGCGGCGTAGTCGTAGACCCAGTAGCCGCTGGAGCTGGTTCGCTTGCCGTCGTACATGACAGGCACGGCCAGTGCCAGTCGCTTGCCAGCCTTGTGCAGTGCATCTGACAGCTCGCGGATGAACGCCACCCAGCGCGGCCGCGTGCTGGCCCACGTGGCGCGCCCGTCCTTGAACGCGAACTTCTCGTAGTCGAGCTCCAGCCCGTCGTAGGGCTGGGCCAGGGCCACCAGCTGCTTGATGTGAGCGGCCCGTCGGGACGCGGTGGACAGCGCAGCGCTCATCGCCCCGACCGCGCTGCTGCCGTCGGCGACCGTGGGAAGGACATGGACACCCTTGGCGCGCAACCTGCCCAGGGCCGACTGGCGAGCAGCGGCGGAGGTGGGCGAGGTCACGGTCACCGATCCGCCGCTGGCCTTGGCCGTGAACCAGAAGGGCGACACCTCCCCCATCACGGATCCGTTGGCCTCGACCGCGCCGACGGCGTCGGCGAGGGCCCAGTGCGGAGCCCATCCGGCGACGGCCGAGCCGGGAGCGGCCGCTGCCTTCGCCGGTGAGGCCGTCACCTCGAACTGCGCGAGGCACGATGCCGCCAGAACGACGACGGTCAGGGCCACGAGGCAGGTCCGGGCCCAGCGGATGAGCAGCTCGTTCAGAGTCAGGGGCATGTCGACCTCCGTGGATCGCCCCGATGATCGCACCACTGCGCCCGCTCGGACCTCAGGCTGGCTGGGCAATAGCCCAGCGTTAGCCCGGGCGGATCAGGAATCGTGACGAGGAAGGAGGGCACGTTCAGCCGGGGAGGGACTCATAGACCCTCTGGCAGTCGGGGCAGATCGGGTACTTCGAAGGATCCCGGCCCGGCACCCAGACCTTGCCGCAGAGGGCGACGACCGGAGTGCCCATCACCGCACTCTCGACGATCTTGTCCTTCTGGACGTAATGCGCGAACCTGTCATGTTCACCCTCATCCGTGACCTCGGTTCGCTCGAGGACCGCGGTGCCCCCGCTCGTCTCGGGGCTGTCGAGGGGCTGGTTCTCAGCGGGCATGCGCCCATCGTACGGAACGACCGCGGCCCGGGAAACGGGTGCAGAAGCATATGGACGGTCACTCTGAGTAATATGAAGTCGCTGACTTCCCACTCTTCGTGATCTTATACACCGATCACGAAGAGTCAGCCTGGTCGTCATCGATCTGTCACTTGCGGCCCCGCTGGGCGTCCTTTGACGTTGATTCTCCTTCAACTTCCACACGCTGGGTGATGGACAGTACGTTCGTACCACCGCCAAACCATCCATTCGCCGGATATGAAGGTCATTCACCATGCGTAGCGTGGGCGTGCCGATCCGGTTGCCGATGGAGACGATCCTCCCCCCTCCGCCTGACTCCCGGTGAGTCCGTTCGGACTCGGGCACGCGCGCACAACGAGTTCAGCCGCGACGAGCCGGGACACCGACGCGTCACGAGAAGGGAGCAAGCCGATGCCCCAACAGCCGCTTTCCCAGGTCCCCTTGGACGCGACCTGGGAATGGCAGGAGATGGGAGCGTGTCGGGGGGCTGATCAGGACCTCTTCTTCCACCCGCAGAACGAGCGGGGCTTGGCGCGCCTGCGTCGCGACAGGGCAGCGAAGGAGGTCTGTGCCGGATGTCCGGTCCGCGTCGAATGCGCGGACTACGCGATCAGGGCGCGTGAGCCCTATGGCGTGTGGGGTGGCATGACCGAGGAGGAGCGGGAGCGCGTCTATCTACGGATAGAGCTCGCGCACTTCCCACGACAACGGGGAGAGGGCGCGGCGGCCGCCGCCGAGGAGATCGAGCTAGCCGTCTCCCCGAGCACATTGCTGGGGCGCTAGTCTTCGCTCACCGGATGCGAGCCCGGGTGTTGGTAGGTCGATCGAACAGGTGCGAGGGGTGGGTGGGCGCAAGCGCCACCCACCCCTCGGTTCGTCCCGTGAGGACCTGTGCACCCAGGTCTCTGGGCCCGGTGCTGCGGGCCGCCCTGAGGACAGGCAGACCCGCGCATGGCCCGGAGGGAAGGAGGGTCAGCTCGTCAGCGTCGCCACGAGCAACGCCCGGATGGTGTGCATCCGGTTGGCTGCCTGCTCGAAGACGATGCTGCGTGGCGACCCGAAGACCTCGTCGGACACCTCGAGCCCGTCGGCCAGGCCGAAGCGCGCCGCTGCCTGCGCTCCCACTGCGCTGTCGGTGTCGTGATACGCCGGCAAGCAGTGCATGAAGTAGGAGTCCCTGCCGGTCGCGGCCATCAGGGACGGGTCGACGCGATAGGGCCGCAGCTGGTCCACCCGCGCCTGCCACACGCTCGCCTCCTCGCCCATCGAGACCCACACGTCGGTGTGGACGAAGCCCACCCCGGCAACCGCCTCCCGGGGATCCTCGGTGAGCAGCAGGCGGGCCCCGCTGGCCTCGGCCCGCGCGCGAGCCAGGTCCTGGACGCCCTGGGCCGGCCAGAGCGCCCGGGGCGCGCCGATCCGGACGTCGGCGCCCATGATCGCGCCCATCACGAGCATGGAGTTGCCCATGTTGTTGCGGGCGTCGCCGACGTACGCCAACGAGACCTCCGACCAGGGCGCTGCGCTGCGCTCCTTCATCGTCAGGAAGTCGGCGAGCATCTGCGTGGGATGCCACTGGTCGGTCAGCCCGTTGTAGACCGGGACGTCGGCGGCCTGAGCCAGGCGCTCCACGGTCTCCTGCTCGGACCCCCGGAACTGGATCGCGTCGAACATCCCTGCCAGGACGCGTGCGGTGTCCGCCACGGACTCCTTGTGCCCCAGCTGTGACGAGGTCGGGTCCAGGAAGGTGACATGGGCGCCCTCCAGGTACGCGGCCACCTCGAAGGCACATCGCGTACGGGTGCTGGTCTTCTCGAAGATCAGCGCGATGACGCGGCCGGCCAGTCGCTGAGAGCGGACCCCAGCACGGCGCTCCGCCTTGAGGTCAGCCGCCAGGTCGATCAGTCGCGACAGCTCCACGTCGCTGAAGTCGGCCTCACGCAACATGTCCCGGCCCCGCAGATCCACGTCCATCGGGCAATCCTGCCATCGCCGCGCTGGGGCGCTGAGGGCGACCACGACCGGTCGTGAGGCCAGTTCAGGGGCGCGCAGCAGTCGGCTCACGTGCCCCGCACAGCCGACGGCCCCCGCGAGTGCGTTCACTCACGGGGGCCGTCCGATCACGTTGCTGGACTATGCCTGCGCAGCCAACCGCGAACGAAGCAGGTCGAGCTGGCGGGTCATCTCGGCCGGCAGCGCGTCGCCGAACCTCGCGAAGTACGCCTCGGTCAGGTCGCACTCGGCCAGCCAGCTGTCCCTGTCCACCGAGAACAGCTCGCTGAGCTGCTGGTCACTGAGGTCCAGGCCGTCGAGGAACAGCGCGCCCTGCGCAGGCGCCCTTCCGATCGGCGACTCGACGGCAGCCCCGACACCGTTCACCCGGTCGATGATCCAGGCGAGCACGCGGCTGTTCTCCCCGAAACCCGGCCAGAGGAACTTGCCCTGGGCGTCCTTGCGGAACCAGTTGACCTGGAAGATCCGTGGCAGCTTCTCGGGCGTTGTCGCCTCGCCGATCGAGAGCCAATGGCCCCAGTAGTCGGCCATGTTGTACCCGCAGAACGGCAGCATCGCGAAGGGGTCGCGACGCAGCTCGCCGACGGCCCCCACGGCGGCAGCGGTCGTCTCGGAGGAGACCGTCGCCCCGATGAACACGCCATGCGCCCAGTCCCGGGCCTCGTTCACCAGCGGGACGTTCGTCGCGCGGCGCCCACCGAACAGGATGGCGTCGATCGGCACGCCGGCCGGGTCCTCCCAGTTGTCCGAGATGATCGGGCACTGGGACGCCGGTGCGGTGAACCGGCTGTTGGGGTGGCTGGAGGGCTCGCCGGACTCGGGGGTCCAGTCGTTGCCCTTCCAGTCGATGAGGTGCGCGGGCTTCTCGTCGGTGAGGCCCTCCCACCAGATGTCGCCGTCGTCGGTCAGGGCGACGTTGGTGAAGATGCTGTTGCCCCACAGCGTGCGGATCGCGTTCGCGTTGGTCTTCAACGACGTCCCGGGAGCGACGCCGAAGAAGCCTGCCTCCGGGTTGATCGCGTGCAGCCGACCGTCCTCGGCGAAGCGCATCCAGCAGATGTCGTCGCCGACCGTCTCGACCTTCCAGCCGGGGACGCTGGGCTCGAGCATGGCCAGGTTGGTCTTGCCGCACGCGCTCGGGAAGGCCGCCGCGAGGTGGTTGACCTGTCCCGTCGGGCCGGTCAGCTTCAGGATGAGCATGTGCTCGGCCAGCCACCCCTCGTCTCGTGCCATGGCCGAGGCGATCCGCAGGGCGAAGCACTTCTTGCCCAGCAGGGCGTTGCCGCCGTAGCCCGAGCCGTACGACCAGATCTCGCGGGTCTCCGGGAAGTGAACGATGTACTTGGTGTCGTTGCACGGCCAGGCGACGTCCTCGCGCTGCGTGCCTGCCTCGTCGACCAGCGGGTACCCGACCGAGTGCAGGGCGGGCACGAAGTCGCCGTCAGCCCCGATGAGGTCCAGCGCGGCCTTGCCCATGCGGGTCATGATCCGCATGTTGAGCACCACGTAGGGGGAGTCGGTGATCTCGACGCCCAGCTCTGAGATGGGCGATCCCAGGGGGCCCATCGAGAAGGGCACCACGTACATCGTGCGTCCGCGCATCGAGCCGGCGAACAACCCACGCAGCGTCTGGCGCATCTCGGTCGGCTCCGCCCAGTTGTTGGTCGGTCCGGCGTCGCGCTCCTCGAGCGAGCAGATGTACGTGCGCCCCTCGACGCGGGCGACGTCCGAGGGGTTGGAGCGGGCAAGGAAGGAGTTGGGGCGCAGCTGCGGGTTCAGGCGGATGAAGGTGCCCGAGTCGATCAGCAGCTGGGACAGCCGGTCCCACTCCTCCTGCGAGCCGTCGGACCACTCGATGCGGTCAGGCTCTGCCAGGACCGCTACCTGCTCCACCCACTCGAGGAGCTTCTTGTTACGTGTTGGCGGGTTCTCCAGACCTGGGATCGTCATCTGCTGCGCACTCCAAGTGGTCAGTTGGCACCCCGTGCGGACGCCTACTCCTAGAGTGCACCATGCATTCTCGCGGGCTGCCAGGAGGACGGCTGGCGGGGACGCCGAAGCCGCCTCGTCGTGCGTGAGCACGTCCCCAACGGCCCACGGCCGCCCTCTGAGCGCAGGCAGCGAGGGCCCCGGCCGCCACCGGGCCGACAATTCCCGGCAATCGCTACCGGACGAGCCCCCCATCCCGCAAGAAATGTGAGATTGGCCTCATTCTGCGGGCGCCGGGCCCAGCACCTGCCAGTGCTCGACCTTCGGCGGCTCGGCGAAGTACGGGCCGATCAGCGCCCGCCACTCTGCGAAGAGCTCACCCCCGCGGAACACCTCCGTGTGATGCTCGAGAGTCTGCCACGCGAGCGTGAGCAGGAACGTCGAGGGCCGCTCGATCCCCCGATGGACGCCGAGGCGGATGAACCCAGGCGAGCGCGCGAGCACGGTGGCCTCCGCCCGGGCCAGCGCGGCGAGGAAGTCCTCCTCGCGCCCCGGATGGATGCTCATGATCGCGGACTCGATGACGTGCGAGTCGTCCACCCTCACGCCGTGCCCCGCTCCTGGGGGGAGCGCGCCAGCTCCTCGGCCATCGGCTGCAGGTCGAGCCACCACTGGTTGATGGGGCGGCGGTTGACCATGTCCTCGACCTCGGCCATGCGGCGCACCGGCGCCGTGGAGATCGTCTCGCCCACCATGGCGGTGTAGCTCCAGTCGACCCGTCCGGCCAGCACCCGGCCGGTCAGCCAGTCGACGCAGTGGGCGGCCAGCCGGGCGGCGTGGGCGCGGTCGAACGCCGTCGGGTTGGCGCCCTGCTGGATGTGGCCCAGGACGGCCTTGCGCACGTCGAACAGGCCCCGGGACTCCTCGGTGAACAGCTGCACGAGGAAGTCCGTCGTGTAGCCCTCACTGGCCTGCTCGTTGCGGATGGACAGGTGGAACTTCCGGCCCGCCGCGAATCCCGTGACCATCTCTGTGACGTCGTCTTCGAGCCGGGCCAGGGTCATGGGCTGCTCGTGGAGGTACACCTGCTCGGCTCCGACCGACAGCCCGGCAAGCATCGCGAGGAAGCCACACTTGCGACCCATGGTCTCGACCACGAAGGCCCGCCGGCTGGCGGAGGCGGACTGCCTGATCGTGTCGACCGCGCGGACGATCACGTTGAGGGCGGTGTCGGCCCCCACGGACATCTCCCAGCCGGGCAGGTTGTTGTCGATGGAGGCCGGTAGCAGGATCAAGGGGACCTGCAGCCCCTCGTGCTCCGGGCGGCGCGCCCGCAGCCGGTACACCGCCTCGTAGGCGCGGTGGCCACCGATGACGAGCAGTCCGTCGATCTTGGCCCGGGCGATCGCCTCCCCGACCTGGGCGAAGTCCTCGGCGTCGGGCGTGCGACGGCTCGTGCCCAGCTCGGCGCCACCCAGTCCGACCCACCCCTCGACAGCGCCCCAGGACATCTCCTCGACGTTGCCGGTCAGCAGGCCCGGGAACCCGCCGCGGATGCCGACCATCTCGTGCCCCCGGGAGATGCCGAAGCGGACGGCGGCGCGCGCAGCGGCGTTCATGCCCGGGGCGAGGCCGCCGGCATGCATGATCGCCAACCGCGTCCCCTGCCCCGGGAACATGGGCTCGGGCCGGGCGATGCCGTCGAAGACGCGGAACATCTCCGTGAACGAGGATCCGCGGGCGGCCATGGCCGCGGCTGAGTCACCGGACTCGATGATCCCGGGGATGGCCCTGGTTGCCGCGACCGCCTCCAGGAGCGGGGTCTTGGCGATCCGGTTGTTGCGCACTCCGATCAGGGCCGAGACGTGGCTCTCGCCGGCCTCCAGGACCTCGACCGCGGCCGCGTAGCCCATCATGGTGGGCATCCAGCGGTCGTACGCGCTGGGGGATCCACCGCGCTGCACGTGGCCCAGGATCGTGACACGGGTGTCCTCGCCCAGGCGCTCGGTGATCACATCGGCGACCATCTGGGGGGTGATCGGCTCGCCGTTGGCATCCGCGACGCCCTCGGCCACGAGCACCAGGTTGTCCCGTCTGCCCGCGGCCCGGCCGGCGGCGAGGCGGGCGACGATGTCGTCCTTCCACTCGGGGCCGGGGCGGATCTCGGGGATGAGGATGTAGTCCGCGCCACCGGCCAGTGCGCACATGATGGCGAGGTAGCCGCAGTGCCGGCCCATCACCTCCACGACGAAGGACCGCTGATGGCTCGCAGCGGTCGAGGCCAGGGCGTCGATCGCCTCGATGATCCGGTGCATCGCCGTGTCGGCACCGATGGTCTTGTCCGTGCCGACCATGTCGTTGTCGATGGAGCCGACTGCCCCGGCGATGATGAGGTGGCGGTGGAGGTCCGCCTGGTCCTGGCTGATCGTGCCCTGCTCCACGAGCTCGGCCAGCAGGCCCGGCCACTCCGCTCGGAAGGTGTCCGTCCCGGTGAGGGACCCGTCGCCGCCGATCACGACGATGCGGTCGATGCCCCGTTCCACGAGGTTCGCCGCCGCGCGCAGCCGGCCCGATCGCTGGCGGAAGTCCGCGGAGCGGGCGGTGCCGATGACCGTCCCGCCGATGTGCATGATCGAGCTGACCGAGCCCCAGTCGAACCTCTTGATCCGCTCGCCACCGTCGACCAGGCCCTGCAGTCCCTCGTAGACGGCATAGACGTCGGCACCGCGGTTGATGGCCGTTCGGACGACCGCCCTCACGGTGGCGTTCATGCCCTGCGAGTCGCCACCGGAGGTGAGGACCGCCAACGCCGGTCGAGCACCCGGGCTGGCCGGTTCGGGCTGGGTGGACGTGGGCTGCGACATGGGATGCCTCCCTGGACGACGTGGCCCCAGACTATTGACGGGTCGGCCCCGTGGCGCGCGCCGCGGGGGGTCCGGCCACACGGCTCTGCCGGTACCCAGCGCTGCCACGACGCCTGGCACCCCGAGTCCCGCGCGTCAGCCCCAGCCGAGCTCGTGGAGGCGCTCGTCGTCGATCCCGAAGTGATGGGCGACCTCGTGGATGACCGTCACGCGTACCTCGTGGACCACATCCTCGGGCGTGTCACAGATCGCCAGGATGGGCCGGCGGAAGATTGTTATCCGATCGGGCAGGAAGCCCGCATAGTAGGAGCCCCGCTCGGTCAGGGGAACGC
Source organism: uncultured Bifidobacteriaceae bacterium (assembly GCA_964638055.1). Lineage (GTDB taxonomy): Bacteria > Actinomycetota > Actinomycetes > S36-B12 > CAIYMF01 > Prado023. The sequence goes on along the minus strand of CAZWXF010000003.1, from coordinate 53,425 downwards.
CCTCGTAGAGCCCGAGGAGCCGGGCACCCGCGGGCGGATCGTCCTCCACGAGGATCACGCAGTTGGCGATGAGCCGCGCCAGCCCGGGCGGGATCTCGTCGAGCGCGTCGCTGACGAGGGCCTCGAACAGCTCGCGGGGCATGTCCATCACAGGACGATCCTTGCCCACCGGCGCTCGGATCGACGCGCCGCCCCGCTGGCCCCGGACGACCCCAGCACTCGCCCTGACCAGGCGGTGACAGCCTTGGGGGGAGCTTGCTGTCGTTGTCGGTGTCCAGCCCGGTCCGAAGCAGGCCCGGTCCGAAGCCAGGCCCGGTCCGAAGCAGGCCCGGTCCGAAGCCAGGCCCGGTCCGATGCCCACCCCGGTCACCTGGAACGGGACCTCGAGAACGCAGACGTTCAGGCGGTGCCCGTCACCCTGGCACTCCTTCGAAGGCACGGACAGGGAGGACCACCGGTGCCGACAGGTGCCCCCGATCCCCGCACGCGTCATCCCCACGTCACGTCGCCAGGGCTGGCAGGCTGGGGCGGTGATGTTCGTCGACCAGGCCGCGCCGTACGCGGACGACGGGCTCATCGGGTTCATCCTCCGGGTCATCGACGCCATGGGGGAGGTCGGCGTCGGCTTGCTCGTCCTGCTGGAGTCGGTGATCCCACCGATCCCCAGCGAGGTCATCCTCCCTGCGGCGGGCGCCCTGGTGTACTTCGGCGAGCTCAACGGAGCCCTGACATTCCTGTGCGCGACGATCGGGTCGCTGGCTGGCGCCCTCATCCTCTACTGGGGAGGTCGGGCGTTCGGCGAGGAGCGCACACGCAGCTGGCTGACGAAGGTGCCGCTGGTCACCGGCAACGACATCGACCGCGCGGACGCCTGGTTCGCCCGGCGCGGTCGCGCAGCCGTCTTCTTCGGCCGGCTCATCCCAGGGGTTCGCAGCATGATCTCGCTTCCGGCCGGTGCGGCCGCCATGCCGCTGGGGCCGTTCTGCCTGTACACGACGCTCGGCTCGGCGATCTGGAACGGCCTGCTGCTCAGCGCGGGCTACGTCATGGGCTCCCAGTGGCACCTCGTGGAGGAGCACATCGACGCGGTCAGCACGTTCATCTACCTGGGGATCGCGGTGGCAGTCCTGGTCTTCATCGTCCGACGAGTCGCGGAGCGGCGGCGGCTGGCCGACGCTGGGCAGGTCGAGTAGCCCCTAACCCGCCACCCCGTCGGTCGAGACCCCAGAACGCTGGTCGAGCCCGTCGA